>NZ_JBFANF010000060.1:0-81913 GCF_040674675.1 Dactylosporangium sp. NPDC049742 | reverse complement strand
CTCGTTGCCGGCCGCACCGCCGGCCGCCGTGGAGCAGGCCGCGCCGCCCGCGGCCGCCGTGCCCGCCGAGCCGGCCAGTACCTCCGCGCCTTCCGTGCCCTCCGCGCCCGCTGCGCCTTCCGTTCCTCCGGCGCCGTCTGTACCGGCCGCGCTGCCGCCGACGCCGAACGGCCTGCCCCGCCGGGTCCGCCAGGCCGCCGCGAACGGCACGGCGCAGGACACCACCAACGGGGCGGCGGGCGCGCCCCTGAGCCCCGACGAGAACCGCCGCCGCTGGGCCAGCTACCAGCAGCAGACGGTCCGCGGCCGCGAACAGGCCGAGCAGGTTGGACAGGCGTCCGACGGCACCGGTGACCCGGGGTCGGGGGCCGACGACGAGAACCGGACCCGGTAGTGCGGCGGGACCTGGTAGAAGGAGACAGTTCGGTGCAGCAGAAACATCCGGTCGCTGAGTTGCAGTGGTTGCTCAACGACCTCGTCAAACGCGTCGGGCACCTGCAGCAGGCCGTGGTGCTGTCGGCCGATGGGCTGCTGCTCGCGGCGTCCGACGGCCTCACCAAGGACGACGCGGACCACTTCGCCGCGATCGCGTCCGGCCTGCAGAGCATCGCCCGCGGCGCCGGGCGCCGCTTCGGCACCGGCGCGGTGCGGCAGACCATCGTCGAGATGGAGTCCGGGTTCATGCTGGTGACGGCCGCCGGACACGGCGCCTTCCTGGCGGTCCTGACCGGCTCCGACGCCGACATCGGCCTCGTCACGTACGAGATGGCGATGCTGGTCGCCCGGGTCGGCAAGTACCTGGCCACCGCCGAGCGCACCCCCGCGGACCCGGTTGACGCGAAGTGAGCGGTCAGACCGACGGTCCCGGCTGGGCTGACGACGAGGCCGGACCGTTCGTCCGGCCGTACGCGATGACACAGGGACGCACCCGGCCGTCGGAAGGCGAGTTCGACCTCATCGCGGTGGTCGTGTCCACGCAGCCGGCCGCCGCGATCCGCGGCGACCTGCCGCCGGAGCAGGCCGCGATCCTGAACCTGTGCCAGCGGCCGCTGTCCGTGGCCGAGGTGTCGGCGCACCTGCACCTGCCGCTCGGCACCGTGCGGGTGCTGCTCGGCGACCTGCTCGGCGCCGGGCTGATCCTCACCAGCGGCCCCAGGCCGGCCGCGCAGCCGCAACGTCACCACCTACTCAAGGCGGTCATCAATGGTCTCAACGCTCTCTGAACCGGCCGACGGCGGCGGGCTGCTGCCCTCCACGGTGAAGATCCTGATCGCCGGCGGGTTCGGTGCCGGCAAGACCACGTACGTCGGCGCGGTCAGCGAGATCGAGCCGCTGACGACCGAGGAGCGGCTGACCGAGGTCGGTGTCGGCATCGACGACACGTCCGGCGTCGACGCGAAGACCACCACCACCGTGGCCATGGACTTCGGCCGGATCACCATCACCGCCGACCTGGTGCTGTACCTGTTCGGCACCCCGGGCCAGGACCGGTTCTCGTACCTGTGGGACGAGCTGGCGCTGGGCGCGATCGGCGCGGTCGTGCTCGCCGACACCCGGCGGCTGGCCGACTGCTTCCCGTCGGTCGACTACTTCGAACGCCACGGCACGCCGTTCATCGTGGCGGTCAACTGCTTCGACGGCGCGCCCGTGTACGACGCCGAGGAGGTGCGGATGGCGCTCGACCTGGACCCGCAGGTCCCGCTGGTCCTGTGCGACGCGCGGAACCGTACGAGCGCCAAGCAGGGGCTGATCAGCCTGGTGCAGCACGTGATCGCCTCGGAGGAGCCGGCGCCGGTCGGCTGACCGTATGATCATGCGGTGACCGCGATCGCTGATCTCCTCGCGCCGAGGGAGGCCGGCGCGGTCTGCGCCGTCGCCAGCCACGTCCAGCGGGACCTGATCGCCTGCGCCGGCGCGTACCCGGAGCTGTTCCCCGCGAAGCCGTTCGACGGCCCGTTCTTCAGTACGATCGCGCTGGCGAACACGTTCTGCGCCCCGTGGCTCGACGCAGGCCAGCTCCGCCCCGCCAACCGGATCACGATGTGGATCTTCGCGGTCGACCGGTTGATGGACCTCCTCGCCACCTCCCAGGCCGAGATCGACGCGATCGTGGCCCGCTGCCTCGCCGTCGTCGACGGCGGCCCGGCCCCCGCGGGCGACGAGCTGGCCGGCCTGCTCGCCGACATCCGCGCCGACCTCGCCACCTCACCGGCGTTCCCCGGCCTCGCCGAGATCTGGCAGGACGACGTCCGCCGGATGCTCGAGTCGATGACCCGTGACTGGCAGTGGAAGGCCGACCCCGCCGCGGCACTGCCCACATTGGACGAATACCTCGCCGGCGCCGAGTTCGGCTACTCCCTGGTGTTCCTGTCGCACTGGATCGCCACCACCGACGCACCCGTCACCGACACCGGCGCGCTGGTCGACGCCGGCCGACTGGTCCAGCAGATCATCCGGATCCTCAACGACTACGGCACCTACCAGCGGGACGTGACGTGGGGCGACGTCAACGCGTTGCTGCTCGGCGTCGACCGGGAGGTGGTCGACGCCAGGCTGGCCGCGCTCATCGAGGAGGCCGGCGAGCGGCTCGCGCCGCTGATGGAGACGGACCGGCCGCTGGCGACGTTCCTCGCCCGGCACATCACGTTCAACCAGGGCTTCTACGGCCTCGCCGACTACTGGGGCAGCCGCTGACCCACCGCGCCCGTCGCCCGCGGTGCGGCAGCACCGCCCCCGGGGCCGGTGCTGCCGCACCGGTCGTCAGCCGCGGGCGCCGTCGCGTCCGGTGCGTGCGGCGAGGCGGTGGACCTGCCCGTCGTGCACGTCGCTGACCCACTCCCAGCCCGGCTTGGCCGACGGGCCGATCCGCGGGTCGTCGGGGACCCGGCCCTCGCGCAGGGCGAGCACGTACGCCCGGTCCAGCTCGATCCGTGCGCGCACCTCACCGGCGCCGCCGACCGACCCGTGCCCGGGGACGACGACGTCGGCGCCGCCCGCCACGTCCTCCAGCAGCCGCAGCGCGGCGAGGTAGTCCTCGACCGGGTCGGCGGCGTCACCGTGCAGGTCGAGCATCGGGATCAGGACGTCGGAGAGCATGTCGCCGGCGACGAGCACGCCGCGCTCCTCGATGAGCAGCGCCGCGTGGCCCGGGGCGTGCGCCTGATGCTCGATGATCCGGACCTGCGGCCCGTCCCACGGAATCCGCGCCGTCTCTGCGGGCAGGGCGGTGACGAGGCCGTACAGGTCCAGCGGGACCTGGTCGGCGATCTCCGTCTCGGCCAGGTGGGCGGTGATGTTGGCCTTCGCGTCCGGGTCGGACAGCTCCTCCCGGACGCTGTCCGCGCAGCTGGCCGTGCAGTACCGCGGGGGCGCGCCGAGCTTGGCGTGCCAGAGCAGGTGGTCCCAGTGCGGATGGGTCGAGAAGCCGGCCACGACGGTCTGGCCCGAGGTGGACAGGTCGCTCGCCAGGCAGGCCATCTCGTGGTCCTGCACCCCGGGGTCGATGAGCAGCACACCGGCGCGGCCCTGCACGACGATGGCGTTGCTCTTCAGGAACTCGCTCTCGTGGACCAGCACACCGTCCGCGACCCGCGTCAGCACTGGCTCGCCTCCTTCGCGTCCCGCACCGAGTAGCGATGCATCGTGACGCCGTGCTCGAACGATCGCTGCTCGATCAGGTCGAGGTCGATCGGCAGGTCGTAGTCGTCGAACAGCGGCCGGCCGAAGCCGAGGATCGTGGGGTGGGTGAAGAGCAGCAGCTCGTCGAGGAGGCCCGCCCGGAGCAGCTGCGTGGCGAGCGTCGCGCCGCCCACGCCGATCGCGCCGCCGGTCTCGGCCCGGAGGGCGGCGAGCTGCTCGATCGCGTCGTCGCCGCCGATGACCCGGGTGTTGTGACCGGCGGTGTGCCGGGTGCGGGAGACGAGCACCTTGGGCGCGGTGGTCCAGATCTCGCCGTATTCGCGCATGACGTCCGGCAGCGACGCGTCCTCGCGGGCCCGTGGCCAGTACTCCTCCATCGTCTCGTAGACGACGCGGCCCTGGACCATGAGCGCGAGCGCTCGCGCCTGCGCGTTGAACTCGCGGTGCAGCTGCTCGTCGATGCGCAGCCAGTCGCCGGCACCGTTGTCCCCGGGAACCTGCTCGATCCGCAGGTCGAGGGACACGTTCATCCAGTAGACGAAGCGGCCCATCCTCACCCTCACCCTATAGTGGTTGCGTTCTGCAACCACTATATTGGTGGCGTCATACCTGTCAAGGAGGAGTCGTGGAACCACGGTCCGGGTGTCCGATCAACGCCGCCGTCGAGGTCCTCGGGGACCGCTGGTCGATGCTCGTGCTGCGCGACGTCATCTTCGGCGACCGCCGCTACTTCCGGGTGCTGCTCACCGGGTCGATCGAGGGCATCGCCTCGAACATCCTCGCCGACCGCCTCGTGCGGCTCGTCGAGGCGGGCATCCTCACCCGCGGCACCGCGTTCCGGGGGCAGCGCGCCCGCTACAGCCTCACCGAGGCCGGCATCCAGACGCTGCCGATCATCTACGCCCTCGGCAACTGGGGCCTCGACTGGCGCCCGGGCAGCGCCGAGCTGCGGACCCGGCAGCAGCTCATGCGCGACGAGGGCCCGGCGTTCATCGAGGAGCTCATGGACGAGCTCCGGGAGCGGCACCTGGACGCCCCGCCGAAGCCGCGCCACGGCCCGGGACCGCTCGAGCGTCTCGACGCCGCCTACGCCGCCTACGCCGCTGAGCAGGAACGCCTCGGCGAGGCAGGTCGACAGGCCTGACAAGAAGGTCCGTTCGAACAATTTACAAAGCCCACATTTGCCGGTGTTACTGAATGAGGACTGTCGCCGTTAGGGTCGGACCAGGGTTCCTCGCCGGTGAGGGAGAGCGTGGTGGCGCTGTCGTTCGAGGTGCAGAATGAGGCCGCTGGACGGGTGCTCATCGTGCTGCACGGCATGCTCGACAGCCACGGGGTGGCGGTGTTCCATCGCGCCCTCGCCGCGGCGCTGGAGTGGTATCCGACGCTGGTGGGCGTCGACCTGACCGAGGTCACGTGGATCGACTCCGCCGGCATGGGCGCGCTCGCGGCCGCGTTGCGCGTCGGCGGGCAGGTGGGATACCGGCTGGTCGTCGCCGCCGTCAGCGCGACCGCGCACGAACGCCTGCGGCGCAGCGGCCTGGCCGACTCCCTGGACGTCGCCGGGCCGAAGCGTCCCAGGCGCCCGGCGGGCTGACGTCGCTCTACTATCCGACGTGGACGTGCGGCCGGTGGATGCGGTCGGGCTCCTGCCGGCGCAGTACCTCGCGGGTGACCGGTGCGACCTCACCCTGCCCGAAGATCAGGAAGCGGAGGAAGTTGACGGCCGGGTTGCCCTCCGTCCACTCGAAGTAGATGTGCGGGCGCCGGCCCGTGCGGTCCCGGATGCCGAGCAGCAGCGCCGCGATCGCACTCGCGACGGCCGGGTTCTGCAGGGCTAGGACGCGGAAGCGTCCGTGCATGACCTCGCCACGCACGACGACGGCGGACGCGAAGTCGGAGGCGTCGGTGATGGACACCTCGACGAAGATCACGTCGGCGGCGTCGGGGATGTCGTTGTCCGCCAGGATCTGCTGGAGCTTCTCCCGGTAGTCGAGGGCCGTGCGGCGCGCGGGATCCTTGGCGACCAGCCGGATCGTACGCCGGGCGCACTCGTGGATGAAGGTGCTGGCGGTCGCGTCGAACTGCAGGTCGGTCACCCGCAGCTCGAACGACCGGTCGATCCGGGACAGCACCGACACCAGCACGATGCCGACGATGAAGAACCCGGCGATCTTCACCCCGTCCGGGCGTTCGGCGATGTTGGCGATCGTGGTGTACATGAGGACGGCGGCGATGACCACGAACGAGACGAACTTGCGGCGCTCGCGGTGCCGGCGGGCGGACAGCGCGGCAGCGACCGCCGCCGAGGTGATCAGCACGAGGACGCCGGTGGCGTAGGCACCGCCCTGGGCGTTGACGTCGGCCCGGAAGTAGACGGTGATCACGACCGCGATCACGAGGAACACCAGGACCAGCGGCCGCACCGCCCCGGCCCAGTCGGGCGCCATGCCGTAGCGGGGCAGGTACCGGGGCACCAGGTTCAGCAGGCCGGCCATCGCCGACGCCCCGGCGAACCAGAGGATGGCGATGGTGGACAGGTCGTACACGGTGCCGAAGACCGGACCGAGGTGCTCGTGCGCCAGGTAGGCCAACGCCCGGCCGTCGGCCTTCCCGCCCGCCTTGAACTCGGCCGGCGGGATCAGGACCGTGGTGACGACGCTGGTGGTGAGCAGGAACCCGCTCATGATCAGCGCGGCCGTGGTGAGCAGCTTCCTGGTGTCCCGGATCCGCCCCGCCGGCGCTTCCTCGCTGTCGCCCGGGTCACCGCGCACGTGCGGCATCACCGCCACACCGGTCTCGAACCCGGACAGGCCCAGCGCCAGCTTCGGGAACACGACCAACGCGATCGCCACGACCAGCAGCGGATTGCCGTGCTGGGCCGTCAACGCCGCCGACCAGTCGGTGACCGTCGACGGGCGGCTCGCGATCAGCCACAGGCCCTCGACGACCACGACCAGGTTCAGCGTCAGGTACAGCCCGACGATCGCGACCGCGATGCCGACCGCTTCGGTGAACCCGACGAGGAACACCGCGCCGAGCAGCACCAGCAGGACCAGCGTCACCAGGACCTCGTGGTCGCGCAGCGCCGCCGGCCAGAACGGGTTCTCGTCCAGGTGCGCGGTGGCGTCCGCCGCGGACAGCGTCATCGTGATGACGAAGTCGGTGGCGGCGAACCCCAGCAGGACCAGCACGAACAGCTTCCCCTGCCAGAACGGCAGCAGCCGCACCAGCATCGCGATGGACCCCTCACCGTGCGGGCTCTCCTGCGCCACCCGCCGGTACACCGGCAACGCCCCGAACAACGTGACCAGCACCAGCACCACCGTCGCCACCGGCGACAGCAGCCCGGCGGCGAGCGCGGCGATCCCCGGCTGATAGCCCAGCGTGGAGAAGTAGTCCACCCCGGTCAGGCACATCACCTTCCACCACGAGTGCCGACGGTCCGCGGCCGGTTTGGCCCCCGGACCCGCGTGCTGCAACGACCGGTCATTGATCCCCGACAGCAGCCAAGCCCGGAACCCGGCCGTCACCGGGCCCGACATACCTGTCCACCGTGACCGCCTCGCAAAGCGTCGGACATGTCCTGCACGGCGAGCCCCTACCCGACCGGCCCGGAAGTAGTAACCGCGAACGGATGACTACCCGCGCCCCTGAGCCGTCCCGTTACAGGACAAGGCCCTCCGGCTGACGGGATGCCGTTCTCCGTTGGGTGCAACACGCCACCCGTGTCACGGAGGGTCGTCGGTGTCGGCGGGTGGGGTGGGTGGGGCTGATTCCGCGTGGGCGGCGGCGCGGTAGCCGGCCACGGCGTGGTAGACGAACGCGCACGTCGGCACCGCGACGACGGCGCCCGCGATGCCGGCGACGAGGGTGCCCACGCCGATCGCGAGCAGGGTCACCACCGGGTGGAGGCGGACCGCGCGGCGCATGACCAGGGGGTGCAGCAGGTGGCCTTCGGTCTGCTGGACGAGGAGGACCGCGGCCAGGACGAGCAGGGCGGTGGTCGGGCCGCGGGTCACGAAGGCCACCGCCACGGCGATCACGCCGGCGACGGTCGCGCCGACGATCGGCACGAACGCGGCGATGAAGGTCAGCAGGATGAGTGCCAGGGCGAGCGGGACGCGCAGCACGACCAGGGCGATGCCGATGCCGAGCGCGTCCACCGAGGCGATCACGACGATGCCGCGCACATACAAGGTGACGGAGTGCCAGCCCGCTGCCGCCGCGGCCGTCACCCTGGCCCGCCGGTGCTCCGGCACGAGCGTGGTGGCCCGCTGCCACGCCAGCGGTCCGTCCCGCAGCACGAAGAACAGCAGCAGCAGGGTCAGCACGCTCGCGGTGAGGATCTCAGCGGCGCTCGCGGCTGCCGCCGGGCCGGGGATCGCGCTGCGGAGCGCCCGCACCGCCGCGTTCGTCAGTTCCGTGATCTGCCGGGCGTCGAGGTGCAGCGGCCCGGACACCAGCAGCTCGTGCAGCCGGCCCACGCCGGCGGTCAGCTGCCGCCGCAGGTCGCCGAACTGGCTCACGACCCGCACGCCGATCAGCACCAGGCTGCCGAGCAGGACGAGCAGGAGCAGCAGCACCGTCAGCAGCGAGGCCAGCCAGGCGGGCAGCCGCAGCCTCCGCAGCAGCCGGGTCAGCGGGCCGAGGAGCGCGCCGAGCAGCAGCGCCGCCACGACCGCCAGCACGACGGGAGCGATCACCACGAGGACCCGGATGAGCGCGTAGACGCCGGCACCCAGCACGAGCAGGCATCCGGTCACCGCGGCGGCGGTCAGCAGCCACCCGGGCACCCGAGCGGCCAGCCGCACCGAGTCCGGTCGCATGCGGCCGCCGTACCCGGTCCGGGACCTCCGAACCCCACCCGCACGGGCCGCGACGAGCCGCAGTTTCGAGGCCACGGCACCGGGTAGCCGCCCCGGCCACACGGCGAGCATGGAGGTGCCGCATGCACAGACGGCTTCTGGCGGCAGGCGTGTCCGCAGCCGTCGTGGCCCTGCACGCCGGTCCCGCGGTGACGGCGCTGCCCCTGGTCCGCCGGCACCTGCGGGCGCTGAGCGGCACCGGCCGCCCGGGCACCGTCGCGCTCACCCTGGACGACGGCCCCGACCCCGCGTCCACGCCGGCCTTCCTGGGGTCGCTGGCGCGGCTGCGCGTCCCCGCGACCTTCTTCGTGCTCGGTGCCATGGCGGCGAAGGCGCCCGGCCTGCTGCGCCGGATCCAGGAGGACGGGCACGAGATCGGGGTCCACGGCTGGACCCACCGCGATCACCTCCGGATGACGCCGGGCCGCGTCCACGACGAGCTCGCCCGGACCGCCGACCTGATCGCCGGCACCTGCGGGGTCCGGCCCGCCTGGTTCCGGCCGCCGTACGGCATCCTCTCCGCGGGGAGCCTGCTCGCGGCGGCCCGGCTCGGCCTGCGTCCGGTGCTCTGGAGCGCCTGGGGCCGCGACTGGGAGGCCGGCGCCACCCCCGGCACCGTGCTCACCCACCTCCGGTCCGGCGGCATCCGCGGCGGCGCCACCCTGCTGCTGCACGACAGCGACTGCGCGGCGGCTCCGGGCGCCTGGCGGTCGGCCCTCGGCGCGCTGGGGGCGGTCGCCGGCGACTGCGAGCGGCAGGGCCTGCGACTCGCCCGGATGAGCCAGCACGTCCCGTGACGGGCCGGCAGCCGTCGCGCCGGGCGGCGGTGCCGGTTACGGGCGCGGGATTGCGGGTAGCGCGCCGCCATGTGCGGCACGGATCTCTTCGCGGCGTCACGAGCCACCTCCTGCGCCCGGGGCGGGCGCCTGACATGAGCAGCGCGACGAGAGCGCCGGCGGCACCCGTACCGCTGGAGGCGCGGGCCCGGGCGGAGAACTTCCCGGTGGCGCTGCGGATCCTGCCCAGGGCCACCCGCGGGCACCTGTTCGCGCTGTACCGCTACGCCCGGTTCGTCGACGACCTGGGTGACGAGCCGGTCGTGGGGGTGACCGCGGCCGACCGGACGGCGATGCTCGACGTGTTCGAGGCGGAGGTCCGCCGGCTGTACGACGGGCGGCCGGTGCAGCACCCGGTGCTGTGCGCGCTCGCCCCCACGGTGGACGCGTGCCGGCTGCCCGCCGGGCCGCTGCTGCGGCTGATCGAGGCGAACCGCGTCGATCAGGTCATCACCCGCTACGCCACCGTCGAGGAGCTCGTACGGTACTGCTCGCTGTCCGCCGACCCCGTCGGCGAGCTGGTCCTGCACGTGTTCGACCAGGCGGGCCCGGCACAGGTACAGCTGTCGGGCCGCATCTGCACCGCGCTGCAGCTCGTCGAGCACCTGCAGGACATCGCGGAGGACCACCGGCGCGGCCGCGTCTACCTGCCCGCGGCGGACCTCGACCGGTTCGGCGTGCCCGAGACCGACCTGGCCGCGGCCACGGCGAGCGGCGCGCTGCGGGCGGCCGTCCGGTTCGAGGCCGATCGCGCGAAGGCGTGGCTGGACGCCGGCGCACCGCTGCTCGCGACCCTGCACGGCTGGGCCCGGGTGGCGGTCGGCGGCTATCTCGCCGGCGGGTACGCGACGCTACGGGCGCTGGAGCGCCGCGGATATGACCCGCTGCCCGGACCGCCAAGGCCGCGACGGCGCGACATCGCGGCGTCCTGGCTGGCCGCGATGGCCAGGAGCATCGGGTGAGCGCGGCCGCGACGGTCGACGAGGCGTACCGCCGGTGTGAGGAGATCACCGGCCGGGAGGCCCGCAACTTCTCCTACGGCATCCGCCTGCTGCCGAGGCACAAGCGGCGCGCGCTGTCCGCGGTGTACGCCACCGCCCGCCGTATCGACGACATCGGCGACGGCGACCTGCCCGCGGACGAGAAGCTGACCCGGCTCGACCGGGTCCGCGAGTCGCTGCACCGCCTGCCGGAGGCGGACGCAGACGACCCGGTGCTGCTGGCCCTGCACGACGCCACGCGGCGGCTGCCCGTCCCGCTGGACGCCTTCGACGAGCTGATCGACGGCTGCGCGGCCGACGTCCGCGGCACGACGTACGCCACCTTCGACGACCTCGTGTGGTACTGCCGGTGCGTGGCCGGCTCCGTCGGCCGCCTGTCGCTGGGCGTGTTCGACCCGGGCGCACCCGGACGGGCCGCCGGGCCGGCCGACGCGCTGGGCATCGCGCTGCAGCTGACCAACATCCTGCGCGACCTGCGGGAGGACCGCCACAACGGCCGGGTGTACCTGCCCAAGGACGACCTCGACCGGTTCGGCTGCAACCTGGAGCCCGACGGTGACGGCTTCGCCGACCCGCCCGACCGGTTCAGCGCCCTCGTGCGCTTCGAGGCCGAGCGGGCCGAACGGTGGTACGAGACCGGCCTGCGGCTGCTGCCGATGCTGGACGCGCGCAGCGCCGCCTGCACCGCCGCCATGGCCGGCATCTACCACCGGCTGCTGGACCGCATCGTGAGCGACCCGATGGCCGTCACCCGGACCCGGCTGTCGCTGCCGTCCCGGGCGAAGGCCACGGTCGCCGTCCGCGCGCTCGTCAGGCGGACGGCATGACGCCGGGCCCGCCGGCGGCGGACGCGGGCCGCGAGGTGTGTGTCGTCGGCGGCGGGCTCGCCGGCATCACCGCCGCCGTCCGCCTCGCCGACGCCGGGCACCGGGTGACGCTGGTGGAGCGGCGCGGCGAGCTCGGCGGGGCGACGTACTCGTTCGACCACGGCGGTCTCGCCGTGGACACCGGGCAGCACGTGTTCCTGCGCTGCTACGAGCGGTACCGGGACCTCCTGGACCGCCTCGGCAGCACCGGCCTGACGCGGCTGCAGCCGCGGTTCTCCGTCCCGGTCCTGGCGCCCGGGCGGGCGCCGCACGTGCTGGCCCGCGCCCGCGGCCTGCCCGCCCCGGCCCACCTGCTCCCGCCCCTGGCCGGGTACACCCTCCTGAACGTCCGGGAGCGGTGGCACGCGATCGCGGCGGCCAACGCGTTGCGCGCCGTGGATCCCGACGACCCAGGCAACGACCGGATCAGCTTCGGCGGCTGGCTCGCGGACCACGGCCAGGGTTCCCGCGCGGTACGCCGGCTGTGGGACCTGATCACCGTCGCGGCGCTCAACACCCCCGCGGAGCAGGCGTCGCTGGCCCTCGCCGCGCGGGTGTTCCGGACCGGGCTGCTGGAGCGGGCCGACGCCGGTGACATCGGGCGCCCGATCGCACCGCTGTCCAGCCTGCACGGCCGTCCCGCGCTGCGGCTGCTGGCCCGGCTCGGTGTGCGGGTGGACACCGGGCGGCGGGTGGAGCGGGTCGAGCCGGACACCACCGGGTTCCGGGTCGCGATCGGCGGCGCCGGCGGTCGCGCGGGCCGGGACGAGCTCGCCGCCGACGCGGTCGTCCTGGCCGTGCCGCATACGGCGGCCGCGCGGCTGGTGCCGGCCGCGGCCTGCGACGACCGGGCCGGCTGGCAGCGGCTGGGCAGCACCCCGATCGTGAACGTCCACCTGCGCTACGACTCGGTCGTCACCGGGCTGCCCTTCGCCGCGGCGGTGGAGTCCCCGGTCCAGTGGGTGTTCGACCGTACGCCGCCGTCGATGCCCGACGGTCAGTACCTCGTGGTCTCGATCTCCGCCGCGGACGACACCATCACGGTGCCCGCCGGGCGGCTGGCCGCCACCTACACCGCCGCCGTCGCCGGACTCTTCCCGGCGGCGCGGTCGGCGCGGGTGCTGGAAACGTTCGTCACCCGCGAGCCGCACGCCACGTTCCGGCAGGCTCCCGGCACCCGCGCGCTGCGCCCCGGCGCGGCGACCCGCCTGCCCGGCCTCGTCCTGGCCGGCGCGTGGACCGACACGGGGTGGCCGGACACGATGGAGGGCGCGGTCCGCAGCGGTCACCGCGCCGCCGACGTCGTGCTCGCCCACCTCATGTCTTCGAACCGAAATCTGGAGGGCACCCGTTGACCATCGCATCCGTTGCCTGCCTCGATCAGGTACCCGCCCTGGTCGAGCCCCGGATCAGGGACCTCCTCGGTCGCCTCGATCCCCGCAACCAGCGGGTCGGCGCCTACCAGCTGGGCTACTGCGACGCCGGCGGGGCACCCACCGCCGCCGGCGGCAAGGGCATCCGCCCGGCGCTGGCCCTGCTGTCGGCCCGCGCCGCGGGTCACCCACCCGAGCGGGGCGCGGCCGCGGCCGCCGCCGTCGAGCTCGCCCACAACTTCTCGCTGCTGCACGACGACGTCATGGACCAGGACACGATGCGCCGCCACCGCCCCACCGCCTGGGCGGTCTTCGGCACCGCCGCGGCGATCCTCGCCGGCGACGCCCTGATGGTCCTCGCGCACGACGCGCTCGCCGGCGACGGCGGGCCGGGCGGCGCGCAGGCGGCCCGGCGGCTGGACGCGGACGTGCAGCGGCTGATCGCCGGGCAGGCCGCCGACCTGGAGTTCGAGCGCCGCGACGACGTCAGCCTCGACGAGGCCCTCGCGATGTCCGCCGACAAGACCGCGGCGCTGATGTCGTGCGCCTGCACGCTGGGGGCGCTGCTGTGCGGCGCGCCCGAGGCGCTCACCCAGGGCCTGTCCCGCTTCGGCACGCACCTCGGGATGAGCTTCCAGCTCGTCGACGACCAGCTCGGCATCTGGGGCGAGCCCGCGCGCACCGGCAAACCGGTGGGGTCCGATCTGCGGGCGCGCAAGAAGTCGGTGCCGATCGTGCACGCGCTCACCTCCGGTACCGCCGCCGGCGACGACTTCCGGTCGCTGTTCGCGTCCGCGGAAGAGCTGCGGGAGGCCGACCTCACGACCGCCGGCCGGCTCCTGGAGGACTCCGGGTCCCGGGACTGGGTCCAGGATGAGGCCGACCGGCACCTGGCCCGCGCGCTGGACCAGCTCGCCGCGCTCGACCTGCCCGCGGACGTGCACGCCGACCTGGTGGACCTCGCCCGCCTGGTGACGGGGCGGGACCACTGATGACCCAGGTGCTGACGCAGGTTCCCGCCGGCGACGAGCTCCACGACCGGGCCCGGGCCGGGCTGGACCGGGCGGCGGCGCACCTGCTCGGCCTGCAGGACGCGGCCGGCTGGTGGAAGGGCGAGCTGGAGACCAACGTGACGATGGAGGCCGAGGACCTGCTGCTGCGCCGGTTCCTCGGCATCTGCGACGAGCAGCTGACCGCGCAGACGGCCCGCTGGATCCGCTCCCGGCAGCTCGACGACGGCGCCTGGGCGACGTTCCACGGCGGGCCGGGCGACCTGTCCACCACCATCGAGGCGTACGCGGCGCTGCGGCTGGCCGGCGACCCGCCCGGCGCGCCGCACATGGCGGCGGCGTCCGCGTTCGTCCGGGCCCACGGCGGCGTCGAACGCAGCCGCGTGTTCACCCGCATCTGGCTGGCGCTGTTCGGCGAGTGGCCCTGGCACCAGGTGCCCGCCATCCCGCCGGAGCTCGTCCTGCTGCCCGCGTGGATGCCCTTCAACGTGTACGACTTCGCGTGCTGGGCCAGGCAGACCATCGTGCCGCTGGCGGTCGTGCGGGCCACCCGGCCCGTCCGGTCGCTGGGCTTCTCGCTGCCCGAGCTGCGCACCGGGCTGCGGCCGCCGCCACCGCCGCCGCTGTCCAGCCGGGCCGGCTGGCTGCACCGCCTCGACCTGGCCGTGCGCGGCTACGAGCGGGTCGCCGCCCGCTCGGTGCGCCGCCACGCGCTGCGCCGCGCCGCCGAATGGATCGTGGCCCGGCAGGAGGCGGACGGTTCCTGGGGCGGCATCCAGCCGCCGTGGGTGTACTCGCTCATCGCCCTGCACCTGCTCGGGTATCCGCTCACGCATCCGGTGCTGCGGGCCGGGATCGAGGGACTGGAGCGCTTCACCGTCCGGGAGCAGACGCCCGGCGGGACCATCCGCCGGCTGGAGGCGTGCCAGTCACCGGTGTGGGACACCGCGCTCGCGGTCACGGCGCTCGCCGACGCGGGGCTCCCGGACGACCACCCCGCGCTCGCCCGCGCCGGGAGCTGGCTGGTCGGGGAGGAGATCACCACCCGTGGCGACTGGGCCGTGCGCCGCGCGGGCGTCCCGCCGAGCGGGTGGGCGTTCGAGTTCGACAACGACGGATACCCCGACACCGACGACACGGCCGAGGTGATCCTGGCGCTGCGACGCACCCCGCTGCGGGACCACGCCGTGCTGGACCGGGCCACCCGCTGGCTGGCCGGCATGCAGTCACGCGACGGCGGGTGGGGCGCCTTCGACGCCGACAACGACCGCGCGCTCGTCGCCGACCTGCCGTTCTGCGACTTCGGCGAGGTCATCGACCCGCCCAGCGCCGACGTCACCGCCCACATCGTGGAGGCGCTGTGCGCCCAGGGCCTGGCCGGCTCGGCCGTCACCCGCGGCGGCGTGCGATGGCTGGTGCGGGCCCAGGAGCCCGACGGCTCCTGGTTCGGCCGGTGGGGCGCCAACCACGTGTACGGCGTCGGCTGCGTCGTCCCCGCCCTGGTCGCCGCCGGCATCCGGCCGCAGCACCCGGCGATCGTGCGCGCCATGGACTGGCTGCTGCTGCACCAGAACGGTGACGGCGGGTGGGGCGAGGACATGCGCTCCTACGACACCGAGGTCATGCGCGGGCGCGGGGCGTCGACCGCGTCGCAGACCGCCTGGGCCCTGCTGGCGCTGCACGCCATCGGTCAGCACCGTGAGCCCGCCGCGCGCCGGGCGGTCGCGTGGCTGCTGCGCACCCAACGCCCCGACGGCACCTGGGACGAGCCGCAGTACACCGGCACCGGCTTCCCGGGCGACTTCTACATCAACTACCACCTGTACCGGCTCGTGTTCCCGATCAGCGCCCTCGGCCGCGTGCTGCGGGACGCCCCGCAGGAGGACCGATGAGCGCACCGGCACGGCAGCGGGCGGACGGTGACTGGGTGCTCTGCGCACCGATGCGCATGGAGGCGGCGCAGCTACGCCGCGCCCTGCCCGGCTCGGCCGGCACCGTCCTGCACACCGGTGTCGGGCGCCGCCGGTCCGAGCGGGCCACCCGCTCGGCCGCCATGACCGGCGCCGGGGCGCTCGCCGTGGCCGGTGTCGGCGGCGGGCTGGACCCGGCGCTGAAGCCCGGCGACGTCGTCGTGGCCACCGAGGTCCGCACCGCCCCGTGGGTCACCGGTCCGCCGGCGACGACCGTGCTCCCCGCGGCCGGTCTGCTCGCGGGCGCGCTGCGCCGGCAAGGGCTCACCGTCCGGACCGGCCCGGTGGTCAGCACGGAGTGGCCGGCCGGGGGGACGGCGCGGGACCGGCTCGCCGCCACCGGCGCGCTGGCGGTGGACCTGGAGTCGACCTGGCTGCTCGCCGGGCCCACCGACCGGCCCACGGACTGGCCGGCGGACCGGCCCGCGGCCTGCGTGCGGGTCGTCGCCGACACCGGTGCGCTGGTCCGGCCGGGCACCCTGGGGCAGCTGCGCACGGCGCTGGCGGCCCTGCCGACCGTGGCCGCCGGGCTGGACGAGTGGGCAGCCGCCACCACGCTCCGCCGGGTCGTGCTCGCCGCGCCCCGATCGTTCTGCGCCGGGGTCGAGCGCGCCATCCTCGTCGTGGAGCGCGCCCTCGAGCTGCACGGGCCGCCGGTGTACGTCCGCAAGCAGATCGTGCACAACACGCACGTGGTCGCCGACCTCGCCGCGCGGGGCGCCGTCTTCGTCGACGACGTCGACGACGTCCCGGAGGGGGCGGTGACCGTGTTCTCCGCGCACGGCATCTCGCCCGCGGTCCGGTCGGCCGCCGCCGACCGGCGGCTGGACGCCATCGACGCCACCTGCCCGCTCGTCACGAAGGTGCACAGCGAGGCCCGCCGGTTCGCCGACCACGGCGACACCGTCCTGCTCATCGGGCACGCCGGGCACGAGGAGACCGACGGCGTGCTCGGCGAGGCACCCGACCGGATCCGCCTAGTCCAGGACGTCCGGGACGCCGAGCAGGTGCGGGTCGACGACCCGCGGCGGGTGTCGTACCTGGTGCAGACGACCCTCGCCGTCGACGACGTCGCCGACGTCGTCGCGGTGCTGCGGGACCGGTTCCCGGACCTGGCCGCCCCGCCGTCCGACGACATCTGCTACGCCACGACCAACCGGCAGCGCGCGGTGTCCGAGGTCGCGGCCGCCTGCGGGGCGATGCTCATCATCGGCTCCGGCAACTCGTCCAACTCCCGCCGCCTGGTCGAGGTCGCCGAACGCGCCGGGACGCCCGCACACCTGGTGGACGGCGCGGGCGGCATCGACCTGCGGTGGCTCGCCGGGGTCCACACCGTCGGCGTGTCCGCCGGCGCCTCGGCACCACCCGTCCTCGTCGACGAGGTCGTCGGCGCGCTGTCCGGGCTCGGCGCGCAGGCCGCCCACGAGCACACCGCGATCAGCGAGGACGTCGAGTTCATGTTGCCCAAGGAGGTACGGCGATGAGCATTCCACTGCGGCAGCGGCTGCGGATCGGCCGGTACCTGGTCGCGCAGAAGCTGCGGCGCCGCGAGAAGTTTCCCCTGCTGGTCGAGCTGGAGCCGCTGTTCGCCTGCAACCTCAAGTGCGCCGGCTGCGGCAAGATCGAGCACCCGGCCGACGTCCTCAAGCGGCGTATGTCCGTCGAGCAGGCGCTCGCCGCGATCGACGAGTGCGGCGCGCCGATGGTGTCCATCGCCGGCGGCGAGCCGCTGATGCACCCGCAGATCGACACCATCGCCGCCGAGCTCGTCAAGCGCAAGAAGTACGTGTTCCTGTGCACCAACGCGGTCCTGCTGCCGAAGAAGATCGACAAGTTCCGGCCGTCGCGGTACTTCGCGTTCACCGTCCACATCGACGGCCTCCGGGACCGTCATGACGCCTCGGTGTGCAAGGACGGCGTGTTCGACGAGGCCGTCGCCGCCGTACGGGAGGCGCAGCGGCGCGGGTTCCGGGTCACGACCAACACGACGTTCTTCAACACCGACACCCCGCAGACCGTCGTCGACGTGCTCGACCATCTCAACGACGAGCTGCGGGTCGACGAGATGATGATCTCCCCGGCGTACGCCTACGAGAAGGCCCCGGACCAGGAGCACTTCCTCGGCGTGGAGCAGACGCGCGAGCTGTTCCGCAAGGCGTTCGCCAACGGCCGGCGGCAGCGGTGGCGCCTCAGCCACTCGCCGCTGTTCCTCGACTTCCTCGAGGGCCGGGTCGACTTCCCGTGTACCGCCTGGGCGGTGCCGTCGTATTCGCTGTTCGGCTGGCAGCGGCCCTGCTATCTGATGGCCGACGGATACGCCGCCACCTACCGGGAGCTGGTGGAGACCACCGAGTGGGAGCGTTACGGCCGGGGCCGCGACGCGCGCTGCGCCAACTGCATGGCCCACTGCGGCTACGAGCCGACGGCCGTGCTGGCGACGATGTCGTCGCTCAAGCAGTCGCTGCGGGCGTTGCGCAGCGGGTAGGCCCGCGTCAGCCGAACCGGGCGGCCAGCCGCCGGTACAGGCCGGGGGCCGCCCCGCGGACCGCGACCGGCAGCCGCAACCAGCCGGGCGCGTAACGTTCGGCGCTGCCGGTCGCGATCGCCCGGACCAGCAGGTCCGCGACCCGGTCCACGGGCAGCGGCCGGGGGCTGCTGCGCTCGTACGGCCGGCCGCGGCGCCGGAAGAACTCGGTCTGGACGACACCCGGCACGAGCACGCCGACCCCGACGCCCGAGCCTCGCGTCTCCAGCCGCAGGCTCTCGGCGAAGGTGTCGAGGCCGGCCTTGGTCGCCGCGTAGACCGCCTCGCCGGCCACGCCCGTCCGGCCGGCGATCGACGTCACGAACATCACGCACCCGTCCCGGCGGGCGCACATCGCCGGCAGCAACGCCCGGGTGAGCCGCACCGGCGCGACCAGGTTGACCGTGACCAGCCGGTCGATGTCCGGCGGCGTCATCTCGCCGAACGGCCCGGCCCAGCCCACGCCGGCGTTGTTGACGAGGATGTCCACCCCGCCGGCGAGCCGCTGCGCCTCCGCGGCCAGCCGGTCCGCCTCCTGCGGCTCGGCGAGGTCGCCCTGCACCGGCAGCCCGCCGGTGCGCCGGGCCAGCGCCGACAACCGCCGCCGGTCGCGGCCGTGCAGGACGAGCCGCGCGCCCGCGTCGGCGAGCCGGAGCGCCGCCGCCCAGCCGAGGCCCGAGGAGGCGCCGGTGACGAGCGCGACCCGGCCCGCGATCCGCATCGGATCTCCCTTTCCGCGAGCTTCCGGCGACGCCCGGCGGTTAGAACCGCACGGTTTCGCGGTAGATCGCCTGTCGTGTCAACCACCGAGTCTGGTCCGGCCCACGCAGACCCGCACCGCCGCATCGTGGTGATCTCGGCCAGCGTCGGCGCCGGGCACGACGGCACCACCCGCGAGCTGGCGGCCCGGCTGCGCGATCACGGCTTCCAGGTCGACTGCCTGGACCTCACGGACGTGTTCCCGTGGCGGCTCGGGCGGCTGCTGCGCGGCACGTACCACGGCCTGCTGTTGCGGCTGCCGTGGATCTACGACGGCCTGTTCGCGATCGCCTGCCGGTTCCGGGGGGCCGGGCCGGTCATCCGCGCCCTGCTGCGCCCGGTGCGCTCCCGGATGCTGCGGGCGCTGCCCGCCGACGCCACCGCGGTCGTGTCGACCTTCCCGATCGCCAGCCAGCTGCTCGGCCCGCTGCGCCGCGACGGGCGGCTCACCGTGCCGGTGATCACCTACCTGACCGACTTCGCCGCGCATCCGATCTGGTTCTCCCCCGGCGTCGACGCCCACCTCGTGGCGCACGAGACCGGCCGGCTCCAGGGGCTCGCCCACGGAGCCGGCGACGTCCGGGTGGCCGGCCGGGTGGTGTCCCCGCGGTGCCGCCCGGCGTCCGCCGCGGCGAAGCAGCGGGCCCGGGAGCGGTTCGGCCTGCCGCCGGACGGCCGGCTCGCGCTGCTCGTCGCCGGCGCCTGGGGGGTCGGCGAGGTCGCGCCGGCGGCCGCCGAGATCGCGGCCACGGGCGCGGCGATCCCGGTCACGGTCTGCGGGCACAACACGGCGCTGCGGCGCCGGATGACGCGGGCCGGCGCCGGGCACGTCCTCGGCTGGGTGGACGACATGCCGGAGCTGCTGCGCGCCGCCGACGTGCTCGTGGAGAACGGCGGCGGGCTCACCGCGCTGGAGGCCATGGCCAGCGGGCTGCCCGTGCTCACGTACCGGCCGCTGCCCGGCCACGGCAAGGCGAGCGCGGCCACCATGGCCGAGGCCGGGGTGACCACGCTCGTGCGCGGCCCGGACGAGCTCGGGCGGGCGCTGGCCGAGGCCGCCTGTGGCGAGCCGGGCCGGCGGTCCCGCGACGCCGGGATGGCGCTGTTCGCCACGGATCCGGCGATCGGCATCGCCGGCATCGCCGCACGCGGACGGCCGACGCTCGCGGGTGCCGATGCCCGCTCATGACACCCGCGGGCGGGCGTCATGAGCGCTGTCGCGGTTGTCGCGGCGCTGGGTTCGGCGGCGGCCTTCGCCGTCGGTGCCGCGCTCGAGCAGAGCGAGGCCAAGAAGGAGGAGCGGGCGCCGCCGCTCGATCCCCGGCTGCTCCTGCGGCTGGTGCAGCGGCCCAGGTGGCTGCTGGCCTGGGTGCCGGAGGGCATCGGCACCGTGCTGCAGGCCGTGGCGCTCACCTTCGGGCCGCTCATCCTCGTCGAGCCGCTGCTGATCACCGGCCTGTTCCTGGCCATCCCGCTGTCCGCGGCCCTCAACCGGCGACCCGTCCACACCCGCGACTACGCCGTGGTGGCGCTCGGCGGCGCCAGCCTGGCCGCGTTCCTCATCGCCGCCGATCCCCGCCCCGGCATCACCGAGCCGTCGGTGCGGGACTGGCTCGGGGTCGCGCTGTGGGCCGGGCCGATGCTCGGGGTGTGCCTGGCCGGCACGTTGTTCGCCCACAACGGGCTGCGGGCCGTGCTGCTCGGCGTCGCCAGCGGCCTGCTCTACGGCATCGCCGCGTCGTTGCTCAAGGCGTTGACCGAGCAGCTGTCCGTGGATCCGATCGCCGTCCTCACCCGCGGGCAGACCTACGCGCTCATCGTCGTCGGGCTCGCCGCGGTGATCCTCAACCAGAACGCCTTCCAGAGTTCGCGGATCGCCGTGCCGCTCATGGCGATCACCATCGTCGACCCCGCCGTCGGCGTCGCGATCGGGGTCACCGCGTTCCACGAGCAGATCGCCACCGACGGGCCGCGGCTCGCGATCCAGGTGGTCGCCGGGCTCGCCATGATCGCCGGCATCTGGCTGGCCAGCACCACCCGGTCGGACATCCACCAGCAACAGGTCGCGAACGGGCACGCCGGCCCGGCGCCGGAGCGCGGACCGGAGCAGAGCTGACGCTCACACAGAAAGGACGATGCCCTGTGATCGACTCCGGAGACTCGCCGCATCACTCCCGGCCCGGGTCGCTGCTCGATCTGATCACCGGCCCCGAGGACCTCCGCGCGCTCGGCCACGAGGAGCTCGTCCGGCTGGCGGCGGAGATCCGCGCCTTCCTGGTGCGCTCCGTGTGCCGCACCGGCGGTCACCTGGGCCCGAACCTCGGCGCGGTGGAGCTGACGATCGCGGTCCACCGGGCGTTCCGGTCACCGCACGACCGGATCATCTTCGACACCGGCCACCAGGCCTACACCCACAAGATCCTCACCGGGCGCCGGGACCAGTTCGACGCCCTGCGCAGCGCCGGCGGGCCGTCCGGCTACCCCAACCGGGCGGAGTCGCCGCACGACGTCGTCGAGAACTCGCACGCCTCCACCGCCCTGGCCTACGCCGAAGGCCTGTCCCGCGCGTACGCGCTCGACGGCGCCGACCGGGCGGTCGTCGCGGTCGTCGGTGACGGCGCGCTCACCGGTGGGCTGGCGTGGGAGGCGCTCAACAACCTGTCGGCGTCGCCCGGCCGGGTCGTGATCCTGCTCAACGACAACGGCCGCTCCTACGCGCCCACCGCCGGCGGCGTCGCCGCACACCTCGAGCGGCTCCGGAGCGGCGAAGGTGGTGGCGGTGGTGACCTGTTCGGCGCGCTCGGCCTGGCCTACCTCGGTCCCGTCGACGGCCGCGCTCGACGCGGCCCTCGCGCAGGCCCGGGCCTGCGGGCGGACGGTCGTGGTGCACTGCGTGACCCGCAAGGGCCTGGGGTTTCCGCCCGCCGAGACCGACGAGGCCGACCAGCTGCACACCGTGCCGGTGAGCGACCCGGCGACCGGACGCCCGTCCAGGCCGCCCGCGCGCACCTGGACGGACGTCTTCTCCGACGAGCTGCTGGAGCTCTTCACCGAGCGCGCGGACCTGGTCGCGGTGTCGGCGGCCATGACCGGCCCGACCGGGCTGGCCGCGCTCGGCCGGGTGTTCCCGGACCGGGTGGTCGACGTGGGGATCGCCGAGCAGCACGCGGTCACCGCCGCCGCCGGGCTCGCGCTCGGCGGCAAGCACCCGGTCGTGGCGATCTACGCGACGTTCCTCGGCCGCGCGTTCGACCAGGTGCTCCTCGACGTGGCGCTGCACCGCCTGCCGGTCACGTTCGTCCTCGACCGCGCCGGCATCACCGGCCCGGACGGCCCCAGCCACCACGGCATGTGGGACCTCGCCATGCTCGGCGTCGTCCCCGGCCTGCGGATCGCCGCGCCGCGCGACGCGACCACGCTGCGCCGGGCGCTGCGCGAGGCGGTGTCGGACCCCGGCCCGACCGTCGTGCGGTTCCCGAAGGCCGAGGTGACCGCCGACGTGGCGCCGGTGACGCGGGTCGAGGGCCTGGACCTGCTCCGCGCGCCCCGCCGGGCGGCCACGCTCCTGGTGCCGGTCGGCGGGCTGGCCACCGCCGCGACGGCGGCGGCCGACCTGGTGGCTGCGACGGGTGAGGAGTGCACCGTGGTCGACCCGCGCTGGGTGCGCCCGGTCAACCCGGCGCTGGCCGACCTGGCTCGCGCGCACCGCCTGGTGGTCACCGTCGAGGACGGCGTCCGTGCGGGCGGGGTGGGCGCGGCGCTCGCGCAGTACCTGTCCCGGCGCGGTGTGACCACGCCGGTGCGCGCACTCGGGCTGCCGACCAGGTTCGTGCCGCACGGCGGCCGCGACGAGCTGCTCGGCCGCTACGGACTCGACCCGGCAGGGATCGCCGCCGCGGTCCTCGACGGCCTGGCGGACCCGGAACCGCTCCGCAGGCACCCCGCTCAGCGGTGATGCCCGATCCCGACCCGCAGATGGGGCGCGTGGAACCGGTGCTGGTGGTGCGCCTCGACCAGCCGCGAGGCGGCCACCGCGTAGACGCCGGCGACCATCACCGCGAGCGCGACGACCTGCGCGACGATCAGCAGCGGCCCGACCTGCAACGCGCCGCCGAGCACACTGACACCGATGGCGATCCCGGCGAGCGGCTCCGCGGCGGTCACCGCCGGATAGGACACCGACAGCGGCGCCAGCTTGTACGCGCTCTGGGCCAGCAGGATGCCGACGGCGGCGACCGCCACGATCGCGTACGGCGTCCAGGACGTCAGCACCGCAGGCAGCCCGGCGTCGAACAGCCGGTGTGCGGCGGTGCTGGTCAGCGCCGCCTGGAGCCCGAACAGCATGCCGGCGCCGACGCCGAGCACCGACGCCTCGTGCTGTGGCCGCATCCGCCGGGCCACGTGGACCAGCCCCCAGGTGACCGATCCGATCGCCCCGGCGGCGAGCCCCCACTGCCACAGCGGGGCGTCCGCCCGTTGACCCGGCTCCGGCTGGCCGGCCACCAGGAAGGCGGCCAGGCCGAGGACGACGGCGAGCGCGCCGATCCACTCGCGGGGGCCGAGCCGGTACCGGCTCCAGATCGCCGCGACCGGCAGGGCGAACAGCAGCGACGTGACCGTCAGCGGCTCCACCAGCGTGACGGTGCCGAGGCCCAGCGACGCCCCGGTCATGATGTTGCCGGCCACGGCGATCCCGAGACCGGCCAGCCAGAGCCGCTGCCGGAGCAGGTACGCCAGCAGCCGCCAGTGCAGTGCGCTGCCGGCCGGTGCGCGCACCGCCGCGCGCTGCTGGATGGCGTTGCCGACGCCGCTCAGCGCCGCGGCGCACACCGCCAGGACGTAGATCATCGCCGCGAGCTATCCGACGGCGCGGTGCCGGGCATCCGGTGCCGCTGTCATACCCGTCGTTCCTCCTCGCGTCGTCGAAGCAGGACGCCATGCGCGTCACGCGGGCCGGGGTTGCGTCACGCGGGCCGCGGGATCGCGTCGCGCGGGCCCGGGATCGCGTCAGTCAGGCCCGGGGATGTGGAGGTGGCGCCCGAACCGCAACGAGCGCCACCGACTGTCACCACGCCTCACGCTACTCGCGGCACGGACCGGGCCGTCGCCACCGCTGGGTGATTGGCGGCCCGGGTTCCGCGCTCATCCGGTGCTCACCGCGGGCGCTCCGACCCCGTCGGATTGCCGCCCGTCCGGGTCCCGGTCCCGGTCCGGCCCGTCGTGAACAGGATCCCCACCGCGGCGAGGCCGAGCAGCAGCGTCAGCCCGCCGGTCACCGCGTTGGTCCAGATGATGCCGGCGCTCCACTGCCTGGTCACGAACGGCGCGATGATGACCCAGACACCGATCGCCGCCATCGCCCAGCTCAGCCGGTACATCCGCGCCGGCGCCCAGGTCAGGCCGAGCGCGATCACACTCACCATGACCCCCAGGATCAGGTTGTTGATCGTCACGCTGGGCGCGGACATGTTGAAGTGCACGATCCACGGGGAGATCGCCAGCCACGCGCCCGCCAGCAGCACGAGGCCGTCGACGACGATCGCCTGGCCGCTGGCGGTGATTCGCTCATAGCGCTCACGCATCTCGGCGACGTCCGGATGTTCCGAGATCGTCCGGTAGCTCGATACCTCGGACATGACGCACCTCCAAAAGCTCATCTGCGTCGTCCTTACGAATTCAGCTACCCCACCGGCCACGGGAATGCACGTCGGGGCGCCCCTCAGCAGGGCGGTAAACCGGGTGATTCTGGCGCCGCACCCGTGGAGGCGGGGCGCGCCGTGGCTTCAGGAGGACGCCGGCGGAAGTTCGCCGGACCCGCGGACGATGAGCTCGACGCCGATCGTGACCGTCTGCACCGGCCGGGTGTGGTCGGTCATGCGCTGGTGCAGCAGATCGATGGCGGTGCGGCCGATGGTGTCGCTGTCCTGGGCGATGACGGTGATCGCGGGCTGGAGCAGGTCGGCGAGCGCGAAGTCGTCGAAGCCGACGATCGCCAGGTGCGCGGCGGCGGGGCCGAGGTGGCGCAGGACCTCGAGGGTGGTGGACGCGTTGCCGGTGATGAGCGCGGTGGCCCGGGCCGGGCCGTGCAGGGCCGCGTCGAGGGCGGCCGCGATCCGGGCGGGCTCCGCGACGCCGGGGTGGACGAGGCCGGTGACCGGTTCACCGCTGGCGGCCATGCACGCCCGGAACGCGGCGGCCCGCTCGTGGCCGGTGAAGATGCGCTCCTCGTCACCGATGTAGGCGATACGGCGGTGGCCGTGACCGCGCAGGTGCCGGAAGGCCGTGCCGATGCCGGCGGCGTTGTCGGAGACGACCGCGTCGACCATGATGCCGCCGGCCGGCCGGTCGAAGGCGACGATGGGAGTGCCCGCGTCTGGCTCCACTGTGGATGGTCTGTACACGCAGCACACCGACTGGTGGAAGGCGTACTGGCTGCAGTCGTACGTCGACCTGAACGACGACGTGCTGGAGAAGTTCTACTACGGACACCAGTACCTGCTCGGATCGTCCATCCGGGCCGGCAAGACCGCTCCCGGGCTGTACGGCATCTGGGCCACGAGCGACAGTCTCCGGTTCAACGGCGACATGCACCTCAACTACAACTTCCAGGCCAGCTTCTACGGCGTCTACTCCAGCAACCGGCCCGAGCTGGCGCTGCCGTACGTCGACGCCATCCAGAGCTTCGTCCCCGAAGCACGCCGCAGGGCCCAGCAGGACCTCAGCCGGGTCAAGGCCGACTACGTGGCCGCCCGCTTCCCCAGCGGCGGCATGCCGAGCGGACTGTTGTTCCCCGTCGGCATTCCACCGTTCGGGATCGCCGCGGACGACTCCTACCACCAGCAGGTGGTGAACTCGCTGTTCGCGGCCACGCAGTACATCGCCTACTACGACTACACCCTGCTCAACGCGGTCATCAACGCGAGCACGACGCTGAACGTCGACTCCGGGCCGCGGGCCACCTGGCAGAACATCCTGAGCAGGCTCGCGCCCATCCCCACGACCGTCTACAACGGCCAGACGGTCTACGCGCTCGGGGACGCCGGCACCTTCTCCGGCAGCGACACGCGCCCCTTCCATCCGGGGGACAACACGGTCAATCTGGAGTTCATCCACCCGGGCGAGGTCCTCGGGGTCAACTCGTCGGCCGCGGACCGGCAGATGGCCATCAACACCATCAACGCCATGAACTCCTGGGGTCAGGAGAACAGCTTCCCCAAGGTGTTCACCCAGGCGGCGCGGGTCGGCTACCCGGGCCAGGCGCTGATCGACCAACTCAAGAACCAGATCAACCAGTGGACGGTCGCGAACCTGCGGATCTACGACCAGTCCCACGGGCTCGAGAAGGCCGGCGCCGTCGAAGCGGTCAACAACCTGCTGCTGCAGAGCAGCAACGGCATCATCCGCCTCTTCCCCGTGTGGCCCGCCGGCAAGGACGCCGGCTTCGTCAATCTCCGCGAGAAGAACGCCGTGCTGGTGTCCAGCCGCCTCCAGGGCGGCCGGGTCCAGTACGTCGACTTCACCACGCAGGTGGACGGCCAGGTGCGATTCCAGAACCCGTGGCCCGGCCAGTCGATCACCGTCACCCGCGTCGGTGGCGGTGCCGTCAGCTCCAGCGAGAGCGGCGGAGTCGTCACCTTCACCGGAGCGGCCGGAGCGACCTTCACCGTCAACGCACCCTGAGCAGACCGCACAGCCCGCGCCGGCGGCGGCGTTCACCTGCCGCCGGCGCGGTCCTCTTCACCCCGCCATGGTTGCCGCCAGCAGCTTGAGTTGACCCGTGACCGCCTCCAACGGCACCAATGACCGCTCCGCCCGGCACAGCACGACCGCGCCTTCACACGCGGCGAGCATCATCATGCTCAGGTCGGCGGCCTGCTGAGCGTTCAGGCCCGACGCCAGCAGCACCTCGGCGAGCGCCTGCCGCCACGACCGGAACACCGCCCCGGCGCGTTCGACCAGCTCGGGATCGTCCGAGCTCACCGTCACCGCCACCGCGGAGCAGCCGGCACCGAAGTCGGACAGCTCGAGGACGGCCCGCCACGCGCCGGCGAACCCATCGATGATCTCCACCGCGGTACGGCCATGCATGCCGCGCGCCAGCGCGACGGCGCGCGCCTCCGCCACGTCGATCGCCGCCGCGATCAGCTGCTGCTTGCCCCCGGGAAAGTGATGGTAGATCGATCCGCGCGGCGCCTGTGACGCCTTCAGCACCGCGCCGAATGACGCCGCCTCGAACCCGTGCTGGGCCAGCAGCAGGATCGCGCTTTCGATCATTCGCTCGGGAGCCCCGGCCGGCCGGCGCTCGCCCCGCTCCTCCTCAGACATCCCAGCCCATCCAGCCCCCGCCGTTGTCATGTCAATCAGCGGTCCAGGACGCCGCAGCCATCGTGATGGCGGTCGAGCAGGTCCCGAACATCCCGATGTTCCGCAAGAACACCGCCGGGTTCGTGCACGAGCTGCCGGCCACGGCGTTCTCGAACGTCGACGGCGACACCGACCACGTGCGGGTCCAGGTGCTCACCAATGCCGGCGGCCTGGACCGCGACAAGCAGGTCGCCGTCGTCGCCCAGCTCACGGACCTCGTCGTCAAGGCGTCCGGCGACGCCGGCCTCCGGGATCGCACCTGGGTCCTGCTGACCGAGGCCACCGATGGTGGCTGGGGGCTGTCGGGGCAGGCGAACACGAACGCCGACCTCGTCGCCGCCGCCCGGGACCAGATCGCCGAGCTCCAGGCCGGACAGTAGGTCCACCGCTTCCCCGGCCCACAGGCCGTTCCCGCGAGGTCTGACCTGCCGCGTGACGCCGCCGTGCGCCACGCGGCAGGCCGCCCACGCCGGAAGGCCGCTCCTCAGGGTCGCGGGGTATGGTCCGCGGGACGCGGCATGGGCTGGGCAAATTCGTGCCGGGTGGAGGGGGTCCGATGTTCCTGTGGGTGCACTACGCCGACATGGTGATCGCGTTGGTGCAGTTGCCGGTCGCGGTGGTGGCGTGGTGGGCCGCGACGGGGAGGCCCTCTCGGACGTCGGCGGTGGCGTTCGCGATGCTGCTCGGCGCGGCCGTGCTGCGGCTCGCGGCAGGGCTGGTGCTGCTGCGCTGGGGGTGGGAGTTCGCCGGGCTGCGGCTGGTGTGGGTGGCACCGGCGCTGCTGGCGGCGGCGACGGCGCACCTCGTGTGGCTGCGCCCGACCGGGCGGCCGGGTCGAGCGGGCGCGGTGGCCGGCGCCGCGGGCATCGTGTCGGTGGCGGCGATGGCGCAGCTGGCCGGGGTGGGCGCCGCGGCGGTCACGGGCGTGGCGATCGTCGCGGCTTCGGCGATGACCTATGCGTACCGGAGGCTGCCGCGCCGTCCGGTGCCGGCGGGGGCCGGGCGGTGGCGGGCAGCGGTGCGGGCGGCCGTCGGTGTCGTGGCGGTGACCGCGGCGACGTTGGGCCTGTCCATGGCCAGCGCGCTGCCGGCGCGCAGCAGCATGAGCGGCGGCGCCATGGACGACGGCGGCGGCGCCGTGGCGGGGCACCAGCACTCCGGCGGGATCAGCGTGACCGAGCTGACCGGCGCCGATGGTGGCGATGCGGCGGTCCGCCGGTTCACGCTGACGGCGCAGGCGGCCACGGTACGGCTGGACTCCGGCGCACAGGTGGCGGCGTGGACGTTCAACGGCGTCGCGCCGGGGCCGCAGCTGGTGGTGCGGCAGGGCGACCTGGTGGAGGTGACGCTGGTCAACCGGCTGCCCGGGGTCGGGGTGACCGTGCACTGGCACGGCGTCGACGTGCCGAACGCCATGGACGGGGTGGCCGGGGTGACGCAGGACGCGGTGGCGCCCGGGGCCACCTTCGTCTACCGCTTCCGGGCATCGCGGGCCAGCACGTACTGGTACCACTCCCATGAGATGGCTTCCGTGCAGGTCCGGCGCGGCCTGTTCGGCGCCCTGGTCGTGCTGCCCCGGGACGCGCCGGCGCAACAGGACGCCGTCGACGAGACGGTGCTGCGGCACACCTGGGGCGACGAGGACGGGGTGGCGACGCTCGGCCTGGCCGCCGGCGCGCAACGGCGGTCGGTGCCGGCCGGCCGGCCGGTGCGGCTGCGGCTGGTCAACTCCGACGGCAAGCCCGCCACGTTCACAGTGACCGGCGCACCGGTGCGCGTCGTGGCGATCGACGGCACCGACGTGCACGAGCCGGGTGTGCTGCCCGGGGTCCGGATCCTCGTCGGCGGCGGCGCCCGCTACGACGTGGAGTTCACGATGCCGGATGCCCCGGTGACGCTGCGCGCGGACGGGCCGGGCATCGTCTACAGCCCGCGCGGCGACGCTGGCCCGGGCCGTGCGGCGGCGGAGCCGGCGCTGCTGGACCCGGCCCGCTACGGCACCCCGACCGCGACCCCGTTCGCGGCGGGCAGCCACTTCGACCGGCGGTTCGTCCTGCGCATCGACGAGCGGATCGGCTTCTACGACGGCCGCCCGGCGGTGCGGTACACCCTGAACGACGCCTCGTTCCCGGACGTGCCGATGCTCATGGTCACCGACGGTGACCTGGTCGAGGTGGCCTACGTCAACCGCAGCGGCCAGCACCATCCGATGCATCTGCACGGCCACCACATGCTGGTGCTGTCCCGCGACGGCCGGGCCACCACCGGCAGCCCGTGGTGGGTGGACACCCTGGACATCGCCCCGGGCGAGACGTTCCGGGTGGCGTTCCGCGCCGACAACCCCGGCCTGTGGATGGACCACTGCCACGACCTCGAGCACGCCGCGAACGGCATGATCCTCCACCTCGGCTACACCGGGGTCACCAGCCCGTTCCTGACCGGCCCCGGCACCGCGAACCATCCGGAATGAGCCGGGCGGCGCCGCGTCATCCGCGCAGGGTCTGGCTGGGCAGTTCGCCGTAGGCGGCGTGGTAGTGCTGGCTGAAGCGGCTGCCGGTGAAGCCCCACCGGGCGGCGATCGCGGTCACGGGTCGGCTACCTGGGCAACAGCGACGGGCACAACGGCACGCTGACGGTCACCGGCGTGTCCGCGCCGCGGACCGGGCACGCCCAGGCGCAGATCCGCTACACCAACGGCGCCGCGGTCACCCGCATGCTCACCATGACCGTGAACGGCACCGACGCGACCGTCGTGGCGTTCCCGCCCACCGGCGGCTGGGACGTGACCAACACCGTGCCGGTCACCGTCATGCTGCGCGAAGGCGCCGGCAACCAGCTGTCGTTCGCCAACGCCACCGGCGGCGGCGCGGACATCGACGCGGTCGCCGTCGGTGCGCCGATCACGCTCAACGCGGCCGCGCTCACCGGCGGCCCGGTGACCGGCCCTGGCGGCCTGTGCGTCGACGTCGCCGGCGCCAACCGGGCCAACGGCACCGCGGTGCAGCTGTACACGTGCAACGGCAACGGCGCACAGCAATGGACCCTGCAGTCCAACGGCGCGGTCGAGGCGCTCGGCAAGTGCCTCGACGTCCCGGCCGGACAGACCGGCAACGGCACGCGGGTCTGGCTGTGGGACTGCAACGGCCTGCCATGGCAGCAGTGGACGGTCCGCGGCGACGGCGAGCTCCAGACCTCGGCCGGGTCCGGGCGGTGCCTGGAGACCCCCGGCACCGCCACCGCGCCCGGCACCGCCGTGCAGGTGTGGGACTGCGTCGGCTCGCCGTGGACCAACCAGAAGTGGTGGGCACGCGGCGACGGCTCGATCGTCAACCTCAGGTCGAACCTCTGCCTGGACACCCAGAACGGCGCCACCGCCAACGGCACCCGGCTGGTCGTCAACCCGTGCGACGGCCGGCCCTCCCAGCGGTGGCGCCCGCCGGCCCGCTGAACGCACGGCGACACCGCCGTCAGCGGCGGGTCCGCTCGACGAGCGCGGCGACGAACCCGGCCAGACCTTCGGCGCCGCGCGGGTCGGACGCCGGCCAGCGGGTCATCAGCAGCGGCGCGGCCCGGTCCAGCACCACGCCTTCGCGGGCGAGCACGAAGTACAGCGCGAGCGCCGCCGACCGCCCGTTGCCGTCGGCGAACGGGTGGAAGAACAGGACGTCGAGGTACACCCGCGCGGCCCGTGACGGCAGCGGCACGGCCGGGTCGGTGGCCTCGGCGAGGCACACGTCGAACGCCGCCGGCAGCTCGTCGCTGTACGCGTACCGCTCCCGGCCGGCCCTCGCCCAGGCGGACGTCGTGCGGAACGGCGCCGTGGGCACGGCGAGCACCTGCCGTTGCCAGGTCTCGAGGCGCGCGAACGTGAGCGGGCCGCCCTCGGCCGCGTCCGCGCGCACCAGCTGCAGCGCGACGAGGGCGCGGCCGGCGCCGTACTTCCGCTTCGCGAGGTGCTCGGCGATGCCGTCGCGTGCCGTGCGCGCCGGCCCGGAGACGTGCCCGGCGGCGTGCTCCCACCGGGCCGCCTGCCGGATCTGCCGCCAGGCCGCGAGGCTGTCGGGCACCTCCGGTGGTGCGGCCCGCCGTGGCGCCCGCGCGGCAGCGGGCAGCTCGGTGCTGCGCAGGCTCGGCCAGTCCTGCGGCCAGATGTCGGGCCACGCGTCGTCCGGTGGCGGCGTGACACCGGTGAGCGCCGCCGCGAGGGACTCCGCCACGTCGCCCACCTCCGCACCCAGCGGGGAGACGTAGCTCCAGAACCGTCCGCCGATCGCGGCGTCGACGAGCGCGTCGTGCCCGTCGCCCGGCACCTCGGCGACGGCGAGGAACCACTTCAGGGCCAAGGTACACATGGGAAACCAGTGCTCGTCCCTGCCGGACCGCGCCGCCACCGTCGCGACCAGGCCGGCGGCCGTGGCCTCCCAGGCGACGAACGCCGCGCGGGGCTCGGCGGGCAGCGGCAGGTGCCGCGCGAAGATCCCGGCCAGGTCCTCGAGGAACACCCGCCAGTCCAGCAGCGCCCCGGCGACGGCCGCGAGCGTCTCCTCCGGCGTCGTGATCGAGTCCCGGGCGCCGCTCCACCGCAGGATCAGCGCACCGTCCGCGGTGCGGCCGCCCATCTCGGCGGTCCAGCCGCAGGCCCAGGACCCGTAGCGCTCGACGAGAGCGGCGGTCATCGCCTGCTGCCAGTCCCAGCGCGCCTCGTCCGCGGCGCGGTCGAAGCCGCGGTCGGAGTCCCACCGGTACGGCGCCGGCACGCCGCCCGCCGGAGCCACCGCGCGCACGACGTCGAGCACGGTGTCCGGGTCGAACGGGTGCCGGGAGGGGTCGACGTCCGCCCAGGTGAGGTTGTCGATCCGCGGCAGCGGGTCGGCACGCTCGATCGTCATCGCCAGCCATCATGCCACGGTGCCGACCGGGGCGGTGTCCCGCTTCACCGGCGCCGTCAGCGCATTGTGGTAATGCCGCGTGGTCGACGACTGTCAATTCCCGTGCAGGGCATGCCACACAGTCGGATATGCGTCCGGATTTCGGCAACCGGCCCCGGTACCGGCTGGTCAAAGATAGCGCGGGGGCAATGCGACGCCAATGGCGAAGCCGTGCACGCATTGACGCATATACATGGAAGGGGAGGCGTGGCCGAAACGACAACGGAGACGACCGGAGATCTCGATCCGGCCCGGATCGCCGCCGTGGACACCCTCGCGGGGCTGGCGCGCCTGCTGCGCGAGCTGCGCCGCCGGGAGGCGCGGCGGCAGGGTGAGCGCGAACTGACCTACCGGGAGCTGGCCGCCGCCACCGGCTGGTCCAGCTCGGTCATCGGGGCGTACCTCACCGGCGAGACGCTGCCGCCGACGAACCGGTTCGACGCGCTGATCCAGGCGCTCGGCGCCGGCCCGGCCGAGCAGCGGCTGCTCGCCACGGCGCGGGACCGGGTCGAGGAGCGGCCGCGCGGCGGCGGGAAGGGCACGGTGCGCCTCGGCGGGCCCGCGCTCGTCGGACGGTCCGCGGAGCTGGGGGTGCTGCGGGCGGCCGTCGACGCCACGGTGCGCGGGGGCGGCGGCGCGGTGTTCCTGGTCGGCGACGCGGGCATCGGCAAGACGCGGCTGGCCACCGAGGCCGCGCGGTGCGCGGAGGCCGCCGGCCTGCGGGTGCTCAAGGGACGGGCGGTCTCGCCGGCGATGCAGTTCCGGCCGCTGCGCGAGGCGGTGCTGCCGGTGCTGCGCCGCGACGGGCCGCCGGAGGATCCGATGCTGGTGCCGTACCACGCCGCGCTGTCCCGGCTCGTGCCCGAGTGGCGCACCGACCGGCCCGACGGCGCCGACGGCTCGCTCGTCGTCCTGGCCGAGGCGGTGCTGCGCCTGGCCGTGACGATCGGCCGGCCGCGCGGCTGCCTGTTGCTGCTGGAGGACCTGCACGAGGCCGACCCGGAGACCCTCGCCGTCGTGGACTACCTCGTCGACAACGTCGCGGCGGAGCACCTGCTGATCCTCGGAACCACCCGGCCCGCGCCGGGCAGCGCGGTCGAGCTGTTCCGGGCCGCGCGCCAGCGGCGGTCGGCGGACCTGGTCGCGCTCGGGCGGCTCGACGAGGAGGCGGTCCGCCGGCTGGCCGGTGCCTGCCTGGACGCGCCGGACGACGAGGTGCCGGCGGCGGTGCTCGCCCGGCTCGCGACGATCGCCGACGGCGTGCCGCTGCACGTCGAGGAGCTGCTGGCCGGCATGGTCGGCGACGGCGTGCTGGTGCACGACGACGACGGCTGGACGCTGTCCGGCCCGGTCGACGCGACCCTGCCGGCCACGCTCGCCACCACGCTCGCCGGCCGCGTCGAGCGGCTCAGCGGACCAGCGCGCGCAATGCTGCACGCGGCCGCGCTGCTGGGCCGGCAGTTCCGCGCCGAGACCGCGGGCGCGATCGCCGACGTCGCGGGGCTCGCGCTGGTGGCCTGCCTGCGCGAGGCGGTCGGAGCGCAACTGCTGGTCCCTGACGAGGACGACCCCGCGCAGTACCACTTCCGCCACATGCTCACCGCCGAGGTGCTGCGCGCCCAGCTGCTGCCGGTCGAGCGCGCGCTGCTGTCCGGCCGCGCGGCCGCCGCAGTCGAGGCCGCCGCCCCCGACGGCTGGCCGCTGCTCGCCGCCGAGCTGTGGTCGGCGGCCGGCGAGCCGCACAAGGCGGCGACGCGGTTCGCCACCGCCGGCCGCCAGGCCACCGCCGAAGGTGCCCTGAGCACCGGCATCGCCCTGCTGGAGCGGGCCCTGAGCCTGGCCGGCACCGGCGGGTCCGGGCCGCGGCCGGAGATCGTCGTGGCGCTGGTCGACGGGTACGCCGACGCGGGGCGCATCGAGGACGCCCACGCCGTGGCCGCCCGGTTCAGCGGCCATGCCGAGATCCATCTGCGGCTGGCCCGGGTGGCCGCCGCCGCCGGGGACTGGCTGCCGGGCCTGGAACAGGTGGCCGTGGTGCGCGACCTGCTCGGCCCGGACCCGGACCCGGCCGTCGCCGCCCGCGTCGACGAGGTGGAGGCGCGCCTGGCGTTCGGCAACCCGACCGCGGACCGGCGCGCCAGCGCACGGGAGCTCGCCCAGCGGGCGCTGGACGCGGCCGGCGCGACAGGGCAGCCCGATGTGGCGGTGGGGGCGCTGGAAACGCTGGGCCGGTGCGCCCGGCTGCACGACATGACCGAGGCGGACGAGCTGTACCGGCGCGGGCTCGCCCTCGCCGACGAGCACGGCCTGGCCGCGCGCAGGATCGGGCTGCTGTACAACATCGGCGCCCACGACGGCATCCGCGACGGCGACGTCGACCGGCTCGTGGAGGCGCTCGCCGTCGCCCGGGACGCGGGCGCGGTCGTCACCGCGCTCGACATCGAGATCGAGCTGTGCATGGCGCGGATCTGCCGCGGCGAGTACGCGCAGGTGCAGGTGGCGGCCCAGCGCTGCGAGGAGACCGCGGCGCGGCTGCGGCTCACGCACTCCCGGCTGATCGCGCTCGGCGTGCGGATCATGGCGGCCGCGCACCGCGCGGAGCGGCGCGAGGTCGACACGCTGATGGCCCGCTTCCGGGACCTGGGCGGGGAGGAGGACGACTTCTCCGCCGCGGTCCATGGTGTCGGTCTCGCGTTCGGGCATCTGCTGTACGAGGAGCACGACCTCGCCCGCGACGAGCTGGCCCGGTCGGTGGCGCAGGAGTCGCACCAACCGACCTCCTACGTGTCCTTCATCAACGCCCCCCACCTGCTGCTGTCGGTCCGCGACGGCACGGCCGGCCGGGCCGAGTGCGCGGCCTTCGCCGCCTCGCCGCAGGCCGAGGCCGGCTGGAACCGGCAGTTCCTGCTCCTCGCCGAGGCCCTGGCGGCGGCCCGGGCCGGTGCGCCGGCGGAGGCGGCGGCGAGCATGGCCACGTTCCTGGCGTCCTCCGAGCGCTTCCCAATGGCGCGGTTCCTCGGGCTGCGCCTGGTCGCCGACGACGCGGTCGAGCGCGGCTGGGGCGAGCCGGTGGCGTGGCTGCGCACCGCCGAGGCGCACTTCCACGACTCCGCCCCGCACGTCGCCCGCGCCTGCCGGGACCTGCTGCGCCGGGCCGGCGCGCCGGTCCCCCAGCACCGGCAGGGCAGCGCGGTCCTGCCGCCGACCGCCCGCGAGCTCGGCATCACGGTGCGCGAGTTCGAGGTGCTCGCGCTCGTCGGCGAGCAGCTGAGCAACGCCGAGATCGGCCGACGCCTGTTCCTCTCGCCGCGCACCGTCGAGAAGCACGTGGGAAACCTGCTGGCCAAGACCGGGCTGCCGGACCGGGGCCGGCTCGCCGGGTTCGCCGCCGAGGCGGACACCGGCACAGAACATGGGTAGCCGCCCGCAAGAACCTACGGGCGTTCCCCGCCGCCGGGGACCTGTCCACCGTTCCACGATGGCTGCGTACCCGCACAACGAGAGGAATGCTCATGCAAGCCAAACGCTCGATGACCGTCGCGTTCACCGTCGCGGCAGCGCTGCTCGGCGCGCAGCCGGCGCACGCCGACGCCGGGGTGAAGTGGTCCGCCGCGCCGGCGGTGCCGCTGCGCTTCGGTGTCACCGCCGCCGAACTCAACGACGTGACGGTGCTGTCGGCGAACGACGCCTGGGCGGTCGGGGAACAGGCGGACGGCCAGCGCCACCCGATCGCCGCGCACTGGAACGGCGCTGGCTGGACGACCCCGAACCTGCCCGTCCCCACCGGCCCGCAGGGCCAGTACGGGCTGAGCACGGTCGACGCCACCGGCCCGAACGACGTGTGGGCGGCCGGCACCGACGCCTCCACCGCCCCGGTGTTCCTGCACGGCACCGCGACCGGCTGGCAGCGCGTGCCGTCGGCCGTGCCGGCCGGCACCGTCGAGGACCTCGACATGCTCTCCCCGTCCGACGGGTGGGCCGTCGGGAAGACCGCCCGGGGCACCGGGCAGCCGCTCGTGCTGCGCTGGCAGGGCGGCTCCTGGACGTCCGTGGCCGCGCCCGAGATCGACGGGAGCCTCACGGCGGTCCACGCGGTGACCGCCGACGACGTGTGGGCGGCCGGCAGCCAGACGGAGCCCGACGGCAGCACGTCCGGGCTGCTGCTGCACTGGGACGGCACCGCGTGGACGGTGGCGGGGCAGCTGCCGCCGCTGCCGGGCGCGGGCGACGTGGCGTTCGACGACGTGAGCGCCGCCGCGCACGGTGACGTCTGGGTGGTCGGCGCCCGCTGTACCGGCGAGGACGACTGCACGCCGCTCGCGCTGCACCTGGGTGCCGGCGGCTGGCAGGTGGTGCCGAGCGACGAGACCGCGACCCGGCTCACCGGCATCATCGCGTTCGCCGCCGACGACGTCTGGATGACCGGTTACGTCGCCGGCACGCTCGACGCGGAGTCCGTCCACGTCGAACACTGGGACGGTGTCCGCTTCACCACCGACCAGCAGGCCGGGCGGGACCCGTCGTCCCCCACCGACGGCCAGGGACAGCCCGCGTCGGGCCTCACCGCGATCGCCGGCGACCCGGTGAACCGGGACCTGTTCGCCGTCGGCTGGTCCCTCGAGGTGCACGTCACGCCGTACGCGATCCATCGCTGATCAGGTCAGGGGAGCACCCGTGCCGCCGTGGCACGGGCCTCCCCGCTCCGGCGTGAGCGGCCCTTCGCGGTACACGTCGAGGAACCGCTGCAGGCGATCGTCGCCGGCGTCGTCCAGGCGCAGCTGCCGGCCCCACGAGCTGGCCACGACCGGCGCCGGGAGCCCGGGATAGGGGCTGACGATGGTGTACGGCCGGCGCCCGAGCAGCCGCAGCGCCGCCACCTGGCCGGCGGGGAGGTCGGGCCGGTAGGTCACCCACACCGCGCCGTGCTCCAGCGAGTGCACCGCGTTCTCCGCCGGTACCGGCGCCGCGTAGACACCGCAGTTCAGCCACACCGGCGCGTGCGGCCCGCCGGCCGGTGGGGTCCGGTCGTACGGCACCGGATCGGTGGTGTGGTACCGGTCTTGGATCACGAGCCGCTCGACCCCCGGGATCCGCGGCTCCGGCTGCGGCCCGAACCGCCGGTAGGCGACCACGTCGGCGGCGAGCACGAGCCCGGCGACGGCGACCGCGACCGCCGTGGCGGCGGCGACCGCGCCCCGGCGGGGCCGCCGGGCCGGTTTCCCGGTCCACGGATCGACGTGCGCCCCGGACGGCGCGACGGTGGTGTCAGATGCCATCGGACGTTCCCTTCTCCGGCTCCCAGAGCCCGACGAGCTGGCGGTAGCGCGGGCTGCGGTCGACGAGCCGGTCGTGCGGCCCGGCGACGACCTTGCCGGCGTCGACGAGCAGCACCCAGTCGGCCCGGGTGGCGCTGCTGATGCGGTGCGCGATGACGATGAGGGTGCCGCCGCGGCGGCGCATCAGCAGCTCGGCGCGCAGCTCGGCGTCGGGGTCGAGGTGCGAGGTGGCCTCGTCGAGGACGACGATCGGGGCCGCCGCGAGGTACGTGCGGGCCAGCGTCACCAGCTGCCGCTCCCCCGCCGACAGCCCGGCCCCGCCGGAGCTGAGGCGCTCGTCGAGGTCCAGCCGCCCGAGCCCGAACGCGTCGGCGGCGTCGCGCAGGACCTCGTCAGAGGCCCCCGGCGCGAGGTACGTGAGGTTCTCCCGGACGGTGCCGGCGAAGACGTACGGCTCCTGCGGCGCCAGCGCCAGCACGCCGGATCCGGGCGCCGGTGGCGCGCCGCCGACCAGGACCGTGCCACCGGCCGGCGCGCGCACGCCGCAGAGCAGCGCGGCGAGCGTGGACTTCCCGGCGCCGCTGGGCCCGACGACCGCGACGTGCGCGCCGAACGGCACGGTGAAGCCGGCGCCGTCGAGCACGGGCGCGGCATCCTTCGAGTACGCGTAACCGACCGATTCGGCCACCACCACCGGCCGCGCCGACGAGCCGGAAGGGCCGGGCGACCGGACCGGCCGCGGTTCGCCGGCGGTGACGGCCTCGCTCATGAGGCCGCCGGCGGTGACGGCGTCACTCAGGCGGGTCATGAGGCCGAGGAGCTCGGCGAGCCACCCGGCGCCGCCGTAGACCAGGAAGCGCAGCGCGGGGCCGAGGGCGAACATCACGTAGTAGACGGCGGCGACCAGCTCGCCGGTGCCGAGGCGGCCGCGGCCGATGAGGACCGGAGCCAGGGCGAGGAGCATGACCAGACCCAGGTCGACGCCGACGCCGACGACACCGTCGTGCAGCGCGTCGGCCCGGCCGAGCGCCCGCGCCGCCAGCCGGGCCCGCTCGACCCGCTCCAGCACTGGCCGCGCCGCCGCGTCCTGGGCGGCGAAGGCGGTGACGTCCCGCCGGGCGCCGAGCGTCCTCACCACGTGTTCGGCGAGGTCCTCCTCGGCGAGCAGGGAGCGGCGCTGGCGACGCAACACGGCCCGGACCAGCAGCCGGTAGCCCGCCACGGAGGCGACCAGGCAGGGCAGCTCCACGAGCAGGATCGCCGGGTCCAGCACGGCGAGCCCGATGACGGCCCCGACCGCCACCGAGCCGGTGGCGTGGGCGTTGCGCAGCACCGAGGCGACGAGCATCCGCGCCTGCTCGACCTCGTCGACCGCCTGCCGCACGGCCGTCCCCGGCACCTGCGCGTCCTGGCGCATGGCTCGATGCAGCCCCGCGGTGACCACGGCGGTGACGAGCTCGTCGCGCAGCGGCTCGACCACCCGCACCAGCGGCGGGAACAGCAGCCGCCCGGCGACCGCGGCGACCAGCCGCACCTGCACGAGCAGGGCGACCCAGAGCAGCCCGGTCCCGGCCCGGTGGGCGAAGAACCCGTCGTCGAGCGCGTGCGCGACGGCGATCCCGGCGACCGTCGTCGGTGCCGCCAGCACGACCACCAGCCCGCCGACCGCGAGCAACGGCCGCGGCCGCCGGCGCAGCAAGCCCCACAGCAGCCGCCAGCCGCTCATGCCGCGCTCCCCTGGGGCACCGGGTCGTGCTCCACCGCGCCGAACAGCGCGCGGTATCCGGGCGCGGACCACAGCGTCCGGTGCGGGGCGTAGCCGCGGACGCGGCCGGCGTCGAGCCACAGCACGAGGTCGGCCGCGGCGGCCGTCGCCGCCCGGTGGGTCACCACGAGCGTGGTGCGGCCGTGCCAGGCGTCCCGCACCGCGTGCGCGACCTCCGCGGCCGTGGCGGTGTCGAGGCTGCTGGTGGCGTCGTCGAGGACGAGGACCCGGGCGGGCTGGGCGAACGCGCGGGCCAGGCCGAGCCGCTGGCGTTCGCCGCCGGACAGCGGCGCGTCGCCCGGCGGGGTGTCGTAGCCGGCCGGCAGGCGCCGCACGAACGCGTCCGCGCGGGCCAGGCGGGCCGCCCGCACCACGTCGTCGTCGCGCAGGTCCGAACCGGCGGCGATGGCCGCGCCGAGGGTGGCGCCGAACAGGTTCGGCTCCTCGAACGCGTAGGCCACCGCCGCCCGCACCTCATCCGCCGGCACCGTGCGCAGATCGTGGCCGTCGAGCAGCACCCGCCCGGCGTCGGGGTCGGCGAGCCGCCCCACGAGCGCGACGAGCCGCGACTTGCCCGACCCGGACGGCCCGACGACGGCCACGTGCGCGCCCGCCGGGATCGTGCACGAGACGTCGCCGCCGCGCCCGTCGAGGCGCACCCGGTCGAACGTCAGCCGGCCCGGCCCGGACGGGAGGCGGACCGTGCCACCCGGGTCGGGGGGTGGGGCGGCGAGCAGCTCGGCCAGGCGGCGGGTCCCGGCGAGGGCGCGCACCCCGGCCGCAAGCGAGTCGACCTGCTCCAGCACCATGAGGGTGAGCTGGCTGTACAGCAGGACGGCCAGGACGGAGCCGGGGCCCAGCCTGCCCGCGACCGCGCTGAGGCCGGCGACGGCGAGGACGACGGCGTTCAGCAGCGGGTCGAGCAGGCCCATGCGCCAGCCGACGTCGCGCTGGGCGCGCCAGGACAGGCGGCCCGCCGCGCGCAGGTCGGCGAGCGGGGCGAGGACGCGGCGCAGCTCCCGGTCGTGGGTGCCGAGGGCGGCGATGGTCCGGGCGCCGCGGTGGGCGTCGACGAGGAGGTCGGCGAGCGCACCGCGGGCGGCGCGGTAGCCGGCCTCGGGTTCGGCGCTGCCGCGCAGGAACGCCCGGACGACGAACCAGGACACGGCGAGCTCGGCGGCGACGACCACGGCGCTGCGCCAGTCGATGGTGCACAGCAGCACGAACGCGGCGAGGCCGCCCACCGACGTCACCGACGAGCTCAGGACGATGTTCGCGATCCGTGCCGGGGTCTCGGCGTCGGACGAGCAGCGGGCGAGCAGCTCACCGTCGGGGAAGCCGGCGTCGTACGGCGGCCGTCGCAGCGCCGCGGTGAACGCCGCACCGCGGTGGCGGGCGGTGGTGGCGCTGGCCCGGTCGGCCGACGCGCGGCTGGCCAGCGCCGATCCGGCCAGCGCACCGGCGAGCACCAGCGCGAGGACGAGCACCGGCCGGGCCGCCGGGCCGCGGCCGGACATGCTGTCGACCACGGTGGCGAGGGCCATCGGGGCGGCGAGCCCGAAGCCGATCGACGCGGCGAGCCCGAGCAGGCCGACCGCGGTGCGGCCGGGGTGGTGGCGCAGCAGGTCCTGGGCGATGAGTCGGTACACACTCGGCACGGGTCGCTCCACAGTGGACGAGGTGACACCAGGGTGAGCCCGGCACGGTTCGGCCGGGCCCACCCTGGTGTTCAGGCCGGGATCAGTTCGTCTGGCAGGTCTTGCCGCAGGAGTTGCCGCCACACGTGAACGAGCAGCAGCCGCCCTCCGGCGCCTTCGGCGCGTCCTGGTCGGCCGGAACGGCCTGCAGCGCCATGACATCGATGGTCATTGGATTTCACCTCCTCCGCTTCCGACGGGTCCGGGAACGGTGCGGACCCGGGGGCCCGCGCCGGGATCAGTTCGTCTGGCAGGTCTTGCCGCAGGACAGCCCGCCGCAGGTGTACGAGCAGCAGCCCGCCTCCGGGGCGTTCGGCGCGTCCTGGTCGGCCGGAACGGCCTGCAGCGCCATCACATCGATGCTCATTGCATCTTCACCTCCTCCGTGCTCCGATCGGTCGGGGACGGCGCGGCGAACACCGCGCCGGGATCAGGGGCCGTCACCGGCGGGTGGAACAGGCGGTCGCCGCCGTGCCGGAGCCGGGTGAGGAACGCCAGCGGGCCGGCGGCGCCGACGCCGTAGGCGGCCGAGAACTCGTGCCCGGACTCGTTCATGAGCACGGGCCGGCCGTCGCGGTAGACCCGCTCGGCCCACAGCTGGGCCGCCAGGTGCCGCGCCCAGTCCGCGAACTCGTCCAACCCGGTGGCGGCGGCGAGGTCGAGCAGGAACTCGCCGCTGCCGGCCAGGCCATGGCAGTGCGAGGTGCCGACGTCGCAGCGGGTCGCGACGACCGCGCGACCGGCGGCCACGGCACCCTCGCCGTAGCGGGCGTCGCCGGTGTACGTGTAGGCCCGGGCCAGGAACGTGCCCACGCCGGCCGAGCCGTTGCACCACCAGGTGTGCATCGAGGCCGAGCCGGGCCGGTCGGTCCAGTAGGCCGCGTCGCCGCGCCGGACGGCCACCGCGAGCAGCTCGTCCGCGCAGTCGCGGGCGGCGGCGGCGAAGTCGTCCCGGCCGGTGTGGGCGGCCGCGGCGAGCAGGAACGCGCCGATGCCGGCGGTGCCGTGGGCGTAGCCGTAGGAGCGGTGACCGGCGAGCGTGGAGTCGAAGCCGGCCGGCACCGTCCAGGCGGTCGCGCCGGGGTCGCGGGCGGCCAGGATCGCCTCGGCGCAGCGGACCGCGCGGCGGGCCGTCCCCGGTCTGCCGGTGGCCGCCGCGAGGTGCAGCAGCGCCGTGCCGAGGCCGGCCAGGCCGTGGGTCTGGTCGGGGTTCGGCCACACCGTCGGCAGCCCCTCGGCGAGGGCGACGGCCCGGTCGGTGAGGTCGGGCCGGTCGAACGCGGCGCCGGCCTCGAACAGCGCCCAGGCGGTGCCCGCGAAGCCGAAGTGCAGGCCGGGCAAGCGGTGCGGGACCGTGTCGAGGTGGCGGGTGAGCCGCCGCAGCACGACCGGGGCGAGCTCGTCGACGAGGCCGCCGATCGTCCCCCCGACGCCGTGCCGGCGCAGGCCGCTGAGCATCGCGAGCACGCCGCCGCTGCCGTACTGCACGGCGCACGGCTCGGCCGTCTCGCCCAGCCCGTACTCCCGCCACAGCCGGGGCCCGGTGTCGGGCGTCACCGTCGCGGCGAGGTGCCCGAGCACGCCGCCGACGAGCTGCTCCCACCAGCCGTCCGGATCGTCCGGCCGGTCCGTGGTGACACCGGCGGGCGGGGTCTGGCGGGCCAGGGCGATCACCTCGGCGAGCGGCATGCGCTCACCCGGCTCGGCGCGCAGCAGCCCGGTGACGATCCGGCGCACCGGATCGGCGAGCGTCTCCGGCACCGCCGGCGCGACGGTCCGGCCGGCGACGCGCTCCTCGAGCGTCCGGTGCGGCGGCTCGTCCAGCGCCAGTCGCGGGTTGCGCCGGGTCGCGTGGAACAGCACCAGGGCGCCCAGCGAGTACAGGTCGGCGGCGGCGTCCACGGGTGCGTTCCGGAACTGCTCCGGCGCGCTGAAGCCGGGGGTGCCGTGGCCGTCGCCGTGGACCGGATCCGCGGACCCGGGCCCGGTGCGCCGCGCGGACAGCTCCAGGTCGATCAGGCGCAGCGTGCCGTCCGGCAGCGCCAGCACGTTGTTGGGGCTCAGGTCGCGCAGCACGACGCCGCGCCCGTGCACCGCCTTGAGGATCCGGGCCAGCCGCAGCGCGACGCCCAGCGTGTCCGCGGGCTCCGGCGGCGCGTCCGCGCCGCGCACCGACGCCCCGCCCGCCTCGGCGAGGGTCCGCCCGTCGAGGAACTGCTCGACGAGGAACGCGTGGCCGCCCTGCTCGAACTCGTCGACGAACTCGGGCACCACGCCCAGCCCGGCCAGGTGCCGCAGCACGGCGGCCTCGTGCCGCAGGTAGTCGCGGGCGTCGCGGCCCTCCGCGTCGGTGCCGACGTGCGGCCGGGCCTCCTTGACCAGCACGGTGGCGCCGGTGGTGCGGTCCAGGGCGCGGTACACCCCGCCCTTGTTCGCGTGCCGGATCGCGCCGCGCACCTCGTAGCGGTCGTTGAGCAGCACCCCGCCGCCCCCGCCGGCGGCCGGCGGATCGGCGGCGAACGGCAGCTCGGCCCACGCCGGCGGGTCGAACACGGCCGGCCGCTTGTCCTCGACCGGGTTCGTCTCCGGGTCCAGGACGCAGTCGCGGTACGTGCCGTCGTTGCCGAGGACCCGGAAGCCGTCGAACGCGCCGTATCGGTAGTGCACGAGGCTGCCCGGGCGGTAGGCGCGGTCGGACAGGATGACCGGCCCCGGCAGGCCCGCCGTCGCCTCGTGCAGGCGCTCGGCCAGCTCGGTGAGCGTGGCCCGCTCCAGCGGGTACACCGTGATGAACTTGCCGGACTGCCCGCGGGGGCACTGGAAGTCGTTGAGCCGCTGCACGTCCGACGCGGTGCTCGCGAACTTGAACGACGTCGCGGTCGCCGCGATGAGGTCGAGACAGCGGCGCAGCACCTCGGGCGCGGACCACACGGTCGCCGACACGTGCAGCTTCCAGCCCTGCACCCGCTCCGGCCGCCCGGGCGGGTCGAGCACGGTCCACATGTCCCGGGTGGTGACCGTCCAGCCCTGGAGGCGGCAGGCGTCGATCCGGTCGGCGACGAGACTCGGCGGCTCGGGCAGCTCTGGCATGGCGGCTTCCTCAGGATCGGCGTCAGCGGCGAGAGCCACCTTGCCGGTGCGCGACGGACCGCGACGCCGATTCCGGACCCCGGCGGACGCCGGCGGACACGGCCGGACGTCCGGCGCCGTACCGGACGGCGCGATCCCCGGTGCACCCGCACAGCAACGCCGGCGGCCCCACGCTCAGGCCGCCGGCGAAGACGCATGTAGGTCGGTCCGCGTCAGGCGAGCGGGACCACTGCCGGGACCTCGCACGTGCTGCGGACCGTCACCGCGGCGCCGGTCGCCGCCGCCGTGTGCAGGCACTCCATGACGTCCAGGACGTGGTAGGCGAGCTCGCCGTTCGCGCGGGGCGGCGCGCCGGTGCGCAGCGCCTCGGCCAGGTCGGCCACGCCGGTGCCGCGTCCGGCGTCGCGGTAGCCGGCCCGTTCCGCCAGGCGGGTCCAGCCGTCGCCCGCGGCCCCGGTGAACACCTCCACCGGGCCGTCGAAGTGGTTGGGGTCGGGGACGCTCAGGGTGCCGTCGGTGCCGTACACCTCGATGCGCGGCAGCCGGCCGGCCCACACGTCGAAGCTCATCATGATAGTGGTCAGCGCGCCGCCAGCGTGTTCCAGCACGCCGGTCTGGTGGGTCGGCACGCGCACCGGGAAGACGGTCCCGGCGCGGGGGCCGTCGCCGATCGTGCGGGTCGCGCGCGGGGTCGAGGCCAGGCCGGTGACGCGGCGGACCGGGCCGAGCAGGGTGACCAGCGCGGTGAGGTAGTACGGGCCCATGTCCAGCAGCGGGCCGCCGCCGGGCTCGTAGTAGAACTCCGGGTCGGGGTGCCAGCGTTCGTGACCGGGCGTGACCATGAAGGCGGTCGCGGCGACCGGGACGCCGATCTCGCCCGCGTCCACGGCGGCGCGGGCGGTCTGGACGCCGGTGCCGAGCACGGTGTCGGGTGCGCAGCCGACGGTGCGACCGGCGGCCCGCGCCGCGTCGAGGATCGCCCGCCCTTCGACTGTGGTGGCGGCGAGGGGCTTCTCGCCGTAGACGTGCTTGCCGGCGGCGAGCGCGGCCAGCGCCACCTCGGCGTGCGCCCGGGGCACGGTGAGGTTGAGCACGAGGTCGACGGCGTCGTCGGCCAACAGGTCGTCTACCGGCACGGCCTGTACACCGGCGAAATCCGCGGCCAGGGCGCTCGCCCGGTCGGCGGCGAGGTCCGCGACCCGCGTCAGGGCGACGCCCGGCAGGCGGGCCAGGGTGGTGGCGTACTGCCGGCTGATCTTCCCGGCGCCGACGATGCCGACCTTCAGCGACTCGCCCACGTCAGCCCCCGCATGATGATCTCGTTGTGCTCGGGGACCTCGAGGTCCTTGAGCTCGTGGCCGACGGCGGTGACGAAGACGCGGCCGGCGCCGAAGCGGGTCGTCCACACGACCGGCACCGCGACGGTGTCGACGACGGTGACGGCGTGGACCTCGATCGCCGGGTCGACGTGCACCTGGTACAGCTCGGTGTGCACCGTGAACGGCGCGATGCCGGCCACGACCGGGTGGGTGCCGATCGGGGTGACGTCGTACGTGACGAACTCGGCCGGGTGGTGCACGAACTGGCCGCCGGTGATGCGCTGGTAGTCCGGCGAGCCGCGGAACGAGTCGATGATGCCGCCGTGCCAGCCGGCGAGTCCGGTGCCGGCCCGCACGGCGGCGGCCAGGCCGGCGACCTGCTCGCCGGTGGCCGTGCCCATCGTCCAGCAGTGCACGACGAGGTCGGCCCGGCGCAGCAGGTCGGCATCGAGGTACGTGTCGAGGGTCCCGGACGTGACGACCTCGTGCCCGAGCTGACGCAGCCTGGTCACGTAACGGTCGGTGGCCTCGACGGGGCGGTGCCCCTCCCAGCCGCCGCGGACCACGACGACGGTACTCACGAGCTCCGCCAGGTGTGCACGGGTGTGAAGCCGAGCAGTTCCCGGCACAGGTGGGTGGAGACGGGCACGGCGTATCCCTCCAGCGTCTCGGCGAGCATGGCTGAAGGGTGATACTCCGCCAGCAGCCGCGCCGTCGGCAAGGTCGCCGTGGTATCAGGCGCGGCCACGTTCACCACGGCGTGCCCATCCAGCGGCGCGGTGAGGGCGGCGGCGACCGCGGCGACCGCGTCGCGGGTGTCGAGCCAGCTCCACAGGTCGCCGCGGTGGCCGCCGAGGTCGGCGGCCACGTGGTCGAGGTGGTGCCGCAGCCGGGCACCGGTGCCGATGAACGGCAGGCGCAGGCTGACCGCGGGGATGCCGCACCGGTTGCTGACCGTCTCGGTGACGAGCTCGCCGACCCGCTTCGACAGGCCGTAGGGGTCGTCGCCGACGTACGGGTGGTCCTCGGTCAGTGGCAGCCGCACCGGTGAGGCGCCGCGACCCGACCAGGCCAGGCCGACGGCGGAGAGGCTGGACACGTAGACGATGCGCCGCACGCCGGCCGCCGCGGCCGCCTCGAGGAGGTGGAACGCGGAGCCGACGTTGTTGTCGAACACGTCGGGCTCGACCGGGGCCGGGATCGCGGCCGCGTGCACGACCGCGTCGATCCCGGCCACGAGCCCGTCCAGGCGGGTGCCGCGCAGGTCCCCGACGACCGTCTCGTCGGCGAAGGCGGAGGTGGAGGCGGCCGGCGGGGTGCGGTCGTGCGCGCGCACCGAGTGCCCGCCGGCCCGCAGACCGGCCACGACCGCCCGGCCGAGCATCCCGGCGGCGCCGGTCACCAGGATCTTCACGTGGCGTCCGCGACGAACGTGGCGGTCAGCGCGACCGGGGCGGTGACGGTGAACGGATAGGTCGCCGCCGTCGACACCACGACTCCCCCGGCGCTCCAGCCGGTGAACCGGAAGCCCCTCGCCGGCCGCGCCACCGCGGTGACCACGGTTCCCGGTTCGTAGTAACCGGGGCGGGTCGCGTTCCCGGTGAGCCGGACGGTGCCGGCGCCGTCCGGGACGGCCGTCACCGCGTGCTCGACGATGTTGATGACCATGACGTTGTACAGCGTCACGGCGCCCTGGCTCGTCGCGCCGTTGTACCGCATGAGGTTCACGACGGTCGCCCGACCGCCGTCGACCCGCACGGTGTGGCCGTCGCCGCCGAGGTTGTCGGTGCCGAGGTTGACCGCCCGCACGTCACCGGACTTCACCACGAGGCCGTTGTGCAGCCCGTACCCGAACGCGCCCGCGACGGTGAGCCGGCGGGCGCCGTCGACCGTCACCAGGTCGGCGTTGGTGCGCGTCCAGGCGTCGATGACCTGCGGGAACAGGTCGGCGCCCAGCACCCAGCGGGGCACCGCGAAGCCGGTCCGCACGAACGTGTTGCCGTTGGACAGCACGCCCTCGACGCGTCCGTCGGCGCCGCGGGCGGTGACGCCGTGCCGCACGAACGTGCCCTTGATCTTGCGCACGAGGAACCGGTCGCCGGTCATGTCGAGCGCGTTCCAGGCGTTGGGCAGGCCGAGGTTGACCGCGTACGTGCTGTCGCCGAGGGCACGCACGACGTACGGGTAGGGCACCAGACCGCCGGGCGCCGCGGGGTTGTTCTCCGGGTGGAACACCCGCAGCCCGGCGACACCGGCCCGGTCACCCCGTAGCGTGATCGCGGCCGGGTCGGTGTCGGCTGTGGTGCTGCCCCGGCCGGCGTATGCCCAGAGCACGGTGCCGCCGCTGCGGCCGTCCTCGTCGCGGTTGGGCACCGGCGAGGCGCCGAGCAGCTGCACCCCGGCGGGCACGCTGAGGCGCCCGGCGAGGCGGTACCACCCTGCGGGCAGGTAGACCACGCCGCCACCGCGACCGGCCTTGTCCAGGGCCCGCTGGATCGCCGGGGTGGCGTCCGCGGCGGGCAGGTAGCCGTTGCCGTGCGGCGCGTCCGCCTGGAACAGCACCCGCCGCGCCGGGCGGGTGGCGGTGCGGCTGCCGTCGTCGCCGGGCAGCGCGCCGTCCATCTGGTGCACGGTCCCGCGGACGGCGCCGCTCACCTGCGTGCCGGTGAGCTTCACGTAGCCGCCGCCGTTGTTGACCACGGCCGCCTCGTCGCCGCGCAGCTGGCCGCCGGCGATGGCCAGGCCCCACCGCTCGTCGAACCTGTCGACCTGCAGCGCGACGCCGGTCCGCTCGATGCGCACCCGGTCGAACACGCCGGTGAACTCGGCCCGCAGCCCGGCCACGACGTGGATGCCGATGCGGTAGTCGGCCGCGGCGAGGCCGGTGAACTGGTCCCACTCGAGGTCGCCGAGGACGAACCCGGTGCCGTTGGCCCGGGTCCATGCGTCCACTGTGGAGCGTGCCGGCGGCTGGTACGCGGCCGGGGCCTGCGCCCAGTAGGCGTTGCTGAACCGGACGTCCTCCCAGGTGCCGACGTCGGCGCCGTTGTACGCCTCGACGCCGCGGTAGAGCACGGTGCCGCGGACGTCGCGCACGGTCGCCGACTCGTGGGTCTGGCCGTTGCCGGGTGGGCGGCCGCGTTCGTCGCGCATGGTGCTGATGCCGATGCCGCGGAACGAGTTGAGCATCGTCACCTCGGCGACGGTGCTCATCATGTAGTTCTCGTCGGCGCCCGAGGCGCCCTTCCAGGCGCTGCCGGGGATCTCGAAGGTGAAGTTGTAGTGCACCGGGGCCGCCGCGTTCTGCCGCGGGTAGTAGGTGGTGAGCCCGACGACGCCGGCGCTGCCGCCGACGCGGAACAGCACCGGGCCGGCGTCCCCGGCCGGCAGGTCGGCGCTGACGACGGTGCCGTAGGAGCCGCCGCCGCTGTCGGGGTCGCGGCGGTCGCCGCGCAGGGTGCAGAACGCCGGCACCTCGACCGTGCCGGTGACCCGGTAGGTGCCCGCGGGCAGCCACACGGTCCCGCCGCCGGCGTCGTAGCAGTCCCACAGCGCCGCCTGCAGGGCGGCGGTGGCGTCGCGGCGGCCGGTGCCGTCCGCGCCGTACGCGGTCGCGTCGAAGTCGGCGACGACGACGTCCCCGGTCGGGAAGCGGGTGTCGACGAGCCGCGGTGAGGCCGTCACCGTGCGCCGGTCGCGGATCTCGAACGCGGCGACGTCGACGTGGTCGAGCCCGGCGGCGTACCCGGCGACGCTCAGCCGCACATACCGCGCGGTCGTCTCGGCGAAGCGGGTGCGCACCGCCTGGCCGCCGTTGTGCCCGGCCTCGGTGTACCGCACGCCGTCGGTGGACAGCTCGACGCGGTAGTCCGGGGAGAAGGCACCGCCCCACCGGACGAACACCTCGTCGACCGGGCGGGCGGCGCCGAGGTCGGCACGCAGCCACGCGCCGGTGCCGCCACTGGTCCACACGGTGCCGGGATCGCCGTCGTTGGCGTTGCCGGGCGCCGACCCGGCGGCGGTGCCGCTCGCGGTGAGCAGCGCGGCGCGGGCGAGGTCGGTGTCGACCGCGGACGAGCGGAACGCCCCGAGGACGTCGTACAGGTCGCGCAGCGCGGCACGGATCCGCTCCTCGGTCGCCGCGGCGTCGTCGAGGACGGCCCGGGCGCGGCCGATCGCGGCGGCGAGGGTGGCCTTGGCGCCGGCCGGGAACTGCCCGTCGCGGCTGCCTTCGCGGGCCGCGTAGTGGGCGAGGTCGGCGGCGGTGACGAGGTCGCGCAGCCCCGCCTTCGCGTCCAGCTGCCGCGGCACGACGGTGACCCGCACCGCGGCGATGGTCAGCTCGACCGGGGACCCGTCGTGGGTGATGCGGAGGTCGGCGCCGTTGGTGCGGTTGGTGAGCACGGCGTCGTCGAGGACGAAGTCGTGGGTGCGCCACTGCCCGCTGTCGCCGTACGTGACGGCCGCCGACGGCTTGAACCGGTCGGGCAGGCTCTCGCCGGGCGAGTCGTAGTGCAGGTACAGCGTGCCGCCGCCGGCGTCGAGGTAGTCGACGCTGACGAGGACGATGTCGCGGGTGTCGTAGGCGTAGCCGTCGGCGACGTTGAGGTACACGTAGTTGGTGCCCGGCGCGGGCGCGGCGGCGTTGGTGCGCCAGAAGCCGCGGCCGGCGGCCGTGCCGGTGACGAGCCCGGCCTCGTTGTCGCCGGCCCGGGCCGACAACCCGGTGTCCGACGCCGTGGGGCCGAGGACCGCCTGCGGCCCGCTCGCGGTGACCCGCACCTGCGCGACGGTGATGTCGGTGTCGCCGCCGAGCCGCAGCTCACCGGCGGCGAGGTCGGCGCCGGCGAGCCCGATGGCGGCGAGCTTCCAGGTGCCGGTGCCGGTGAGCTCGGCGACCGTCGTCGTCTGCCCGGCCGCGGTGCGCAGGGTCAGGGCGCCGGTCCCGTCGTCGTGGTAGGTGACGACCACGACCAGGCTGTCGCCCGCGACGGATGCGGCGTAGCCGGTGTCGGCGGTCAGCTCGAGGTACGTGGTGCCCGCGGCCACCTGCGTCTGCCAGTAGCCCTTGCCGTCCAGGGTGCCGGTGCGCAGCCCGGTCGCGGCGTCACCCGCGCGCACGGACAGCCCGAGCGTGCTCGGGACCGGGCCCAGGTCGGCGCCGACCCCGCGCGGGTACATGACCGGCCCTGGTCCGGCGGCCGCGGCGGTACCGGGGGCGACGAGCGCCACGACGAGCAGGACGAGGAACAGAAGTCTGCGGGATGTCATGCCTTCACCGCTCCCATGAGGCCGTTGACGACGTACCGCTGCGCGGCGGCGAACAGCAGGATCACCGGGATGACCACGATCAACGCGCCGGCCATGAGCACGTTGTAGTGCTGCACCGCGCCCGACTGCAGGTTCTGCAGGGCGATCGGCAGCGTGTACGTGTCGGGGTCGTTGAGCGAGACGCGGGTGAGCAGGTACTCGTTCCACGTCGGGATCGCGGTCAGCACGGCGATGGTGACGAGCACCGGCCGGGCCAGCGGAAGGTAGATGGTGCCGAAGATGCGCAGCTCTCCGGCGCCGTCGACGCGGGCGGCCTCGCGCAGCTCGGCCGGGACCGCCTCGAAGGCGTTGGTGAGCATGAGGACGGCCAGCGGGGCCGAGCCGTTGACGAACGGCAGGATCAGGCCCCAGTGGCCGCCGAGCAGCCCGAGCCGGTTCTCCAGCAGCACGATCGGCAGCAGGACGGCGACGCCGGGGACGAACAGCAACGCCATGAACATCCGGTACAGCGCGGTGCGGCCGGGGAACCGCAGCACCGCGAACGCGTAGCCGGCGGCGGCGTAGATGGCCAGGACCAGCACCACGGTCAGCGCGGTGACCTTGAGGCTGTTGAGGAAGTAGTCGAAGAAGTGCAGCTCCTGCCAGGTGTCGACGATCGTGCGCAGGGTCGGGCGGTGCGGGATCAGGTGCCCGCCGGCGACGACCTCGTACTGGTCCTTGAACGCGGCCGAGACCATCCACAGGAACGGGTACAGGCTGATCGCGGCGTACAGCAGCAGCAGCGCGCCGACGACGATCCGCGCCGCCCAGGCGCGTGCGGCGGTCATGTCGCCCGCCGCATCACGCGCAGGTTGACCGCGGCGAGGACGAGCGCGGCGACGAACAGCATCCAGCCCAGCGCGCTGGACAGGCCGAGCGTCGGGTCGAGCTGGGAGAGGAACGCGAGCCGGTACGTCTCCAGGCCGAGCACGTTGGTGTGGTTGCCGGGCCCGCCGTTGGTCATGATGAGGAACGTCTGGAAGCCCTGCAGCGAGTCACGCAACGACAGCAGCACGACGATCGCGGTGATGGGACGCACCAGCGGCCACACGATGTCGCGGGTGACCCGCCACGGTCCGGCCCCGTCGATCTGCGCCGCCTCGGTCAGGGCCGGGTCGACCGCCTGCAGGCCCGCGAGGTACAGCATCATCGACACCGGCACCGCGGACCACACGGTGATGACGATCAGCGTGGGCAGCGCGGTGTCGGGATTGCCGAGGAACCCCTGCGGCTGGCGCAGGCTGCCGAGGCCGAGCGCGCCGAGCAGCGCGTTGACGGCGCCGTCGGGTTGCAGCACGTACTGCCATGCGAAGTACACGGCGATGCCGGCGGTCACCTGCGGCACGAAGTACACGGAGCGCAGCAGCGTGCGCAGCCGGCGCACCGAGTTGAGCAGCACGGCGAGGGGGAAGCTGACCACGACGGTGAGCACCGGCACGGCCAGCATGACCCAGAACGTGTTGAGGGCCGCCTGCTGCACCCGCGGCGCGTAGCGGGGGCTCGCCCACAGCAGGTCGGCGTAGTTCTGCAGGCCGACCCAGATCCAGTGCGGCTGGAAGCCGTTCCAGGTGGCGAAGCTCAGCGAGAAGCCGTAGACGATGGTGTAGACGCCCATCACCAGGAACAGGACGATGGCGGGCAGGACGAAGGCGTAGCCCCAGACCGCCTCGGCCGGGGCCCGCCTCTTCGTATGACTCGCCACCGTCATTACTGCTTGGCCCAGTAGGAGTCGATGACCTTCGTCATCTCGGCGCCGGCCTGCTCGGCCGACTTCTTCGCCAGCGGCGTGTAGTCCATCAGCGCCGAGGCGACCGTGGGGCCGTCGTAGCTGTTGGGCCGGTAGGTGGTGTCGCCCGGGTTGTACGCCGACGGGCCGGAGCCGAACGCCTTGATCATCGCGCCCAGGGCGGGGCCGACGGCGGCGGCCGGGTCGGCGCCGAGGTCGGTCGGCGGGACGTCGAGGGCCTCCTTGGCGAACGTGGCGGACACGTCGGCCTTGGCGAGGTACTTCAGCCACTGGATGGCGGCGGCCCGGTTCTTCGTGGTCGAGGAGACCGACACCCCGGTGAGCGTGAACGGGGCAAGGGTCATGTTCTTGATGGCACCGGCGGCCGGCACCGGCACGGGGAACGTGATGACGTTGCCGGCGTCCATACCGTTCTGGGCCAGGAACGCCAGGGTGAACGTGCCGCCGATGTCGAACGTGGACTTGCCCTGCGCGAAGGCGAGGTCGGCGGCGTCGATGTCGAGGCTCTGGGTGCCCGGGTGCCAGTACGGCTGGACCTGCCCGTAGGTCTGCAGCGCCTGCACGCCGGCCGGGGAGGAGAACGTGCCGGCCTTGTCCTTGCCGAACAGGGCGTGGAACTTGTCGGGGCCGAGCAGGCCGTACGCCATGGGCTGCAGGAACCACTCCAGCCCGGTCGTCGGCGCCTTCAACCCGATGCTCACGCCGCCGTTGTCGGGGTACTTCGCCTTGACCTTGCCCAGGGCGGCGATGAACTCCTCCCAGGTGGCCGGGGCGCCGGTGACGCCGGCGTCGGCGAGGCGCTGCTTGTTGGCGTAGACGATGCCGAACGTGCCGACGGTCAGCGGGACGCTGAAGCGCTGGCCGAGCTTGATCCCGTGGGTCTTGGCGTCCTGGGCGAGGGACTGCTTGTAGTACTGCTCGGTGACGACACCGTCCTGGCGGACCGCCGGCAGGTAGTTGGCCAGCCAGGCGTCGTCGACGTCCTTGGCGAGGTCGGTGAGCAGGCCGGGGGCGCCGAACGCGAGGTCGTCGCCGTTGGTGTGCACCTCGAGCAGGTCGGGCAGGTTCTTGGTCTGCGCGGCGGCCTGCACCTTGGTGACGAACGCTTCGTCGGGGCCGTAGGCCTCGACCTTCACGGTGATGCCGGACTCCTTGGCGAAGGAGTCGGCGACCTTCTGCAGCGCCTTGACGTGCGACTGCTTGAACGTCCACATCGTCAGCGTCTTGGACTTCTCGTCGCCGGACCCGTCGCCGCCGCACGCGGCGGTGCCGGTGGCGAGGGCCAGGGTTATCAGGGCGGCCAGAGCCGGCCGCCACGCGCTTCGTGGGGGTGTCATCGCGCGGCCTTCGCGTCTGGGGCGCCATCGACGGGCGCCACTTGCCGAGAACGTAAATCGAATTGATGTACTCTGTCAATCCATGGACGAACTTCGGTACGATCCTTCGAAACTCATCGCCGCGGCGCCCTGGCCCGCCCGGGCGGACGCCGCCCGGATCACCCGGGTCCGCACGTTCCTGTGCGGGCCGCAGGGGTGCCCGTACCTGATCGTCCGGGTCGAGACGGACCAGCCCGGCCTGTACGGACTGGGCTGCGCCAGCGATCCGCAGCGGACCCTGGCGGTGCGGTCCGTCCTCGACGACTACCTCGGCCCGCTGCTGTGCGGCCGCGACGCCGGCGACATCGAGGACATCCACCGCCTGTTGCGCAACTCCGGCTACTGGCGGGGCGGCTCGATCGCCAACAACGCCCTCGGCGCCGTCGACGTCGCGCTGTGGGACATCAAGGCCAAGGCGGCCGGCCTGCCGCTGTACTCGCTGCTCGGCGGCCGGGCACGGCACGGCGCCGCGGCCTACACCCACGTCGACGGCGACGACCCGGCCCGCATCGCCGAGGACGTCCTCGCGGCCACCGAGGCCGGCTACCGGCACGTCCGGGTCCAGGTCGCGGTGCCCGGCGTGCAGAACTACGGCACCGCGTCCACCGGCAGCGCGTGGGACCCCCTGGCGTACCTGCGGCACGTCCCGCCCGCCCTGGCCGACGTACGCCGGCGGGTCGGCGACGGCGTCGAGCTGCTGCACGACGCGCACGAGCGGCTCACCCCGGCCCAGGCGGTCCGGCTGGTCGCCGCGCTCGCCGACGCGCGGCTGTTCTTCCTCGAGGACGCCCTCGCCCCCGAGGACAGCGACCACTTCCCGCGGCTCGCCGGCGCGGCCGGTTCGGCCGGCGCGGTGCCGCTCGCCGTCGGCGAGCTGTTCGACGACGTCGGGCAGTTCCTGCCGCTGCTGACCGCGCGGGCGATCGACTTCGTGCGGCTGCGCATCCCGACCCTCGGCGGCCTGACCCCGGCGCGCAAGCTCACCGCGGCGTGCGAGCTGTTCGGGGCCCGGATCGCCCCGCACGGCCCCGGCGACGTGAGCCCGGTCGCGCAGGCCGCCAACGTCGCCCTCGACGTGTCGACACCCGCGTTCGGCGTGCAGGAGGCGGCCCGGTTCCACGACGCCACCCTCGAGGTGTTCCCGGGCGCTCCGGTGCCGGTCGGCGGGGTCCTGTACCCGTCGGAGTCCCCCGGCCTGGGCGTCGACTTCGACGAGTCGGCGGCGCGCCGCCACCCCGCTCCCCCGCCGCTGCGGCACGACCGCTGGGCCCTCGTCCGGGGCGTCGACGGCGCCGCGGAGCGCCCCTGACCGCCGTTCTCAGCCGAGCAGCAGCGAATGGGGCTGGGCGGAGAGGAACTGCTCCAGCACCAGGCAGGCGGCGCCGATCGCACCGACGTCGATGCCCAGCCCGGTCGTCGTCACCACCGTCGGATGGATCCGCTCCACGAACGGCGAGCTCTCCACGATGCCGGGGACGATCGCCATGAACCGGTCGGCCAGCAGCGGCCAGATCGGCCCGCCGAACACGATCATCTCCGCGTCCACCAGCGTCGCCGCGGCGCTCACCCCCCGGCCGACCCGCACCGCCCAGCGGTCGATGATCTCACCGGCGGTCCGGTTGCCGGCCGCGGCCTGCCGGCACAGCGCGCGCAGGCTCTGCTCGGCGTCCCGCGGCCCGGCCGGCTTGCACTCCGGCCCGAGCACGCCCTCCTCGATCGCCTCGGCGACCAGGGCGTTCGTGGTGCAGGCGGCGTACAGCCCGCCGACCTCGCCGGCGTTGCCGGACAGGCCGCGCAGCACCACGTCGTCGACGACGAGCCCCATGCCGGACCCGGTGCCCAGGTAGAAGAACAGGAAGTTGCCGGTGCCGGTGGCCGCGCCCGCCCAGCGCTCGGCGACGGCGGCGGCGATCACGTCCTTGTCCAGCAGCACCGGCAGCCCGGTCGCCCCGGCGAGGTGGTCGCGCAGCGGCACCCGCCCCCAGCCGACCAGCTCGGGCGGCGCGATGACCAGCCCCGCCGCCACGTCGACCGGGCCCGGCGCGGCGATGCCCAGCCCGAGCATCGCGTCCCGCGCCACCCCGGACTCGGCCACCAGGGCGTTGATCGAGTCGCCCATCTCCGCCAGGGTGTGGTCCGGATCCGCGGCCGGCGGCGTCGGCCGCTGCGCCCGGGCCACGACCCGGCCCAGCAGGTCGAGCACGACCATCGTCACGACGGCCGGGTCGAGGTGGACCCCGACCGCGTACCGCGCCTCGGCGTTGACCTGCAGCAACCGGCGCGGTTTGCCGCTGCCCGTGGCCCGCGTCCCGGCCTCGTGGGCCAGCCCCGAGTCCAGCAGCCGCCGGCAGATGTTCGACACCGTCTGCGCCGACAGGCCGGTCGACTCGATCAGCTCGACCCGGCTGAGCCCCTCGGGCACCCGGCGGATCGCGTCGAGCACCACCGACTCGTTGAAGTCGCCCATGCGCGGCAGGTTGGTGCCGCGCCGCATCGGCAACTGTCTGCCCATCGCCGTCCTCTGCTCGCCCACCCGGAGGAATTTATCCATCGAATTGATTTAGGGTAGCATCGACCCTCACCGACGCCCCGCACAGGCTATCGGCGGTCGGCATCGTCGGGCAGCAGGGTGGCGGTCCTCCGCCTGACCGGCACGACCGCACCGAACCCGGATCTGGCGGATGTCCGTTCGATTGATCGGAGTCAGGCCACTCGTGTGAGAGTTCGGTGACGGACCGGCACGCATCGACGGGTACAGTCGTGACCGTGAGCTGGTGGAGACAGCGCAACGACGTCCGGGTCGTGCCAGTTGTCTCGCTCACCATCCCGCTGCAGCGCCGCCTGCTGGACGCGCTGTCCGTCGTTCCCGGCATGGGCGAGCTCGCGTTCCGGCACACCCTGCTCGCCGCGCTGCGCGAGGACCTCGGCGAGGTGCACTGCGAGGAGTCCCCCATCGCCCGCACACACATGCTGGCGATGATCCGCGCGTGTCACGACGCCGGCGGCTTCGAGGGCATCAAGTTCCTGCACCGGGCCGTCGACCTGCACCGGCCGGGCGCGGCGGCGGACCGGCTCGCCGCGCTCGTCGAGGAGTGCGAGACGCAGGCGAGCATCCTGTCCACCGACGAGCGCGCCGAGCTGGAGCGGCTCCTCGGCGTCCTGCCCCCGCCCGCACCCGCGCAACTGCAAATCCTGGTGCAGCGGGCACTCGGGACGAGAGTTCCCGGCACGGTCGGCGCGGCGCGGACGGTCGCCGAGACCTTCGGCGCGCTGGAAGGAGCGACCTGGCCGCCGGGTGGGCCGCATCCGCTGGTGATGTTCGCACTGTGCCTCGCCGACGAGCAGCTGGCCAGACCGGCGCGGGCACTGCTGACCTGGACGGAGCGGGTCGCGACCCGGATCGGATGCGATCCGACGGCGGTCCGCGAGGCCCTGCACGGCCTGCGTGCGGCGCGGGACGAGATCCCGGCCGACGCCTTCCTCATCGTCAAGATCGACGATCGCGTGTTCCCCGACGGCTACCAGCTCAGCGCCTGGTGGTACCGGTCAGACGGAGGCATGTCGGCGAAGGTCGAGGATGCCGCGCCGTGCCGGCGGGACCAGCTCGACGCCCGCGGTGAGGATCTGCTGGAGCGCACGTCGCAGTTCCTCACCGCCGGATTCGGCGAGCTCACGATCGAGTTCCTGGTGCCGCACCAGTTGCTCGGCCATCCGTTCGACGGCTGGCGCATCGCGGTCGGGCAGCCCGGCCAGCGACGGATCGGCATCTGCTACCCGGTGGTGATCAGATCCCTCGACCGGTTGCGGGACCGCTGGTCGCACGGCGACTGGCGGCGGCGCTGGCAGCGGCTGTCGGCCGATCCGTGTTCGGCGGCGAGCGTCCAATGGTTGCGGCCCGGCACCGGCACACAGCCGGCGCCGGACGCGGACGACATCGTCGAGACAGCTCACGGTGAGCCGTTCCTGCAGGCACTCCGCAGGCGGGAACAGCTCGTGTGCGTCGGGCTGACCTATCCGTACGTCCACGCTCAGGAGGCCGGCTTGGCATTCGCGATCCATGCCGGGGTACCGGCCGCGGTGTGGCGACGCGACGACGGCGCCGTGGCCCCACTGCGGCAGGCAGTGTCGGGGTTCGTCGCCACCGGCACGCTGGCAGCGCTGCCGGAGCGGGTCCTCGGCCTGCGCCAGGCCGCGGTGGAGAGCGACGTCGCGGCCGTCCGCGAGGTGAGCCTGGTGTGGGACGACCCCGAGCGGCTGCCGGAGCTGCAGGCGTCGCTGCGCGGGCCGTCGGTGGCCGGGGATGCGGCATGACCGGCCCGGAGCGCGACTGGTGGATCTACACCGGCAGCGGGGAGCCGCACGACGCGGTCGAGCATCGCCTCCCCGAGGCGCCGCCCTGGCGGACGTTCGCCGCGGCCGCGGACGACAACGACACCGCCAGCGAACGCCGTATCGGCCGGCACCACCTCGCCACCGCATACCAGCCGGACTTCAACGAGATCGAGCTGATCAACGCCGCGCTGTATCTGCGCCGCCCGCTGCTCGTCACCGGCAAACCCGGCACCGGCAAGTCGACGCTCGCCTACAGCATCGCGCACGAGCTGAACCTCGGCCCGGTGCTGCGGTGGTCGATCACCAGCCGCTCGACGCTCGCCGACGGGCTGTACCGCTACGACGCCATCGGCCGGCTGCAGGCGGCGAACCTCAACCGCACCGCCGCGGGCGGCGAGGACACCAACCCCACCGACATCGGGTCCTTCATCCGGCTCGGCCCGCTCGGCACGGCGCTGCTGCCCGGTGCCAAACCCCGGATGCTGCTCATCGACGAGATCGACAAGAGCGACGTCGACCTGCCCAACGACCTGCTCAACGCGTTCGAGGAGGGCGAGTTCGTCATCCCGGAGCTCGAACGCGTGGCCGGCGACGGCCGTCCGGTCGAGGTCCGCACCGGCGACCGCGACGGCCGCGCCCGCATCGCCGACGGCCGGGTCCGGTGCACCGCGTTCCCGTTCGTGCTGCTGACCAGCAACGGCGAGCGTGACTTCCCGACCGCCTTCCTGCGCCGCTGCGTGCGGCTGGACCTGCGCACCCCGAACCGGGAGCGGCTGATCCGGATCGTCGAGGCACACCTGGGGATGGTCACCGACGACGTCGCCCGGCGCATCGACGACTTCCTCGAACGGCAGCTCGACGGCCGGGACCGCGCCACCGACCAACTGCTCAACGCCCTGTATCTCGCCTCGGCGGGCACCGGGCGGACCGATCCCGAGCGCCGCGACGCGATCGAGGCGCTGCTGCGGCCACTGACCGACGACGACGAACGATGAGCCGGGGGGCGGCGTTCCAGGAGCTGGTGGGCCAGTGCCTGCAGTCCCAGCTCCTCGACGCCGCCGAGGTCGCCGACGCGCTGTGGCTGGCGACCTACATGTATCCGCAGCAGCGCCGTCCCCCTGCGGCGACACACGTGCCGGAGCCGCCACCGGCGCCGGCGGCCGAACCGCCCGACCTGGAGCCGGTGTACGTCGCGCCGCCGCCGGTGGTGCCGTTGCAGACGCCGACGGTCGCGTTGCATCCGGTCCACCGCCAGGAGCCGCCGGCGGCGTCCGGCACTGCCGAGGCCGGGCCGACCAGCGGCGAGTTCGCCCGGGCGCCCGGGGTGGCCGGACTGCACGACGGTCTCGACCTCTCCCGGGCGATGCGGCCCATGCGGCGCCGGGTCCCGGCGCCGGGCCTGAAGGTCATCGACGAGGAAGCCAGCGCCGTGCAGTCAGCCGCGTCCATGACCTTGGTCGCGGTGGAACGGCACGCCACGGAGCGCTGGCTCGAGGTCGCGCTCGTCGTCGACGACGGCCCCGGGATGGTCGTGTGGGAACGGGTGGCACACGAGCTCGCCCGGCTGCTGGAACGCCAGGCCGCGTTCCGCAACGTCCGCTCGTGGCGGTTGCGCGACGGGCGGGCGGGACTGTCGATCGTCCCGCTCAGCGCATCGGGGAGCATCACCCCGCGCAACTCCAGCGAGCTGCTCGACCCGACCGGCCGGCGCCTCGTGCTGTTGCTGACCGACGGCGTCGGCGCGAGCCACCACCAGGCCCGCGTGCTCCGCCTGCTGCAGCGCTGCCGGCAGGTCGGCCCGACCGCTGTCATCAACGCGCTGCCGAAGTCGATGTGGCACCGGACGGGCTTCGACATCCGTCCGGTCTGGCAACGCAGCTCAGGTGAGGGCGGCGGCCGGCCGCGGCTCCGTGCGGCCTCGTTCGCCGGGTCGCGCCCGACCGTGCCCGGCACGCTGATCCCGGTGCTCGAGCTCACCCCGAACGACCTGTCGCTCTGGGCGAGGATGCTGGCCGGACAGCTCACCGACGAGGTGGGCGGATACGCCCTCGACCCGGCACAGACCGGCCTCGCCGACCCCGAAGACCCTGTGCCGGCGGTGCCCAGCCCGGCCGAACGGGTCCGGCAGTTCCGCGCATCGGTGTCCGCGCAGGCGTTCGAGCTCGCCACCCAGCTGTCCGCGGTGCCGCTCACATTGTCGATCATGCGGCTGGTCCAGGCATCGATGCTGCTGGACAGCCGGCCCTGCCACCTGGCCGAGTTCTACCTCGGCGACCTCATCCAGCGGTTGGCGCCGCCACAACCGGGCGAGGACCCGGACACCGTCATCTACGAGTTCCGGCCCGGCGTCCGGGAGGAACTGCTCGGCCTGCTCAGCCGCATGGACGTCATCGACACCCTGGACGTCGTCCGGCAGGTGTCGGCGGTGACCGCGGCCCTGTTCGGCGGCTCGCTGGACTTCCGTGCGCTGGTCGACACCGGCACCGGCAGAGTCAACATCACGGCTGAGAACGAGCCCTTCGCGCGGGTCGCGGCGACGGTGCTGCGCAGCCTCGGCGGACCGTACGAGGAGATGGCGCGCCTCCTGACGGATCGCCTGGCGCGGGACACCGCCCACGCACGGCGGCTGCCCGAGGGCCGGGTCGCCGGCCGTGCCGATGTTCCGGCCACCAGTGTCGTCGTCGAGTCGGTCCACCCGGAGGTCTTCAGCGCCACCGTGTATGACCTGGTGGACGGTCCCGTCCCCAGGATCGACGGCGGCGAGGCGCTGACCCGGCGGGTCGTGGTGTTGGGACTGCGGTTCGAAGCGGACGAAGAGTCGCCGGATCTCACGATGCTCCAGGCCATGCTGGAGCGCGAGGCGGAGGCACGACGAATCCAGCTGCCGTCGGGCACCGTCGTCGCACCGAACCGGTACGTGATCGAGGTCGCGCCGGAGGTGCTCGCCGCGTACGACCAGGATTCGCTGAAGTCGACCGCGGCGGCGCTGGCCCGGTACACGGCCTGGTTCATCGGTGCAAGAGGCTGGCAGGTCGTCGACGACGTCTTCATCGACGTGTGGGTCAAACCGGGCCTCGACGCGCGGGTCGCCGTGATCATTCCGGAGATCTACGTCGATCCCGCGCGCGGCGGCATCACCGCATCCGAGGACACGGCCCAGGAACACTTCGAGGAACGGGCCGCGGACCTGCTCGCCCGGATCCGCGAAACACCCGGCCTCAACGTCGATCCGATCGCGGTGCTGCGCTCGATGCAGGTCGCCGCCCGTCAGCAACGCCGTTCCTCGTCCTCGGGACTGGCGCTCGTGCCCAACCGCTACGTCGTGACCCTGCCCGCGGACGACTATCAGCGCATGGGAGTCTCCGTCGCCCAGGATCTGGCGCAGGCGCTCGCCGACGCGCAGGTCGAGCTCATCCACGACGTGGCCTGGTCGGCGCCCGGTGACATCATCGTCGAGGTCGTGATGAGCGCGGGTCTGCAGTCGCGGCGGCACCTCGTGGAGGCCGAGTTCTACCAGACCGGCAGCATCGCGGAGACCGGCCAGACGCCGCTGGGCAACGCGCTGCGAAGGCTCCGGAGCCGCCTGCGGTACACCCTCGGCCACAGGGTGGACACCCTGCTCACCGGCTCGTTGCAACCCGCATACGTCCTGACCCAGCTGGATCAGTGCGCTCGGTCGGAGCACTGGACCGGCGCGGACGGAACCAACGTCGTGCCGAACCGGTACGAGGTGATCTGCTCCGAACACGACTTCGGCGCCGTCCGTCAGGACCAGGGACTGCTGGTCGCGGAGCTGTCGCGGGCGCTGTCCGAATGCATCGCGGAGTACGGCTGGAACGTCGTCGGCGACGTGCTCGTGACGTTCCGGCCCGCGCTGTTGATGGTGCGAGGTGCCATGGAGGTGGTCGGGTCCACCGACCCGCGGGCCATCCGGAGCCCACGCGTGCCGCTGCTGCCGGCGCCCCAGTTCACGTTCGCCGACAACGGGGCGAGATATGAGGCGGCGGGCGTCCACCATCTCGCCGTGGAGGTGGCTCGGCTGCTCGGCTCGGCCGGTGGATTCATCGGCCCCGGGGAACGGGCACAACAGCTGCGGGCGCTGGACCTGTTGCAGGCGCAGCAGCCGCAGCTGCAACTGACGGACAGCTCGATCGCCTACTCCAAGCTCGACGCCGACCTGTGGATCAGCCACGCCGTGGCGTATCTGGAGTACCTCACCGGCCAGCGTTGAGCCGCTGCGGGATCAGCCGGGCAGCAGCCCGAGTCTGACGAGTTCGGCCTTGAAGCGGGCCACGGCGCGGGAGTTCGGGAACACCGCCTCGACGGTCTCGATGAACAGCGGCCAGGGCGACGGGTCGACGGTGCCGAAGTAGCGGAACAGGTTGAGCGCGTCGACGGCCAGGACGCTGTGCTGCTCGTAGCCGGTGGTCAGGTCGGCCGGCAACCATCCGACCAGCTGCCGCCAGGTGGCGCTCATCGCGTGCTGGTCGAAGAGCAGGTCCACCAGCTGCCGCAGCTGCGCCGGAGTCAAGGGTGCCGGCTGCGCTCGGGCTGCCGATGGGCCGGCCGGCTGGTCCGCCGTCCCGGGCGTCCCGGGCATGCTGGGCACCGGGACCTTCGCGATCGAGTCGGCGGTGGCCCGGCCGGCCGCCCGGAGGTAGTCCAGTGCGGCCTCGGCGGCCAGCTCGAAGAACCACCAGCGGGCGCGTGCCTCGTGGTTGCGCCGGCCGACGAACAGCAGCCCGCCGACCACCGTGGCGAGCCGGATCTGCTGGCGCCATTCGTCGCTGAGCCCGCTGTCGCCGGCCGCGACCCAGGCCAGGCCCGCCTCGAGGATCGCCTCATGCGCCTCGGACAGCGCCATCGGCACCAACCCCCGGTCGCCGCCCGGCCGGCCCAGCAGCAACCCCCGCACGGCGGTGCGGGCGTCGTCGTCCAGCCGCGGCAGGTAGAGCGCGACCAGGGACAGCAGCAGGTGCACGGGGTCGCGGGCCAGCGACGCATCCGTGCGGAACATCGACAGGTCGATCAGCCGGAACTTCGCGTACCCGTGCTGCTCGGGCTGCTGCGGGAACAGGATGTTGCCGACGTGCAGATCACCGTGGGCGTTGCCGAGGAAGTCGGCCACCTCGGGGCCGTCGAACGCACCGGCGGCGAGCGCGAACGGGTTGGGCATCGGCTCGGCGACTCCCGGCAGCTCCAGCCAGCGCTGCTTGGCGTCCAGCTCGGGGTGATCGGCCAGCCAGTCGGCAAGGCCGTGGCGCGGCACGAGCCGGCTGCCGAGGGCCGCGGAGACGGTCGCGGATTCGGTGCGGAACGCCAGGTCGTAGGTCGAGCTCGGGTTCCAGTCCGAGAGCACCGCCGACACCACCGCCCGCGCGGCGGGTGCGACCCGCCGGTCGAGCACCATCGCGGCCATGCCCTGGTAGTCGGTGAGGCTGCCCCCGGCCAGACCTTGGAACATGAGGCAGCCGCCGTCCTCGAGGGCGACCGGCGGGAACGGCTGTGTCACCAGGTGTTCGGCGGCGAAGCCGGGGTGGGCGGCCAGCGCCTGCTCATGGGCCCGCGGTTCGCTGCGCAGCGCCGCTCCGGTGCCCGGTGGGCAGTACTTCAGGATGCACTTGGTGCCGCCGCCCTTGACCGGTCGCACGTACACCACGAACACCCGGGCGTCGGTCGTGCCACCGGTCATCATGCCGTCGGACGCGAGCCGGACCGCCATCTGGTGGTGGACCGCCCAGCTGTCCAGGACCCGCGCCGCGGGCCCGCTGAGCATTCCTTTGAGCCGCTCGTCGACGGCCGGCTGGTCAGGCACCCGGCGGGTCCGTGCCGGGCCGCAAGCGGTCGACGATCCGGGTCGCCGGCTTGCGGCGTTCCCTGCCTTCGCGGACCCGGCCGTGCGGACCCATCTGATAGTCGAGCACCGACAGCAGCCTGGTGCGCTGGGCGGCGGTGAACGTCAGGTCGTCACGGTCGAGGACGACGAGGGCGTGGTACTGCTCGAAGGCGGACCTCGAGTGCTCCACCGCGTCGATCGCGCAGTCGAAGTCGACCAGCCGCACGTCGCCCTGCATGAGCCCGAGCACGAAGATCCGGTCGCCGTCGGTGGCCCGCCAGAACATGTCGGTGACCTGCTCCGGCTGCCACTGCCCGCCGGTCGCCGCGGACCTGGCGGTGGCGATCAGCGTCTCCATCTCCGCGGTGCGTCCGGGGGTGGACGGGGTGGTGCTGCGCAGTTCCTCGTACCGCCGGGCGGTGTGCGACGCGAGCGCCGCCGCCGAGCGCCGCAACCGGCCCGCCTCCTCCGGGTTGCCGCGCGCCTCGACGACCTCGGCTCGGACGAACTGGTCCAGGGCGGCCCTGTCCGCCGACGACAGCGCGGGCGCCAGCCGGATCCGGGCGGTGAGCCAGCCCAGCAGGAAGCCGTACACGACGAAGTAGATCACCAGCCCGGCGCTGAACGCCTTGCCGCCACCCAGCTCGGGCGCCACCACGTCGAGCCCGCGCCCCGCGGCCCGCAGGATCCTGCCGAACTCGACGAGACCGACCCCAATGATGATCTTCGTGAGCCAGTCGGAGATCTGCTCCAGGTTGGTGTTGGGTGCGTACGCCCCGAGCGGCGCCTCCCCGTCCGCGCCCGGGTCCCGGGCGAGGACCCGCGGGATGCCGAACAGGAACCCCAGCAGCGCCCCACCGGCCGCGGCCGCCGCCGCCAGCATGCCCGCCGTGCCGAGCGCCGCCACGGGTTTCGCCGTGGTGAGGCTGTACGTGACCGTCGCGACCACCCCGACCGCGAGCGGCACGATCGCCAGCCACCTCGACCCCGCGGCCGCGGCGCGCCCGCCCGTTCCGCCGTTCACCGGCATCGCAGTCCCTTCAGCAGGAGCAGAGCGCCACTGTATCGGATCGTCACAGCACCGCTACCCACCCAGATAGAAGTTCGAGACGTCGTCGGCCAGCAGCTCCAGCACCGGCAGCCCGGCGTCGAGTCCCGCCGCGAACGCCGCCCACGAGTCGATCCGTACCCCATCGACCTCCGCGAACCCGTCGCCGGTGAGATACCGGGGCAGCAGGAACGCGTTCTGCACCAGCCAGTGCAGATAGCGGCCCTCCTCGGCCCAGCCGGGCAGTTGGCTGGCGGCCGAGAGATAGGAGCGAAGGTCGGCGCCGGTGGACCACCGCACCAGCCTCGACCGGTTGCCCAGATTGCGCAGATGGGGGTTGTACAGCAGGCTGCCGCCGGACCCGAAGTGGGCGCGGAACTGCTCCCACATCAGGCGGTCGTCACTACCGGCGTAGGCGAGGACCTCGGCCGCCGGCTCGGTGCGCAGCACGTCCTGGAACATCGTCCAGACGACCAGCGGGGTCAGCAGCCGGTTCGTGTTCCTGCTGAGCAGACTCTGCACGATCGCCGGGGCGTACTGCTCGAGGTCGCGCAACGCCAGGTGGGGCACCACGTTCGCGGCGGCCAGGACGCTGTACAGCGACGGGTTGCCGTCACCGTAGAACGTCCGGGCGATCGACCACGGGTGGTTGCCCGGCCCTCCGCCGTCGATGAAGTCCTGCAGCGACACCACCGTCGCGTCGGCGGCCGGGTCGACACGGTGCATCCATCGGCGGATGTCGCCGGCAACCGCCGCGCTCCAGGCGTGCCGTTCACGGACGCCGAAGTCGTCGAAGCAGATCATGACGCGGGTGCCCCGACGGCTCAGGGCCGCCGCGGTGACCGCCTGGACCGCGTTGATGAGGGATGCGGCGGGACGCAACCGGATCGGCCAGAACAACGTCCGCGGCACTCGCGGCGCGCCGTTCCAGTCCACCCCCCAGCCGAAGCGCCGCTCCAGCTGCACCAGCAGCGGCAGGGTCTCGGCCGGTGCCGTGTTGCCCGGGTGCGAGAGCAGCTCCCGCTCCCAGTCCAGGTGTCTGACCCGCCGGCGCGGGTCGGTACGCCGGTCCCCGGCCGGCACCTGCAGCCGCTCCGCCAGTCGGTTGAAGAACCGATCGCTGTCGACGCCGCGGTAGTAGACGGGCAGGTCGCCGAGCGCGTCGACGAGCTGTGGACGCGGCTCGCGTTCATGGAGCGCCCAATGGACCCGGACGCCTCGCACCCGACCGGCGGTTCGCACCGCGGCGAGGATGCTCGGGTCCCAGCCGCTGTGCCCGACGACGAGCAGATGCCCGTGCGTCACGAGCTCAGGACGCTCGACGGTCGTCGCGCCCTGCTGCAACAGCACCTCGGATGCGGCCGTCGGCCGCCAGTAGCCGTGCAGGTGCACGATGCGCACTGCGGCGGTGTCGTCGTGGTGCTCCGCGATGACGCCGTCCAGGTCCGCCGGTAGGCTGACGGCGAGCCGACCGGCGGTACGGACCGCGATCTCGATCAGGGGATCGAAGTTCGTCGTGAGCAGCCAGTCGCCGAACTCGCCGTGCCGCCAGGCGAGAATCCTGCCGAGGGCACGCACCCCGGGCGGCAGGTCCCACCAGTCCAGGCTGTTCTCCAGCCGCTCGCCGAGGCGCAGGTCTACGCGTTGCCAGATGCCGTGCGTGGCCAGGGGCGAGTCCGCGAGGTCCGGTGCGCGGTAGGCGCTCAGGACCGCCTGCTGGGCGATGACGTCGAACCCGCGCGGGGAGTACCACTCGGCGAACACCCGCCGGTAGGCCTGGTACGCATCGATCGGCTCGGCGTCGGGTGGCAGGGCCGCGCGGGACTGCTCCAGTGCGGCACTGAGCGCGCCGTCGTCACCGCGGCCCGTGCTGAACTGGTCGGCCAGCTGGAGGAGTCCGGTCACGCCGGGGACGGCCGGCGTGCTGACTCCCGATCCGACGAGCAGGGTGATTCGCTCGCCGCGGTTGACCGCGTCCACCAGCGTGCTGATCATCTGGTCTTCGCCGATGCCGGCGCCGGGACCGGTCATGGCCGGCCCAGGAGGTTCGCGTGTTCCCGCGCCCACAGCCGCTGCGGCGTCGGCGTCAGGACGATCCGGGCGTCCGCGGCGCTGAGCAGCAGCAGACCGTTGTCGATGTCGGTCTCGAGCTGATCCGGGCCCCAGCCGAGATATCCGGAGAACAGGCGCAGGCCGGCGACGGCGCCGGCCAGCGGTCCGGGATCAGCTGACAGCGACACCACGCCGATCCGGTCGCGAACGGAGCGGAAGTGCAACGGGTGCTCCGCGTCGGGGCGGAGGTCGGCGAGCGCGACGAAGCCGTCACCGCGGCTGAGCGGCCCACCGTCGAAGATCACCGCCGGCGGCGTGAGCAACTGTCGCCAGCCGGCGGCGAGGTCGGTCGGCAGTGGCCGGTCGATCGGCGTGTCGATCCGCACGCCGACGGTGCCGCGCGCCCGGTCGTGGCGCAGGATCAGCACCACGGCGCGGTGCAGGTCGATGTCGTCGACGGCTTCGGCCGCCACGACGATCCGGCCGACCAGGTCACGGTTGTGCCGGGCGGCGTTGCGCACGAGCCCCATCTCGGCGCCGGAGTTGCGCGCGCGGAGCTCCGGTAGTTCGTACCCTCGCTGGCGCAGCCGCCTGGTGAGCTCACGCCAGATGGTTTGCACGTCCAGGACCGCGGGACCGGTCGGCAGCCCCTCGTGCATGATGCGCAGCAACTCGCCGGTGAAGGCCGTGTACGGCTCGCCTTGCGGCGCCTGGGCGGTGCGGTTCCGGGCGGCCGAGACGAGCAGGACCGTCTCGTCGGTCTCCGACTGGTCGGCGATCGCCTGGCTGGCGGAGTCTCCGGCGGCGAGGTGTCCCGCGGCCCTGCCCGCGTAGCAGCAGTCGAGAATGACGATCCGCCGGCGGGCGCGGCTGCCCGCGACGGCGCGGCGGATGTGCTCGAAGGGCAGACCGTTCTCGTACGGCACTGCCGGGTCGGTGTCCTTGAGGCCGAGCACGAGACTGCCGTCGACCGGGTCGACGAGGCCGTGGCCCGCGTAGTACACCAACAGCAGGCCGTCGGTGTCGACGTCCGTCGCGGCCTGCCGCACCGCGCGGCCCACATCGCGCGGGTCGCCGGGGTTGGCCAGGACGGTGCAGTGTTCGGGAGCGAGCCCCCAGATCTCGGTGTTGGTCAGCGCCCCGGCGAGGGCGGTGACGTTCCGGCCGATCGACGGGACCTCGGGCAGGTGCTCGTGCTCGGCACTGCCGATGATGACCGCACGGGAGAGCCACGGATCGGCGAGGGGCACTCCGGCCGTCCGCGGCGGGGGCACCTGCGCGTACGTCCGGAGCACGGCGCCGGTGGGGGCTGGGCCGTCGCCGGACGTTCTGGACGGTGCCGGGTCGAGGTCGCGCAGCCGGGTGCGGATGCGTTCGGCGAGCTGACGGTGCTCGCCGCCGAGCCCGGCCAGCACCGCGGCCGCCACCCGTGCGAACGGCAGACCTGCCGCGGTCCGGGCCGGGTCGGTGCTGGACTGCTCACCGGCCAGCACCCGGAAGTCGAGCGTGCCGCCGAAGGCCGCCGCAACCGGTCCGGACACGTCGGCGAGCACGTTGAGCACGCGCTTGGCCTCGGCGCGGGACAGGCAGCTGAGCAGGACCGGCCGGACGCCGGGGCGGAATTCGTACAGCGGTTCGCGGTGGTCCCAGGCGACCCTGGCCAGCAGCCCCGACAGCATGACCTCGGCCAGCTCCGCGGTGCCGGACGAGGGCAGCACCGACTCCTGCACGAGCCGCATCACCGATGGGGTCAGCGGCGCGGCGGACAGGTGGCAGGCGAGCTCGAACGCCACCGGAGACGCGCCCGCCCGGAACTCGTTGACCAACCCGGCGACGCCGGTGGGCAGGGCGGGGGCGGGCTGCCGTCGCGGCGTGCTGTGCAGGGGCATGACCTTCAACGAAACCGGCCGGCTGGAGGGCTTCGCCATGAGATCGGACCAGTTGCCCAGCCAGTCGGGGCTGAGCTCGAGCACCGGCAGCGCCGGCCGGCCGTGCAGCGAGTCGAACGGTTCGCGGACCGTGACCTGCCAGCTCACCTGCGGGGCGCCGGGCCGCGGGCAGTGCACCGACGCCGGGAGTGGCTTGATCCCGGTGCGGTGCCAGAGCGCCTCGGGCAGCAGGTGCACGATCGCTACGGGGCACCGCCGGGACCAGCGGTCCAGCATGCCGTGCAGTTCGGTGGAGCGCCACGCCGTGCCGATCCCGTCGGTGAGCACGAGCACCGCTCGCGGGCCGCTGCCGTCCATGACCTGCCGCGGGTCGCGTTGCTTACCCGCGGACCGGCCGTGCCGCCAGCCACCGGCGGTCCGCAGGACGGGGCGGGACTCGTCGGTGTCGACGCCCCAAACCTGCACGGTCCGGAAGAGGCCGCTGCCCTGCAGCAGGTCGTGGAGCTCCTCGACGGTGCGCCCCCACAGGCCCATCGAGGTGGACCGGTCCAGCACCAGCGTGAGGGCCAACCTGCGGCCGCGGACCGGACGGAACACCGGCACCAGTGACCGCGCCTCCGCGCTGGCCCGGGCGGTCCGCGCCTCGTCGATCGTGACCCGGCCGGTCGGGCCGGTGAAGTGCCGCAGGCCGCGAAGCTGCCGGGTGATCTCCAGCCGGCCGTCCACCGCGGGACGGCCGGGCAGGCGGACCGGGTCGCCGAAGACCGGCGCCAGCTCGTCGGTCGCGGGCAGGTGCAGGGTGACGTCCGTACCCGCGGTGGTGCCGGGCTGAGGGACCGGCATCGCGCGGCGAAGCTCACCCGGGTCGGGGATGCGCACGATCCCTTCGGGCGGTGGCGGACCGGCCCCGGGTTCCGCGGCGGCCGGCGCCGCCGGCAACGGTCCCGGCGTGGGCGGCGGCCCGAGTCTCGGCACGAGCCAGAGGGCGTCGAGGACCTCCAGCGGGCTCATCGTGGTCCGCGCCGCGAGCACGTCGATCAGCCCGTCGGCCGCCCGGCCCGGATGCGCCGGCGGGTCAGTCATCGAAGGACCGGTTCAGCGGTCGCAGGGCTTCGGCAACCGCGACGGCGGTGCTCTGTGGATCGTCCTGTCCGCTGCTGGCCAGGAAGATCGCGTTGAGCAGCTGGTCGGCGGCCAGGTCGTCGCCGGCCTGCTGCTTGGCGAGGAAACTCTGGATGTACGGGTCGGCCGCGTCGAGTCCCGCCGTGCCGAGATGGGCCTCCACGATGTCCCGGAGCCGCTGCTCGTCCGGCTGCAGGATGTTGAGGCGGATGCAGCGGCGCAGGAACGCCGGCGGGAAGTCCCGCTCACCGTTGCTGGTCAGCACCACCACCGGGAACTGGTGGCACCGCACGACGCCGTGTTCCACGGTGGTGGAGCTGCCGTCGTGCAACCTGACCCGGACGGTCGGCTGGTCGGCCAGCCGGGCCAGCTCGGTGATGACGAACTCGGCCTCCTCGAAGATGGTGAGCAGGTCGTTGGGCAGGTCCATGTCGCTCTTGTCGATCTCGTCGACCAGCAGCACGCGGGGGCGCCGCCAGGGCACCAGCGCGCTGCCGAGCGGACCGAGCCGCAGGAACCGGCCCACGTCGGTGTCGCTGTCGTCCGCGCGACCGGGGTCGGCACCGGCCATGTTCAGCGCCTGCAACCGGCCCATCGCGTCGTACTCGTACAGGCCGTCGCCGAGCGTCGAGCGGCTGGTGATCGGCCAGTAGAGCACCGAGCCCAGCCCGAGCTCCGCGGCGATGCTGTGGGCGAGGGTCGACTTGCCGGTGCCGGCCTTGCCCGTGACCAGCAACGGGCGGCGCAGCAGCAGGGCGGAGTTGACCACGTCGAGCACCCGGGTGTCGAGGCGGACCGGTGACTGGCCACCACCGAACTCGCCCAGGCGCCGTTTGGTCGCGGCCACGGCCGGCGCCGGCGGCTCGGGCCAGTCCACCCCGGCGGGCGGGGCGCCGTCGAACGTGCGCCACGGCGGGGGTTCGGGGAACTGCACCGGCCCGGCCTCGGACACGCTGCCCGTCCCGCGGTAGACCCACCAGCTGCGGTCGATCGGCATCGGTCCGGTCATGTGCGGGGTACCTCCAGGCCGGGAAGGGCGAGATCGGTGAGCGGTTCCGGGGTGGTGGTCGGGTCGTCGTACAGCAGCGCCACGTGCCGGCCGCAATGCTCCCGGCCCGTCGTGCCCGCCCGGGCCTGCCGGCGCAGGTGCAGGACCTGCCGCGGCAGTTCGGCGAGCTGGCGCGCCGACTGCAGCAGCGACAGGGTCTCGCGGATCTCGTGCATCGGTCCGCCGTCGCGCCGCCAGACCGCGATCGGCACGCCCGCGCGCACGACCGCGGCCATCGGGTCGTACCGCACCGCCGCAGGTGGGTCGGTGCAGGCCGGGTAGCCGAAGGTGAACCCGACGCAGACAACCTCGCTGTCCCGCGTCGTGAGGATGGCGTGCAGCTCGTCGCTGTCGGCGCCGCCGACGACGACGTCGGCCGGGTCCAGCGGCACCGGCGGGTGCAGGTGCAGCCAGCAGGTCTCGCCCCCGGCCGGCAGCGACGACCAGGATCGGCGCCACTGCGGCAGCGCGTACGGAAAGAGCAGCCGGTCCAGGGAACGCACGACCACCGGGCAGTGCAGCGCGAGCTCGCTCGCGTCGCGCAGCCGCCATGACTCGACGGGAGTGCCGAGCTGTGACCACGGCAGCAGGAACTCGACCATGACCTCGCCGTAGCCGCCGCTGAGCAGCCCCCGGCCGATGTCGTGCAGCAGTGCCTCACCTTCGCGGGCGAGGTGTTTGCCCAGCACCGGCTCGGTCCGCTGGATCTTGTCGACCACGGTGCCGTCGCTGTACAGCCAGGCGGACAGCCGGAACTGCGCGGCACCGTCGTGCTGGCGGCTGGTGGTGCCGACCTCGTCGATCTTCAGCAGGACTCGAGCGGCCGCTGCCTGATCCGGACGCTGCGGCCGCGTCGGCGGCGGCCCTACGGGTCGTCCGGTCAGCTCCGCCGACCATGCGCGGAGCTGGGCCGCACGCAACGGTGCGAGGTCGCGGGTGCCGGCCAACGCGTCCACGAACGCGATCAGCGGTGGCGGGGTGACGCCGTCCGGGTCGAAGTACGCCTCGTCGAGCTGGCGTGCGGCGCCCAGCAGGCCGCTCGGCGGTTGCTTGAGGGTGAGCACGGACCGAAGGGCAGGACGCCAGCAGTCCGCCGGATGGGTGTCCTGGATCCCGGTGAGGATCTCCCGGAGCCGGCGGCGCTGCGGCAATGTCACCTGCGAGCTCTGCGGCCGGTCCACGTCGATCGCCGCGGCCAGCCGGCCGGCGAACTCCGGTCCGTCGGTCTCGCGGACGGCGGCGATGAGCGCGGCGAACCCACCCCACTGCTCGTCGCAGGCGCGGATGACCGACACCGCCCGGAGGCGGAAGGTGCCGGCGTCGACGACGTTGAAGTCGGAGACGCCGAGGATCTCGATGATCTCCTGCAGCAGCAGCGCGAACCCCTGCTGCGTCTTCACCGCCTCCGCCTTCAGCAGCACCTCGCGTGCCTCGCTCAGCGCAACGCCGCCGGCCAATGCGCTCCCTCCGTCACCGTGGTCAGATCGACGCCGGCTTGCCGGCCAGTTGCGCGAACTCGCCGACGCCCGCCGAAGCGTCGCCGAAGACAACGCGGAGCACGACGACGAGCTCCTGGAGTCCGTCCGGCTGGTCCCGCAGCACTGACAGCAGCGACATTCCCTGCAGCCGCGGGGGGCCGTTGCGGTCGACCATGGTCGCCGCCGGCGGAGGCAGCAGGTCCAGCACGATGTTCCAGGTGGCGGGGATCGTGATGCCTGGGATCGCCAGCAGCGCATCGGCGAGCTGGGCGTGCTCGGCGGGCGTCACCACGGCACCGTGCCGAGAACCGCCCGTCGCATGCGATCCATGATGCCGTATCTCCGCGCGGAGATGCGGCACATGATCGATGGACCATGCGTCCGGGCGGGCAACTGCAACCGATCGGACCAACCGCGCGGTCGGGCTTCAGGACGGGGTACGGCGGCGGTAGTACCTGGCCTGGCGGTCGCGGTGGGCGCAGGACTCGTGGCAGTACCGGCGGCGCGGGTGGTGCTGCACGAAGAACAGGCAGCAGTCCGGGGTCTCGCAACGGCGCAGCAGGCGGGCCGGGCCGTCGGTGAGCAGTCCGGCGCAGGCGGCGGCCAGGGAGCCGAGCAGCGCCGCGTCGCCGGTCGCGGCGCCCCGGCTGTCCGCCACCAGCTCGCCGGTGGGTCGCCGGACGAGGTGTGGGTACGTCGGCGCCTGCGCCGCGGCCGTGTTCACGTGTGCGATCGCGGCGGCGGGTGGGGCGGTGCCGGTGACCGCGGCCGTGAACAGCGCGTGGACGCTGTCGCGCAGGGCCCTGGCCGCGGCCGCGTCGCGCGGCGGTCGGGCGCCGGCGGTGGTGAACCACAGCCTGGACAGCTCGGCCGTGCCGAGGAAGTCCTCGCCGCCGTGCAGCGTGTTGGCGAACTCCACCACCAGCGGTTCGGTGCCCAGGATCGGCAGCTCCACGTCGTGCATGCGAAATATTCTATGCTGACGGTAAGAGGATGCTGTTACCGTCAGCGGCATGATGACCTGGCGGCACGTCACCCCGCGGGACTTCCCGTTGCTGGCCCGGTGGCTGGCGGCACCGCACGTGGCCCGGTGGTGGGATCACGAGACGTCGGCGGAGGCCGTGGAGCGCGACTTCGGGCCCTCCGTCCGCCGCGAGGAGCCCAACGAGGACCTCCTGGCGCTCCTGGACGGCGCGCCGCTCGGGCTGGTGCAGCGCTCGTTCTGGCACGACTACCCCGAGTACGTCCAGGAGATGGCGCCGGCCATGGCGGTGCCGCCGCGGGCGATGACGATCGACTACCTGATCGGCGACGTGGCGGACGTCGGGCGCGGGATCGGCACCCGCATGATCCGCTCGGCGCTCGAGCACCTGTGGGCCGAGCACGACGACGCCGAGTGCGTGATCGTGCCGGTGCACGCCGACAACATCGCGTCGTGGCGGATGCTGGAGAAGGCCGGCCTGGTCCGCGTCGCCCACGCCGACCTGGAGCCCGACAACCCGATCGACGACCGGCGGCACTACGTCTACCGGGTGGACCGCCCCTCGGCCTGATCGCCGGCGGCACGGTCCCGTTCGGGTGTCGTGCCCCCGGATCCGTGGCCCACCTGACCGGATCCGGGGACGATTGTCCTGTGCGCGTTCGATCGACCGCCGCGGCGGGTACCAGGTAGCCGACCCCGATCGAAGGAGGCGGCTCATGCAACCCAACGCCGTGGCCACGCTACGGGCCGCACCGCAGCAGGCCCGCGTCTGGCTGCGCGCCGCGGGGCGCCAGGCCGGCCCTCTGAACGGCGTGCTCGGCTGGTGGGCAGTGACGAGCTTCGGCCTGCTGAGCCTGCTGCTCGCGGTCTTCGCGATGGTGTGGCCGTCGTCGGTACGGACGTTCGGCGCCGCCGCGGTCGGCTCCTGGCTGCTGTTCGTCGCACTCGGCCGGTTCGGCGGCGGGCAGCTGCTACGGGCCCGGTACGGCGGCGCCCGATGGTTCCAGGCCGGTGCCGCGCTGCTGGCGGTGGCCGGTGTGATCGTGATCCAGCTGCCGGCGTACGACCCGACGGTCGCGGTCGCGGCGATCAGCCTCGCCCTCGGTGTCGCGGCGGCCGGCGACGCCGGGGCCGCGGCGCAGTTCCCCCGCCTCGCCCGCGGCTGCCTGCGGATGCGGGCCCTGTGCGGACTGGTCGCCGCGATGACGGTCGCCGTCGCGCCGGCGACCGGCCTCGTCGTCGCCGCCGCGTGCGTGGGCCTCGGCGAGCTCATGTTCGCGGCACGCCTCCTGCCGGAGGTGGAGCGGCTGTCCGGGATGCTCGACCGCGAAGCACCCTGGACAGACCCCGACGACGACCTCGGTTTCGTGCTGCCGCTGCCGGACGCCGACCGGCCGTAGGCGCCCGCCCGGTCGCCCACGGCATCGGGTCATGCCGCGCGTCAGGGCTGCAGAAGGACCTTGACCGCGCGGCGCTCGTCCATCGCCCGGTACGCCTCGGCGGCCTGCTCGAGCGGGAGGGTCAGGTCGAACACCTTGCCCGGGTCGATCGTCCGGCTGGTGATGAGGTCGATCAGTTCGGGCAGGAACCGCCGTACCGGAGCGGGCCCGCCGTGCAGGTGGACGCCGGAGTTGAACAGCTCCCGCCCCGGCAGGCTGACGTCGTGGGAGACGCCGACGAAGCCGACGTGCCCGCCGGCGCGGGTGGCCCGGATGGCCTGCAGCATCGACTCCTGCGTGCCGACGGCCTCGATGACCGAGTGCGCGCCGAGCCCGCCGGTGAGGTCCTTGATCCGGGCGACGCCCTCGTCACCGCGCTCGGTGACGATGTCCGTGGCGCCGAAGTCCAGGGCCAGCTTCTGCCGGTCGGCGTGGCGGCTCATCGCGATGACCCGCTCGGCGCCGAGCTGCCGGGCGGCCAGGACGCCGAGCAGGCCGACGGCGCCGTCACCGACGACGGCGACGGTCTTGCCGGGTCCGGCCTGCGCGGCGTCGGCGGCGAACCAGCCGGTGCCGAGCACGTCGGACGCGGTGAGCAGGCTCGGGATCAGGTCGGCGTCCGGCTGGCCGGGCGTGGCGACGAGGGTGCCGTCGGCGAGCGGGACGCGGGTGTACTGGGCCTGGGAGCCGGTGCAGCCGGGCTGGCGGTTGACGCAGTGGGTCTGGTACCCGGCCCGGCAGATCTCGCACGTGTTGTCGCTGGCGAAGAACGTGCCGACGACGAACTGCCCCGGCTTGACCGTGCGGACTTCGCTGCCGACCTCCTCGACGACGCCGACGTACTCGTGGCCCATCGGCGCCGGCTCGCCCACCGTGTCGGCGCCGCGGTACGGCCACAGGTCGGAGCCGCAGACACAGGCCGCGGCCAGCCGGATGACCGCGTCGGTCGGCTGCTCGATGGCCGGGTCCGGGCGGTCCTCGACGCGGACGTCGCGGGGGCCGTGCAGGACGGTTGCTCGCATGGTGCTGCTCCTCCGTGGATGTGCTGTCAGCCGGTGAAGACCTGCTTGGCGACGGTGATCGCGGTCATGGCCTTCGGCCAGCCGGCGTAGAACGCGAGATGGGTGATGGCTTCGACGAGCTCGGTCTCGGTCAGGCCGTTCTCCCTGGCGCGACCGAGGTGGAAGCGCAGCTGCTCGGCGTCACCGCCGGCGACCAGTGCGGCGACGGTGACCAGGCTGCGGTCGCGGGCGGCCAGCTCACCGCGGTTCCACACGTCGGCGAAGAGCACGTCGTCGGTGAGCTCGGCGAGCTTCGGCGCGATGTCGCCGACGGCGCGGCGCCCACCGCCGACCTGCTTCGGCTGCTCGGGCATCGGGAGGTCCCTCCGGTCGGGATGGTCGATGGTCGGGATGGTCAGGCCTGGTTGCCGGCGACGTACTGGACGGCTTCGGTGGCGGCCCACGAGGCGAGCAGGGCGAGGGCCTGCGCGGCCGGTGAGTCCGGCGCGGCGGCGTAGATCGTCATGCCGACGCCGTCCTCGGCCCGCAGGTCCATGGTTTCGTAGGCCAGTTCGAGCTCGCCGACGATGTGATGGCGGAACGTCTTGGTGCCGGTGCCGTGGATGCGGACGTTGTGCGCCGCCCACCGCCGGCGGAAGTCGTCGCTGCGGGTCGACAGCTCGCCGACCAGGTCGTGCAGTCCTCTGTCGTGCGGATCCTTGCCCGCGGCGGTCCGCAGGTTCGCCACGAGCATGTCGGCGGCGAGGTTCCAGTCCGGGTAGAAGCGGCGCGCCGCGCTGTCGAGGAACGTGAACCGGCCGAAGTTCGGCGCGCCGGCGGCGCCCGCGTAGACGTCGCTGTACATGGCGCGGCCGAGCAGGTTGGCGGCGAGCAGATCCTGCCGGTTGTTCACCACGATCGCCGGTGCGGTGATCGAGTCCAGCGTCCACTGCAGACTCGGCCGCACGGTGAAGCTCTTGGGCCGGCGGCTCGGCCGGACCAGCACGGTGCTGCCGTTGGCCTCCTGCGCCAGGCGCATCAGATGCGCGCGTTCGGCGTCGTCGAGCCGCAGGGTGCGGGCGATCGCCTCCAGGACACCGGCGGAGACGCCGGCCAGCGCGCCGCGTTCGAGCTTGGCGTAATACTCGACGCTCATTCCCGCCAGCGAGGCCACCTCGCTGCGGCGCAGCCCGGGCACGCGCCGCTGCCCGGCCGCCGGGATGCCCGCCTGCTCCGGGGTTATCTTCGCGCGGCGCGTGGTGAGGAAGTCGCGCACCTCGGCTCGGTTGTTCACACCTTCGACGGTACGGCGCGACCTGCTGAGCTGCGATGTACTCCTGGTACACGCCTCAGCGTCGCGACAGATGTCGAACGGCGACATGGCATAATGCATTGGCACGCGAACGGTTGCCCATTCATCGGGCTTGTGCGACGAATGTCGGTCATCGCTATTGGTGAACATTCGCGCAAATAAAGCCGTATCCGGAAGTTCCCGTAAATCACCGGGCACGCCCGTTGATCGATTTGCCCGTTGTCGCCCGAAGCGCCGCGCCGACCGTCCGTGCGGGCCGGGCCGGCTCCGAGCTGGCTCCCAGCTGTCCATTGTGGACGACGATGTGCGCAACCTGGTGTCCCTGCGCAGGCCCGTGATAGGCCCTATGAGATCAACTGGCGCCCCCGGAGCAACACACGCGCCCCCAACCAACCAGAGGAGAACCGATCGTGCGCACATCTGGGTTGAACCCCAGGCGCTGGCGGGGCAGGACGCTAGCCGCGTTCACTGCCGCCGCCGTCGTGGCGACGGGTGCGGTGACCGCCGCGCCCGCCGCTGCCGATCCCAAGCCCAACCCCGGAAAAGCCCATGACGTCGAGGGGCACGGCCCGCACGACGTCGACAACCGCCGCGGCGGCAAGGCGCCGACCGCGAAGCAGAAGGCGGCCGCCGACCGTGTCGGCGCCGCGAAGATCCGCTGGAACTCGCTCGGTGAGCCCGAGGCCGTCGGCCCGGACAAGGCCCTGGCCACCGGCCTGACCGGCGACCCGGTCGCCGCGGCCCGCCAGTACCTGCTGGACAACCACGACCTGTACGCGCTGAACGCCCCGGCCGTCGCCGCGATGGAACCCCTGCTGGTCCAGAAGCTCGGCACCGGCAACGTCGTGCTGCTGCGGCAGACTTTCGGCGGCCTGCCCGCCGGGCACGACGGGCTCGTGTCGATCCTGATCGACAAGGGCAACGTCGTGCGGGTCACGTCGTCGCTGACGCGGGACACCGCCGCACCGGAGCCGGCGACGCTGTCGGCGGCCGACGCCGTCGCCGCGGCCCTGACCGACGCCGGGCTCACGGCCGGTCAGGTCAGCGAGCCCGACGTCATCGAGGTGGGCGTGCCCACTCCCGAGGACGGCGTGCGCGCCGCCTACCAGGTGAGCCTGGTCTCCACCGATGCCGACAACCCCACGGCGTACTCGACCTTCGTCGACGCGCGCTCCGGCGGCATCCTGGTTCGCGAGGACATGGTCGACTTCGACTCCGACAACCCGACCTGGGCCGTCTTCCCGGCGACCGCGCCGCAGACGCTCCCGGCGGGCACCGACCCGCGGGTGACGTGGTGCTTCACCCCGGCGCTCAACTGCATCAAGCCCGTGAAGGACGCCGCGTCGGGCAAGGCCTGGGACGTCAACCAGGTGACCGGCCAGCCGACGTTCACCTCGTCGGGCAACGCGGCCAACAACGTGGTGCAGTGGGGTGGCGGCGTCGCCGCGTTCCCGGCGGCGACCCGGACGGACCGCAACTACACCTACCCGTTCACCGACGCGTGGCACGAGGCCAAGTGCAACCTCGACGTGTTCACCGCGGCCGGGCGCAACGACGGCGACGCGGCCGTGGCGAACCTGTTCGCCATGCACAACCGGATGCACGACTTCAGCTACCACCTGGGCTTCACCGAGGCCGCGTGGAACATGCAGGTCGTCAACATCCAGCCCGGCGGCCTGGGTAACGACCCGGAGCAGGGGCGCGCGCAGTCCGGCGCCCTCAGCGGCAGCCGCAACAACGCCAACCAGAGCACCGGCCGCGACGGCCAGGCGCCGACGACCAACATGTTCCTGTGGCAGCCCGTGGCCGGCTCGGCGTACCCGCCGTGCGTCGACGGCGACTACGACATGACCGTCATCGGCCACGAGTACACCCACGCCATCACCAACCGCATGATCGCCGGGCCGAACAACGGCATCACCGGCACGCAGGGCGGCTCGATGGGCGAGGGCTGGGGCGACCTGGTGGCGGCCGAGTACCTGTTCGAGAACGGCCTGCGCGCCGCCGGCGACACCCCGTTCGTCACCGGCGCGTACGTCACCGGCAACATGCACGAGGGCATCCGCGACTACGACGCCAGCAAGAGCCCGCTGAACTACTCGGACTTCGGGTTCGACCTGGTCGGTCCCGAGGTGCACGCCGACGGCGAGATCTGGGTGGCCACCAACCTGCGGGTGCGGCAGGAGTTCGTCAACCGCTACGGCCTGGGCACGCCCGAGCTGCAGCAGCAGTGCGCCGACGGTGCCGTCGACGCCGCCTCCTGCCCCGGCAACCGGCGCTGGATCCAGCTGATGTTCGACTCGTACCTGCTGCAGGCGGCCAGTGGGGCCACCATGACCAGCATGCGCGACAACATGCTGGCCGCGGACCTGGTCCGCTTCGGCGGGGCCAACCAGGACATCATCTGGAAGGCGTTCGCCGAGTCGGGCCTTGGTGAGGGCGCGACGGGCGCGGCGTCGGACACCGACCCGACGCCGAGCTTCCACTCGCCGTACGCCGACAACGCCACGGTGACCCTCCGGCCGATGGCCGGCTCCTCGGGCGCGAACGTCACGCTGTACGTCGGCGACTACGAGGCACGGGTGACCCCGGTGGCCGACACCGACCCGTCGACCCCGCTGCCGGCCACGTTCCAGATCCTGCCCAACACCGAGTTCCACTTCGTGGTCAACGGCAAGGGCTGGGGCAGCCAGAAGTTCACCGCTTCCTTCAAGCCCGGCAAGGCGCAGGACCTGAAGCTGAAGCTGCCGCAGAACGTGGCCTCCTCGACGCTGGGCGCGGTGGCGTCCGGCGACGGCGTCAACGTCGACAAGATCAACGACGAGACCGAGGGCACCAACTGGGCGTCGGTGAACGGCGTGGCCGGCAAGCAGGTCACGATCGACCTGGCCGGCGACAAGCCGGTCAACGTCCAGTCGCTCAACGTCAGCGCCATGCTGCGCCCGGCCCTCCGGGGCGACGTCGACGCCAGCACGGCGAACCAGAACAGGTTCAGCGCGCTGCGCTCGTTCGCGGTCCTCACCTGCGACGCCACCACGGCCGACTGCAGCAAGGACGCGAGCTACACGGAGGCGTTCCGCAGCACCGACGACGCCTTCCCGGGCGGCGCCTGGCGTCCGGTGGCACCGCAGCTGAACCTGCGTGCCTTCGACATCCACCCGACGCTGGCCACGCACGTGCGTGTGGTCGTGCTGACCAGCCAGTGCACGGGCAACCCGCTGTACGCCGGTGAGCAGGACAACGACCCGCGGGCGAACACGGACTGCGCTGCCAACAGCCAGTTCCGCAACGAGGTCCGCATCGCCGAGGTGCAGGTCTTCGGCGCCAGCGGCAAGATCACACCGGAGCAGTAGCCCGGCACCGTCAGGGCCCCGTCGGCGTCGTCCGGCGGGGCCCGCCCGCGTTCTCAGGCGCCTACCCGATCAGGCCGAGCTGCTGCAGGTGGCTGACGTCGTCGCGGACGCCCCAGTGGTCGGTGACCCGGCCGTCGGCGCCGAAGCGCATCCAGTGCATCTGCCGGAACCGGAACGGGCGCCGTGTCGGGGCGTTGCCGAGGAATGGGCCGAGGTGGGTTCCGGCGTACCAGTTGCGCATCACCACCACGTCGCCGGTGCCGGTCATGTCCTCGATCTCGGTGCGGGCGTCGGGGAAGGCGGTGCGCAGCATGGAGACCAGCCCGGCGACCGCCTCCGTGCCGGTGCGCAGCGGCTCCGGCGCGGTGTGGTTGACCAGGCCCGGGGCGAAGTGCTCGGCGATCAGGTCGGTCCGGCCCTGATCCATGATCAGCTCGTAGATGCGGCGCATGGTGCGCTTGTTGCGCTCGACGGTGTCGTCCGCCGGCAGTGAGATCGTCATGACCCGAACGGTAGGGACGCACCGGCGGGCCGCCCATCCCGAGAATTCGGGGGTCCCCGCCGCGGGGCGGGGCACTAGCGTTGAGTCCATGCCCGAGACCGCCCAGGATCGCACCCGCCGCGCGGTGCTGCGCCTGTCGCATCTGGGGCTGGACCTGACGGCGTACCGCACGCGGCTGGACGCCGTGCTGCGCGCCGCGGTCGGCTGGGACCTGGCCGCCTGGTCCACCACGGACCCGGCGACGCTGCTGTTCACCAGCTGCGTGCTCGTCGGCCGCGACGAGGACCACGCGCTCGAGCAGCGGCTGTTCGACCTGGAGTTCGGCGAGCCGGACGTGAACACGTTCGCGGCGCTGTTCGCGGACGGTACCGTCGCCGCCGGACTGCACGAGTCCACCGGCGGCGACCTCGCCCGCTCGCCGCGCTGGCGCGGACTCCTGGCCGGGCTCGGGGTGAGCGACGAGCTGCGGGCCGTCTTCACCGACCGGGGCGAGTGCTGGGGCACCCTCGTCGCCTACCGGCTGGGCGGCCCGCCGTTCACGACGGCGGACGCGCAGCTGCTCGCCACGCTCGCCCCGGTCATCGGCGACGGGCTGCGGCGCTGCCTGCTCAGCGCTGCCGCGGACGCGCCGCCCGGCCTGCCGGAGCCGCCCGGGGTCCTCGTCATCGACGCCGCCGGCGCGATCACCGGGCGCAGCGCCGCCGCCGAGCGGTGGCTGGCCGAGATGGACGGCCCGGACGCGCTGCCGAGCGCGGTGCGGTCCGTGGCCGCGATGGCCAGGGCCGCGGGCGCCGGCACCGG
>NZ_JBFANF010000059.1:0-81958 GCF_040674675.1 Dactylosporangium sp. NPDC049742 | reverse complement strand
GCCAGGCCGGGTCCGCGCCGCGGGTGTTGCCGAACGGGTCGAGTTTGCGCCGGGTCGTGGTGTACCTGCGCCCAGCGGCTCGCCGGGCAGGTACACGCGGACACCGTGGACGGCGCCGCAGCGCCGGTCGGCGGCGACCCAGAACCCGCACCGGCCGGTCGCGGTCGTCACGCGGCCCGCCGGACGGGGCGGACGCTCGCGCGGGTAGCGCGGGCGATGACGGTGTCCAGGTCGCGGGCGAGGACGAGCAGCTGCGCGCGGGCGACCGGCTCGGCGCCGGCGAGCGCCACCGTGAGGGTCACCTCGGCGTGCTCCCGGCCGTCGGCGGCGCGGACTCGGGTGAGCAGGGCGCGGCCGAGGCCGGGGACGTCGATGGCGAGGGGATCGGCGCGGTGTTCGCCGAGGTTGCAGCGGTGCCCGCGTGCGCACCAGTCGGGGTGCCTGCGCTTCATCGGTTGGTGTCCTTGCTGTGCACGGTGCGCAGGTAGTTGAGGGCGCGGCGGCCGGGCCGCAGCTGGCGGCCGGTGCCGTCACAGCGGCGGCAGATGCCGAACGCCTTGCCGCCGAACAGGGCGCGGCGTTTGCCGGTGCCCTTGCAGCGGCGGCAGGCCACGAACGGCCAGAGCCAGCACGCCAGGACGTAACCGAACGTGACGATGATGAGAGCGAGGAACAGCAGCGCTGCGGCGGCCGGTTGGCCGGTAGCGGTAGCGGCGAGCGCGGACATGCGAGAGCCTCCACGGGCTGTTTTGGGCGCGAAAGGGCTGCTGGCGCTACCCGCTACCTCGGTGGGTAGCGGCTGGCCAGGTTGGTAGCGGGGTGGGTAGCGGCGGCGCTACCGGGTAGCGGCGCCGCCGCTACTTCTCAGGCGCTCTTGCGGCGCTGGATCGCAGTGTCCACATCGGACACGCGGGCGCCCTTGAGTACCTCGCCGCGCACCTTGACGTTCACGCTCGGTACACGGTCGCGGAGTTGTGCGGAGATCGCGTCGGCGGTGATGTCGGCGTAGTGCTCCGGCAGGTTCTCGGCGAGGCGGGTGGCGATGGTGGCCCAGTGCAGGCCGTTCTCCCCGGCGAGGAACACCGACCGGACGTCGGCGAGGGTGTCGCGCAGGTCGCGGGTGATGGTCTCGCCGATCGCGGCGCCGGACAGCGTTCCGGCCGCTGCGCGGTGCTTGCGGGCGGCGGTGAGGATCTTCTCCGCGTCGGTGTGGTCGGCGAGGTACGTGCGCACGGTCGGCGTGTCGTCGCTGGCGCCGTAGAGGTAGCCGACGCCTCGGTACTGTGGCCCGTTGGGCAGCGCGGACGCGTCGTAGCCCTCGCTGTACGCCTCACCGCCCAGGACCGCCTCGGACACGACGCGGTTGCCGCACTTGAGCGCGAACCGCACGGCGTGGTTGTCGCGGTACCGGTTGAACAGCCGGCCGACGTCACCGGCGCCGACGCCGGAGGGCTTCTGGCTGCTGGACAGCAGGATCACACCTGCTGAGGGGCCGACGGCCATGATGTAGGACAGGAGCGCGGCGATCTCCTTGTTCTGCTCCTGGCTGTCCAGTTCGTAGTAGGCCTGGAACTCCTCCATGACGAGCATCCACACCCGGAGCTGCGGGTACTTCCGCGACAGCTCCCGCGTGATCTTCCCTTCGGGGCATTCGACGGTGGACAGGGAGGAGAGGAAGTCGTTGACCTCCTGGATGTGGGCCTTGACCTCGCGGAGCACCTCCAGCAGGTGCTCGACCGGGTCGTTGTCGCGGCTGTTGGGCACGGTCCCGAACACCATGCGGTGCGCGACCAGGCGGAACTTGTCCCAGTCCGGGGACATCTTGCCGTCCACGACGATGAGCCGCACGTACGGGTCGAGCGCCGCGAACAGGGCCAGGAGGCGCGTCGCGAACGTCTTGCCCTTGCGGGGCTGCGCACCGACCAGCACGGACACCCACATCAGCAGCAGACCGACCTTCCGGCCGCGCTCATCGAGGCCGAACGGCGCCTCCGTCCAGATGTCGCGGACCTTGCCGTCCAGCAGCGGCGTGCGCCCGGCCGGGATGGCGAGGGGGTCGCGGTCGGCGACGAACAGCACGTGCCGCCGGTGTGAGCTGGGGTCGCGGGTGAGGAACACCTGGTTGACGGAGACGTCGAGGCCGGAGGCGATGGCGCCCTTGGCGTTGAGGACGTGCTCCCACGTCTTGCCGTACGGCAGGTCGATGACCACCTGCGACCCGCTGCCGGTGGTGTCGCGGGACATAGTGGACCCGAAGGTGACCTGCTGGTTGGGCTTGTCGGGGTGGCCGAGCCCGGCGGCGTAGTAGGCGCGCAGGATGATGTCGGGGTTGACCCTCCGGTACCGTCCGGCGACCACGGCCGGGCGCAGGATCGGCTTGTCCTGCGGGCGGCCGAGCCGCGCCAGTCCGCACACCACACCGGCGGCGGCCAGGCCGGTCACCCACCACGGGGCCATGGCGTAGGCGACCGGACCGCCGATGGCGAGCGCGGCCGTCTCGGCGGCCAGGACGACGCCGCGCCATGCGCGGGTGGCCTTGACCTCGCGGTGCAGCTTGTACCAAGTCTGCGGGTCGTTCGCGTCGGCGGCGGCCTGCCGGAGCCCGTACTGCTCCGACAACCACCACCACCGCAACTGGCGACCGACCACCTTGAACAGGCCCACGGTGGCCCAGAACCCGGCCTGCATCGCGTACCAGGGCGCCCGCACGGCGTGGTACCCAGCGCGGTGCAACGCGTCCTCTGCGATGTCGCGGACGGTCGCCTTGAAGTTCTGCCAGCCCAGCAACCGCGTCGGGATGATCGGGCGGCGGCCCTTCGGGTCGGCCGGCGGGGCGTCGACCAGCACGCCACCGCGCTGAGGCTCGTCGTCCAGCGGCACGTCGAAGTGGCTTTCGGCGCTGGTGCCGTCCCGGCGGGCTCGGGCCGCGCCGAGGTCGACCACCTCGGCGACGTCGGCGACCTCGTTCTCGTACTTGGACCAGTCGAACCCGTTCGGGTGCTCGCGGTCCGGGTCGTTGCTCGTCATGCTGGAGGTCTCCTGACTCCTGATGGAGGAATGGGGACCGGTGCGCGGCCGAGCTTCCTACGGCCAGAGGCCGCGCACCGGGCGGAACTAGAACGGGCTGCGCGGCATCCGGTCGCCCTTGACCAGCGCGGCGAGGCTGTGGGCGAGGTGTTCGGCGATGTACTGCCGGTCGGCGCAGTCGTTGTCGAGGTGGTTGGCGCCCCAGGTGGACAGCTCCGACAAGACGATGAGCAGGTTGCGCAGTTCGGTCTCCGCGTCCACGTCCCGCTCCCGTCAGATGTCGCGGTTGGCGTGGATGAGGTGGGCGAGCGCGGCGCCCATGCCGAGCACGGCGACGGGCAGGCACGCGACGGCGGTGGTGATCCACCAGGGCGCGGAGGTGACACCGGCGGCGCTGAGCAGGTGGTACGCGACCTGCCCGGCGCAGCCGAACACCAGGGAGCCGATCGCGGACCAGCGGGCGAACCGGCGCACCGACGCGCCGTAGGCGTCGGACAGCCACACCGCGAGGGCGTACGCGGCGTATGCCTCGACACCGATGGGCAGCGTGATGGCGGTGTTGATGCTGAAGCTGTCGGCGATGCCGGGCAGCGGGTGGATGACGCCGAACCCGGTGAGTTCGCCGAGGCCGACCCACCCTGACCAGATCGCGACGAACGCGGGCAGGGCCAGGACCCACACGGGCCAGGACCGCGGCTTGCGCCGGGCGGCCGGCGCGTCCGGGGCGTCCGGCGCGGTGATGTTGGTGCCCGGGTGTCCGTCACCCGTGGCCTGCGGCGCCGCCTCGGGCGCCTCGGGGACCGGCTCGACGTCGACCGGCTCGGCGGGCTCGGGGGTGTCGGTGTCCGGCTCCAGGTCCGGCACGGCGTGCAGCGTGCGCGGCGGGGGCATCTCGGCGGGCTCGGTGCGCTCGTCGGTGAGCGCGTCGCGGACGGCGTTGGCCTTCGGCGCGCCGATGCGGAACTCCTTCATCAGCGCGTTGCGGGACGGGATCTCGCCGAGCCGGTCGGCGAGCTTGCGGGCGTCGGGCATGAGCGCCTCGATCGGGGCGGGGTAGGCGCTGGGGGCGGTTGCGGTGGTCACGGGTTCTCCTCGGGGTAGGCGCAGGTGAGGCATTCGCCGAGCGAGCGCGGGATGTAGTACGGCCGCACTTCGCGGCAGGTGGAGCAGGTCCGGCGGGCCAGCAGCGCCCGGCCGATCGCGCGTCGCTGCGCGGCGGTCGCGGGGCGGTGCGGCTTGGCCAGGTCAAGGCGGTACAGGTAGGCGACGCGTTCGCCGCCGACACCGCGCCACAGGATCTGGCCGGCGACCGGCTGACCACCGGGGCGCAGCCCGCGGGCACGGAGTTGACGGCGGGTGGCGTAGCTGTCGGGGGCGCCCTTCCACCACCAGGTCGGCAGGCCGTACCGGTCGCCGAGCGGGTCGTAGTAGACGGCGCGGATGCGGCTCACGGCCAGGTCCTCACGCTGCCCGGCGGGCGGCGTTGACGCGGCGCGTGTAGTACCGCAGGGCCTCACCGACCACCGCGTCACGCGCCCGGTGCAGCCGCCGGGCGGTCACCTCATCGACCGGCCGCCGCGCGTCGAGGATGTCGATCTGCACGTCCAGCAGCTCAATCTCCGCCTCGATCAGCGGCCACTCGTCCTCGATCGCGGCCAGGTCGGCGGCGGTCGGCTCGTCCATCGAATCACGGTCGTAGATCACGGTCTCTCCTGTGAGATCGGGAAGGACCGCCCGGCCGAGATGCCCCGGCCGGGCGGAAAGCGTTACGGGGAGCCCACTTCAGCGCGGGCAGGCATTGAAGCAAGGACCAAATGCCTTGCGTGGCAACCTTTTCGGGGAGGCGCGGCCCCATGTAGTTGTCAAAGTCCTTGTGGACACGGAAGGTCTGCCGGAACGGCGGTAGTGCTACCGCCTTCCCGGCATCCGGCCGGCCTGCTTGGTGCTGCACTCACTTTCTGTCAGGTGGCAGTGACGACTTCACCGCCAAGCTGGACGACTTGGGACGTCTTTGCTAACTTGAAGTCGTCCCCACTCGTCCGAGGAGGCGCCAGTGCCGAATGACCGGCTCCGCGACGCGATGCTTCGGAACGGCCTGACACCGGCCGCAGTCGCCGAACATCTGGGCGTCGATCCGAAGACGGTTGAGCGGTGGGTGACTCAGGGGCGCGCGCCCTATCCGAAGTACCGCCACGCAATCGGCGCGCTGCTCAAAGAGGCCGAGTCGTACCTATGGCCTAACGCCGTGCCGGCCGAGCGGGCAAACCGAGTGGCCCAGTCAGAGGTCGTGCAGGTGTACCCGCGCCGAGCTGCCGTGCCGGACGACCTTTGGCGGCGCCTTATCGACCAGGCGCAGGAGTACGTCGGCATCCTTGCGTACGCGGGCCTCTTCCTGCCTGAGCAGCAGTCCCAACTGATCCCGGCGCTCAAGGCGAAGGCCGAGCAAGGCGCCCGCATCGAGATCCTGCTGGGTGACCCCGACAGTGCCGAGGTTGCCAAGAGGGGTGCCGAGGAGGGGATCGGCGACGCCATGGCGAGCAAGGTGCACAACGTGCTTGCGTTCTACCGGCGGTTGCGTGACGTCCCCGGCGTCGCGGTCCACTTTCACAAGACGACGCTCTACAACTCGATCTATTGCTTCGATGACGAGATGCTCGTCAACGCGCACGTCTTCGGCTTCCCTGCGGCGCACACGCCGGTGATGCACCTACGACGCCTCGCGGGTGGTGACCTCTTCGGGACCTACGCGGACAGCTTCGACCGCGTGTGGTCAACCTCAGTGCCGGTGTGGGCGCCGTCGGTGGCAAGCTGAGGGCATGGCACGAACCGAGTTCTACAACGATCCGCAGGCACCCAAGCCGAACAGCATCGTCGTTGCCGTGACGGTCTTCGTGGTCGATGACCTCGGCCGGGTGCTGCTCATCCGGCGCACCGACAACGGTCTGTGGGCGATCCCGGGCGGCGCCCAGGACTTCGGCGAGTACATCGCGGAGACGGCCGTGCGGGAGACCAAGGAAGAGTCGGGCGTTGACATCGAGGTCACCGGCATCGTCGGCCTCTACACGGACCCGAAGCACGTCATGGCGTACACCGATGGCGAGGTGCGCCAGCAGTTCTCGATCTGCTTTCGCGGCCGGTACCTCGGCGGTACTCCGACGCCGAGCAGTGAGTCGTCGGAGGTTCGCTGGGTGCCGCGCGCAGACCTCGACCAGTTGCAGATCCATCCGTCGATGCGGCTCCGGATCGACCACGGGTTCGAGAATCGGCCGGCACCCTACATCGGCTGAGCGGCGGCCAGCCGTTCCTCGGTCCGGCGCACGGCGTCGAGCAGCGTGGGTTCCGCTTCAGCCCAGAATTGGGTGACGATGTCGTCCGGACCGTAGCGGGCTCGGATCTCGGCCAGCCGCTCGTGCACGCTCAGCCGCTGCCCGTCCGGCCCTGTCGTCATGTCGGCGTACCAAAGTGCATCCGTGACCGCGGACTGTTCATCGCTGAACTCTGCGGCGAGCTCCTCACTCAGCCCGCGCGCCGCGGCTTCGAACACGGCGCAGGAGTGGTACGCCACGAGTGCCGCGATACGCATGTCATGGCCTTGGTCCCGCAGCCACCGGGCGCCGTCGAGAGCGTGAAGGCCGGACGAGGCCACGCCGGGTGCATAGCCGATGTCATGAAGCCATGCCGCAGCGATCAGTACTGCGTGGTCGGCCTCGGGGACGGCTCTCGACGCATCGTGGCTAGCTGTGGCGCCAACGGCCCGAACGTGGTTCCACCGTCGGGGCAGCGCCTCGGCGAGCAGAGTCTCCGCAATGGCCCGCGCGCTCGTCACGATGTCCATCGGGCAAGAGTACGTCTCCGAGGTGCCACCGTCGTCGCCCTTCGCCCGTGTCTCCGATGTGTACGCACCAACGGTGTAACCACCTGCACGCGGACGTAGGTGCTCCGTGCGGGAGAACATCAGCAACCGGGGCAGGCTTGAGGTAAGGGGCCTATCCGGGGTGAGACGCCTGTCATTGGAGGATCAACATTTAGACTGGCGTTCGTGAATTTGTTAGGGCAGTTCTTACCCGGCGTCCGAGAAGTTCGGACGCCCCTGGTGGTGGGAGTTCTCTGGTCACTCGCTGCTTGGGTGGCGTCTGCGCTACTTCCTGAGAAGGTGTGGCAGCGCGAGGCCATCCAGACGGCGGGGCGCCAGATCGGGAAGCTGCCTGTTGAGCTGGTGATCTCAATCATCATCCTGCTCATCTACCTTCTCGGCGTATTGCTTCAGTCTATTGGCGCCGCCGTGCGGACCGTGCTTTCCTTTGTGGCAACACTGGGAATTCCGCTATTCGTGGTGTTTGTTGTTGCCCAGTTTGCCTTCAAATTCTTAATTGCCTGCATCCTCTTCCTGGTAATCCTATGTCTAGCGCAGGCCTGGTTAAGGTATCGTCGGGTTAGGCCGGAAAGCTACCAGGTTGCTCTAGAGGATACTGTGACTGCCGGTCTCCTCTATGCCCACTCTGTTGTGTTGCAGCTGATTCATGCCGTCCGTTTTGCAACCGAATCTGATAGACAACTTTTCGATGAGTTGGTTGATAGCGAGTTCGAGTCCTATTTCGGCGAGAATAGCGATTTCCTGTCGCGTACCGTCAACGAAATCGAGCAGGGACTGCTCTATCAGGGAGCGATAAGCGTCGGCCTGACCCTGGAAGAGGTTCATGCTGTATCCAATGCGGAGGATCGCGGCGACTTTCGCGTGAAGAGCCTTGCGGACCTGTGGATGCTGCGCAGGCGCCGTGAGAACTCCGATTCGGACGTTAGGCGTGCGCTTCTTAGGAAGCTGGAGACGAGCCAAGTGGCGCGCGCTGCTTTCGTCAGGTCGGTCCTTGAGTTCGATGAACTGCGGGTCCGGCTGAGGCGCCGCCTGAACCGTGCGGAGCGCAGGCTGCGCGAAAATCAGCCCGAGCAGTATTTGGAATACGACCGCCTCAAAGCGGAGGGCGAGTTTCGTAGCGGTGTTGCGGTTCCGCTCATGGTGCTTCTTGCTGCTCTGGCGTACAGGTGGCATCTAGAGTTCGATGCAAAGGATAGTCCCGATGTCCTGTGGTGGCTGATTGTCGGCGCTTTTGCTGCTGGCACCATTATGATCTACGCGGGAGATGCTCAAGCTCGAAAAGCTCGCATGATTCTGTACGACAGTGTCCGTACTGGTGTCATTGAGTTGCAGAACGATGAGCGATTCGGACAACACGTATTTGTATTCAAGCCAACTCCAAAGATTGAGCGTCGAGCTTTGATCAAGAGCGTCCTATCTGGATGGGCGCGGGCAATCGGAGATCGGATCTCCGGTCGATCGTCCACGCCGGAGAGTTGAGGAGAGTGGATCCGGGTTTATCGCTGGTGGCCAGTTGGGGACCACACGTGATGCGCGATGGTAGACAATGTGCCGCCAAGGTCACGCCATGATCATGGGCATGACGTGCTGACGTGCGAAAAGGCTCAATATCAATGATCTACGGCCAATGGTAGTGGGCCACGGCATCCGAAACCGACTCGCGCCCGACGGGCAGCATCACCTACCCTGTTCGCCACGCCGGTCGAATGGCTAGCGCTGCTGACAACGAGGTATACCGCAAGGGAGCGGACGAATGCAGCCCATCGATAGTCTCGGCTTGTTCTGGCTACCCGGCCACGACGAAGATGGCGATAGGCTGTCGGGACGCCTCCAGTTCGATCCGGCCGGCGGTGGTATAGACCTCTCACTCGTTGGCGTATTCGATCATGCCGTAGATGACGGCGGTAAACCCATTGTTCGTATCTTTGGCTGGCTCGGCAACCGTCCAGTTACGCTGGACAGATGCTTCTCAACAGGCACGAGCCACCGCGCGCCCGGCATAATAGAAAGCGGCTATCACGCCAACCGCATGTTTGTTGGCCACCATATTGATTCAGAGGATCAGAAATTTCAGGCGGCCGAGGCGACCTTTAGCTACGCGGACGTTTGGTTGGGCCGCAGCGGCATCAGGGTCGAGACAGACTACTTTCGTGAACAAGCCGAACCAACTGCCATCTACACGGCCACCTTCACTCCAATACCGCAGGACGAGCACCCGTTCGCCCGTGGCCGAGTCCAGGTCGGTTACTGCTGGAAGCCGGAAGGCGACCCGCTGCGTGGCGTCTCCATGAGGCAATGGCCCGTGTTCACTATTCATTACAATGAGCCGTGCTCGTTGGACGACATCGAATGCGACGTACGGCTAATACAAAACCTAATGACCTTCTGCATGGACGTCCAGATTGACCGCGACAAGCTTTCATTGACGCATCCTGACATTCACATGGTCATGCTCGACGGCAGTGATTCCGGAGCCGAACAGCCGATGGAGTTGGTCACATCTCCAATACCGTACACGGCGCCGGAAAAAAGGAAACCTCGTCACGTGTACGAGATGCTGCTGACATTTGACGAGTTGGGCGGCCTCCCGGCCATTGCGCGCTGGCTCGACATCGCGCCGCGCTTTCAGCGCGCTCTAAACTCCTTGATGAGCGTCAAATATGCGGAGCGTATGTATGCCGAGAATCGGTTCCTCAACGTTACGTTCGGCGCCGAGGCCTTTCACCGGCTTACTCAGAACGAGCCGCACATGGAACCAGAAAAGTTTCAGCAGATCCTGCATGCCTGCCTGGAAAGTGCTCCGGACGAACATCGCGAGTGGCTCCTGGGGAAGATCGGATTCGGCAACGATCCGTCGTTGGTCAAGCGCCTGGGCAAGCTGGCGGGGCGGGCGGCAACCGCCACTCGGCCGGTTATCGGAAGAAAAGACCGATGGGCGGGAACGCTGTCGGACGTACGGAATGAACTGACGCACCTGAACGCCGACTCGCCAGAGTTTAGTGGTGGCGATCTGATGTTCCTGACCGAATCCGTGTACGCGGTCGTCCGTACCTGCATGCTCTTGGACTGTGGCGTATCGATTGACATCCTCACGCAGAAGGCTAGTTCAAACAGGCTTTTCTGGTATCGTGAACGCCTTGCTGAGGCTATTGAACGAGTACGAGAGCAACTGAAACTCGTGCGAGAATCGAGGAGTGCCTCCAGGGCGAAAGCTGATTAAACAGCGTCGGTACAGAAACTCGGTCCGCAACGCTGGCCCTGGACCCTCATACTTAAGACCCCCGGGTGCTGCCGAGGGTCTTAAGTATGTGAATGTCCAAAAACCCCCTGGCATGACCACGCCGCACGCAACAGGGCGCCAACTCGACAGAATGACCGAACTCACCACCCGAACGGCGACCACATCATCGTCGGCAGGTCAGCCGTCTCATCGGGAGCACAGATGCCGGACAGGCTGGGGACCGCTTGGGGGCCGCACGCCCTGCGCGACAGTGGACAACACGCTTGCAGTCACACATGCCACCGTCTTCCGCCGTCTTGCCCTCGGGCTGTCCACCGACACCAGGCCCTGGGCGCGCCTGGTGTCAGGCGATGATCCCGGCCGGCCGCCAGCGATGCGTCCGACCGCTCGTCTCATCCAGCTCGGGTACCTGACCACGGATGCGGTAGGAGCCGATCGTTCCGATCTGAACCCCGAGGTACCGCGCGACCTCCGTCGTTGTCCACCACTTAGCTGCTGGGTCCGGCGCTGTGTTGATCATTACCCCATCCTGCCATCTGCCGATGTAGCCAGCGGGCTGTCGGCTGCACCGCCATTGCCACGTACGATCGCAAGCGGTGAATTAGTGGGCTTGGTTCTCTGGTTCGCTATCGTGCACTACTTCCAGCGGGCCGTCTGGGAAGACGTCCGTGATGCTTTCCCAGCCTGGCATAACGCCAATGCAGGACATGATTGAGCCTGCGACGTCTTCGGGCTGAACGTCTCCACGTATCACCGCCCGGACCATGGTGAGGATTTGAAAGCCACTTAATAGGCAATGTTCCCTCGCAACGCTGTATTGCAGCATTTGATGAGGGAACAGAATCTCGGTTCTTTGGGTAATCGGAATCTCGCGCCAACCGTTCACCACCAGGATTCCCTTTGGAATCTTCCCGGTTTCGGACAGTTCTGAAGAAACCCACTTTTCAAGTTGTGCCGCGTTAGCCTCAGCCGCGCTCTTCTTAATTCCCTTGACCTCCACTACGGCAGTTCTTCCTTGCCAGGTGAGGTGCAGGTCTCGTCGGCCTGCAACAGGCGGGGAAAGATCGAACCCAAACAGCGCGAACGCTTCGCCAACGCGTTCCTCCAATTGTGTTCCGCTAGACGTGATGAGATGTTTCCAGCGGTCATCGCGCGCTCGTTCAGCTCTCAGTTCTGCAATCTTTGCCATTAGCTGCTGAAGTTCTTGTTCGAGGGTGAAGAGCTGTGTTCCTCGCGCGATGTCCTCGCCGAATTGCAGATCCTCCGCCCACTTGGGCAAAGTTGACTCTCCGCCGCCGCGAAGCTGCCGGATCCACTCGATTAGATCAACGTACAACGGATCCGGGTCGTCAACAATGTCCGACTCGTCGTCATCTTCGTCTTCGTCTTCGTTGTAACCGTCATCGATAATTGGAAGGTCGGGCAGTTGCAGGATGATTCCACCACCGGGGCCCTTATTGATGCTGCCAACGACCTTGTCGGTGCCTGCCACCACCGCCAGCGGCAAGCCTACTGGACTGTCGAGGATTGCCCGGTACCACCATCTGTCCGGGTACTTCCGCAGAAGTGCGCCGAAATCCTCTCTAGGCGAGTCAATCCTAGAGCCTTTCGCCTGAACTGCCCTAAATTTAAACGGCAGGGCGTCTTGAAGTGCCTTAAATTCTATGTGTCGATGGGTCGTGACGGCCTTCCCGGTTCCGGACTGAGTTCTCTTTCCCGTGTCATAACCCATAATCTGGGGGGCAGCAGTCAAGATTACGAGTACGCGGCCCATCTTGACGAATTCTTCGAACTCCGTCCGGCGTCTTGTGAGGGTGAAAACAAATTGCGCCGATTCCGACTCTCGAAACGACGCGAAACCGCTGTAGTGCTCTCGCCACGACGCAGCGTCGTAATGTCTGTACGTGGCCGCCGGGTCCCAAAAAGCAATGTCGTACTCGTACAATGACGTATCGGAGTCGAAGTGTGCGTATTCGGCGCCCGGTACTGGAACGAAACAGTCGAGTCCCAAGATGCGCACTTTGCGTCCAATCGTTAGGGTGATGATCCGAGTCCTGGATTGAGCGATTAGCATACCGGCAGTGCCGTGTTGCAACCATCCTTTTTGTGTGGTCGTGGCGGCGCGCCTGTATCGCACATCACCAGCTGTGCCGCACGCGATGCTGGCGCGGGGGAATCCCTGGGGACTATTGGGAGAGGATGCTGCGGACAAGCGTGAACCTCAAAGGACTGGAGTTGCCTAGGTCCAATCTGAATCGCCAGACTGCCAGATGCTTGGCTAGCGTTCACACCGAAGCGGTCGGCGCGACGGTCGGGTTGCCGAGCGTCAAGGACCGTCCGCGTCCAGTGGCTTCGCTCCAAGCCACGCGTCGAGGAACTCCACACCCGCTCGGGTCAATCGGTAGAAGTCGGTATCTGGCAACAGCGAACTAGTCGCAGCCGGGACTTCGGTCCATCCCACGGTCGAATTGAACGCAGCAATGTGCCGGGTGCCTGGGGGTGACAGCTCCATGTATCCGTCTTTGATCAAGTACATCATCAGGAGCCGAAGAGAACTTGGCAGCTGGATCGACAGGCCACGGGCGAAGTCCGGAGCAAGACGTGGGTTCCCCGTCAGGACCTTTGCGACCGCCTCGCGCTGGTCAGCAAGGACCTCCAGGACCCGGCGTTCCAAGTCGCTGTACCTGCTGTTGAGAACCGTGAGGTTCGCCTTGTACTGGCGAAGCGACTTGCGGTCGATCTCACCATGTCGCGTGCCCTTGCGCCCGTGGCAGTTCGCACATAGCACGATCATGTTCTCGAAATCGTGCCGCTTCACCTTGGCCCAGTCGTCGATGTGGTCGATCTGCAGGGGGCCGATCTGGCGGCAAGTTGGTATGGCGCAGCGATGACCTGCCTCGATCATCAAGCGACGCTTGAGTTCCGCCGGAACGTCGGGACGGGCGGCCATCCGCGGATGATACGCCGGGCAACGGTGTCGGATCATCACTGGGGACCGGATGGGGACCGCACGCTCTGCACGGTGGAAGACGCCGCGCTTCATGCTGCACACCGTCGGTGGATGCATACCGTGGATGACGTGCGGAAACGTCTGCCTCAATGGCCTGGGGGTCAAGGGGTCGTGGGTTCGAATCCCGCCGTCCCGACTTTGCGAAAGGCCAGCTCAGCTGGCCTTTTGGTTGACCATGATCAATGCTCTGATCGCGTCATGACACGCGTTTTTGCCCGTACGGCCGTACGGTTTGCGGCGTCGACGGCCGCCCGACGTGTTCGATGAAGTCCTCGCTGTTGTGCTGGGCGGAGTCAAAGGGTCTGTGAGGGCCTGTCGGTGCTTGCCGTGAGAGCGCGGTTGAGCAGGCGTTATGTAGATCGGCTGCGATTGTGGCGACACGTGATCGACACCTTGACTCGGGCGGTCTTCATTCGCCAAATCTGTGTGTCCACTGTGGATGGTCCTCACACATCTTTGACACGAACGCCCGTACGGTGATCTTCCTGGGAGTGCTCCGCTCGCCGGTGGTCATTTCGGCTCGGACATGATCGAACGCGTTGCGCTTCGTCCTGGACGTCGGCGGCGCTGCAGGTGACGTTGCGTAGTTGGCGTCCGTCAAGCCTGTGCGCACTCATGCCGATGAGCGGACGTTTCTCTTGGCCGGGTGAGGACCGCCGGTTAGGACAAGACGCTGGAGGGAGGTCGGAAAGCATGCTGTTCGACGGTCCTCTTCCTGGGCTTGAGGGGTCGTTCGCGACCGCCGCCCGCGTCCTGGCCGCCTACGACCTCCTGCAACCGACTGACCGTGGCCGGTCCCGGTGGTCCCGGGCACGACGACGTCAGCGAGACTGGGAGCAATGCCGCTCTAACGACCTGGAGCTTTCCTATGCCGCACGGGATCGTCCGCTGGTTCGACGCCGAACGGGGGTTCGGTTTCCTCGCGCCTGACGACGGATCACCAGACGTGTTCGTGCACGCCTCCGAGATCGTCGGGGACGGCGGCTCGAAGGTGCTCCGTGAGGGACAGGCCGTCGAGTTTGAGGCCGGCAAGAACGACCGCGGTCCCCAGGCGCTGCGCGTGCGCGGCACCGCCGAGCAGGCCGCTGGCGGTGCCGTGGGCGTGCTCGGCACGGTCAACTGGTACGAGCCGACCAAGGGGTACGGGTTCGCATCGCCAGACGGCGGCGGCCCCGACATCTTCGTGCACAGCTCGGCCATCGTGACCGGCGGCGTGGTCAGCGACGGGCAGCGGGTGGCCTTCGTCGTCGTCGAGGGCGAGCGCGGCCCGCAGGCCGCGCACGTGATCCCGCTCGGTCCTGGGGCCGGCCTGTCCGCCACGGCAGGCGGTGCCGACGGGGCGGACGGAACCGTCTCCTGGTACGACGAGGACAAGGGCTTCGGCTTCATCGCCCCGGACTCCGGCGCCGGGGACGTCTTCGTCCACGCCCGGTCCCTGGCCGAGGGCCTCACCTGGCTGACAGAGGGTGACCGCGTGGCGTACGAGGTGGTCAGCAGCGACAAGGGCCCGCAGGCCCGCGACGTGCAGCTGGTCCGAGGGGCCGAGCCCGCGCCGCCACCGCGACGCCCGGCACCGGCCGGGCCGCCACCCGCCAGGAGTAAGCCGCCGTCACGGGGCGTGCCCGCACGCGCGGGCCACGGCGTCGTCGCACGTTACGACGGCGACCGCGGGTTCGGGTTCATCACACCGGACGCCGGAGGCGACGACCTGTTCGTCCACGTATCCGTGGTCGCCGGGTCGGAACCGCTGCAGCAGGGCGACCAGGTCCGGTACACGGTGCGTCAGAGCGACCGGGGCCTGCAGGCCGACCGCGTGGAGCGCCTCTGACACCTCTGAACACATGCTCATCTGCCGCCGACCGTGAGCGCAAGGTCGGCGAACTCCGTCACGCCGCGTGACGAGCGTCCGGCGCCGGCCGGTGCGCTGAACTGCCGAAGACCGTGCGTCGTCCGGGACCAAAGCTCAGGTCTCCCGCACCTCCCGACGGGATATCGCATCCTGGCCAGAAAGCGTCGCGATGAGCCTTGCAGCAATGTGAACCGAATCGTCGGCGCACGGCTTCGCCGCGATCTCGGCGTGCAGAGTCTCCACAGCGCTCAGTAGAGTGCCGCGAAGCTTCCTCAGGGGAACCTCGCCGGTCGAGAGGGAAACCACCGCGTTCTCGTCGCGGTCGCAGTTGGCCTCGATGTATACGGTCGGCTCGGAAGCATCGGTCCGGCGATAGTACAGAAAGTACGGCCCGTCAAAGATGTACGAGAACGCCTCCAGCTCCCCGCTACGGATGTCCTCATAGGCAGTCACAGCCGAACTCAACACCGATATCGGGAAGTCGGTCCACCCAGCCTCGGGGAAGTCGACGCCGTGCAACGTGAACCAAACGGTGCCGATGACGATCCCGTCAGCGGTCGCCGGCGTCTTGACGTCGGCGACATGCCACACCGCCTTGCTCATCGGTCGGTTAGCACGCGGACTGCGTAATGGAAGGTCATCCCTGCATTCGACAAGGCCGTTGCGCCGTACTACTGGATATTTGCCGCGTTCGGGACGTTCTGCTTCGTCACTATTGTCATGCTCAACACCGGTTGGATGCGGCTGCTCGCAGTGGTGTGGGTGATCGCAGTGCCGCTCTGGATTCGCCGCTACCTGCAGTATCGAAGAACCCAAGCGGCGGCCGTCGGCTCTCGGGATCAGTAACGCGTTGAGATACCCTATCGGCCGCTGTGTAGGTGCGCTGGGCCGCTACTCGTCGTCGAGTCCGGCCCGCGCCCGACAAGTAGATCGTTAACGGTCAAACCGCTACAACCGCTGCTGGCCGCCGCCGTCTTCTTGCTTGGCATCCGCTCATGCCGCAGACCGCGCGCGACGGCCAGCGGTGAGCCGTCACGCGGCGTGACGCACGCCGGGCGACCCGACGCACGCTCGTGCCGAGTTGAGGGCGTAACCCCTCGCGCAGGGCAGGCCCGCTTGTCACACTGTGAGCATGGCGAAGGGCTCAACGAATAACAGCATGCGGCTTCCGATCGAAGCATTGGTCATGCGGAAACTGATGTTTACCTCTGGCGGCTACTGTGCGATGACGGATTGTCGGCAGCCTCTTATCGGCGCCAGCGGCGGATGGATCGGCACAGTCTCACACATTTACGCCGCCGAGGACGGTGGGCCGCGCGGGAATAAGCATCTTTCTGCTGAGGAACGTAGGGACTTTAAGAACTTGATTCTTTTCTGCGCGACACACGGTAGGGAAGTCGACGACAGGAAGTATGGTGAAATCAAGTTCCCGGCCGAAAAATTGTTGCGAATCAAGGAAGAGCATGAAGCCAAGGTTGAAGAGGCAGTGGTGCAGGCAATCGAGCGAGAACAGGGCGGGCCGCAAAACACGAATTTGATGCTTGACCTTTCGCGTCGCACTTCGGAAAGTGCCACCACCGGCATCGGCTTATTGGAGTCATTCGGTCACAGTCTGGACTCCCTCGATATGGCGCGCTTCCAGCCCCGGCTGATCCGCGAGCTGGAGATTGCAGAGCGTAAGCTGACTGAAATGTCCCAGGTGGCGCTGGAAGTACTTTCGGGTTTCTTGGAACTCTGGATGCGAGAAAAGGTTTCGGGCAACGAGTGGAGATTTGATTTTCCCGACTACACGACTGATCGTCTCGAGTTGGATAATAGCCTACTTGTAACCAAGATCAGAGCAGCGGGAAGGTCGCGATTCGACAATGCCGTCAGCGAATTGCAAGCACGGGAAATCGTCGAATTTGTCTCAGATGAAGATGGCGCATCCTGGACTGTCAAAGCCATCTGGGGTTACAACGAATCATCCGCGACGAATCGCGGCAGATATGACAGCACCTACAACTTCCTCCTCGCGGCGGCCCAATTCCTGTGGTATGCGTTCGAAATTCCTGTCTACGACTGGGTGAAGGGCCTAAACTTTGGCCTGTTTGACACCGTTGCCGGTGAAGAGAAAACTGTTCCATGGCGTTGGGCGCCATGACGAGCCTGTGGACCACGCAAACCACTTAGGCCGCGCATACTCATCTGCCGCTGATCGGGGCCCGACGACTCGTGGAGCTATTCGCTGCTCGCTCGCCTAGCGTCAGCTCAGCACAGTGAGGTGATCTCAACGAGAAAGGTAGCGGTGCTCGAAATGGGTGAGCACGAGCGCTGCTTTCGCAAGGTCGCCGATTCTGGATGGGCTGGCGGTGACGTGTTGCAGGGCGCGCCAGCCTTGCGTGAGCAGGGCGAGGCCGCGTTCACCGAGGCAGCGCAGGGACCGTAGCAGCATGTTGTAGGTGCGGGTGTCCACGTCCAGTTGACGGCCGTCGGCGGGCTGTTTGAGCGGGGTGTGTACGCCGATGCCGGCGCCGTCGTACCCGGGGTCGGCCAGAGTCGGCAGCCCTCGCGCCGCCGCGGCGTACAGGGCGCCCAGCGCGTGCTGGCGAGCCACGGTCAGGTCGTGTGCCGAGCCGGGCTCGACCTCGGACACCCAGATCGGCAGCCCGTCCGGTCGCATCACCGCCTGGACGTTGCCGCCGAAGTCGTGGGTCTTGCCGGCGTACCAGGCGTCGATGACCTTGCCCTTCTTGCTGATCTTAGTCTCGGCACAGCGGTCGGTGTCCACGACCTTGCCGTCCAGGATCACGAACGTCCAGCCCTCGGACTGGACCCGCTGCAGCGCCTCGGGCAGCTGCGGCGCCTGTGCTGCGAGGACGCTGACAGCCTCGTCGTGGTAGCGGTACGCGGTGGCCCGACTGATCCCGAACCCGGCGCCCAGCACGGCGATGTCCTCCCGCTTGCGGAACCACACCAGGGCGAACAACGCCTGACGCCAGCAGGTCAACGCCCGGCTGCCCCGACGCGTGCCGCGGGCGCGCCGCTCATCGGCGAGCAACCGCGCCACGTAGGCGACCAGTTCACGCGGGACGTCGAGCATGGCACGATAGGCAATCACGTGGAGTCCTCGGGGCAGATGGTGTCTTGTGGTGAGAACTCATCTACCGGGGACTCCACCCCAACTCCACCACCGTCCTATACGGACGGTATGCCCGTGTCGCCGCAGGCCCAATTCACGCGCACTTCGCTGGTGAGATCACCTCAGTGGTGACCGGTAGAGAACCTCGACGTTCACGATGTGGTCGTTGACCACGTCGAGGTTGAGGTAACCCGGCCACGGTGGATCGAGGCATATGGTGCGGTGGCCCTTGCCGTAGGCACGAGCCGGTCTTGGGGGCGGCATAGAAGCTCTGGCAGAAGTCGTCCTCACAGCCGCACAGCTGCGTGACGCGCAGTTCCTGACCTGCTCGGTCAACGAGTCGTCGCCATACGCCCTCAGAGCTGCGGCAAGCTCGGTCGCGAAGATCGGCCACGTCGTGTGCAGCAACGGTGCCTCAGCCGGCGTGACGTTCACAGCCGCGCACGCTACTCGACGAGCGGGGAAGAGATTCACGCACATGCCGCGAGTGTTGCGCGGCGACCGGTTGCGGATCGTCACACTTCGTACTCGAAGATCGCGTTGTCGGGCTCGCACAGTCACCCATCGCCGCCGTCACTCAACGCATCCCCGTCGTCCGACTCGGCGACTGACCGCTCAGCTGGCTGGGGTGCCTTCGCGGCAGTGGTGATGGTCGGGTATGTTGTCCGCCGAGTGCCCACCCTCGGGTGGCGTCTGACCCTCTGGTCGATGCTCTGCGGCGAATTTCGGTGCCGACTACCGAACGAGCCTTCTATAGGAGACCAGGCGGAACACGAGCGAATACATAGCGGTACCTACACAGCGCGTGGTCAGAGCAATGCAAGGTTTCCGAAGTCGGAACGGAACCTCATTCATCGGCCATAGGTGGCCGAGCTGAGTCGTGCTCGTCTCCAGCTCGGTCGCCGAAGCGTTAGGACACCGTCATGGAGATCGAAACCGTTCAGTCAAGCCTGTCGCCGTTGGCTCGCCTTGGCGTCGTCGGCATAGTTGTGGCCGGAGCGGTCATCGTCCTTCTAGCCTCCGAGTCGGAGCATCGGGCGGAAATGATTAGGGCGATGATCGAGGCAATCCGCCCCGCCCGGTAGGCAGCCGACAGGAACCCGCTCGATGTGGGCTTCTGGCATCGAGCGGGTGTTCCATCCACCCAGATCGGCCCCCTACCGCTGGGGGATGAGGTCGGAGATGGCTGCCTCGTCAGATGACAGGCGGGTTGACGGGCATCCCCATTTGCCGCGATCCGCTCGACCCTGTGCACTCGCGGCGAGCGAGCGGTCGACCGTACCCGGCGCTTCGATGCAGTTGCGTGGATCGCGTCGCGGATCTGTCGTTCGTCGTGTCCTCGGCCGGTGACGCGATCCGTTCATCGGCACGGCATGCTGTTGCTCGTGCGTCACGAGCGTCTGAGCTTCTTCGTCGACTCCGTTGAGACAGTCCCGGAAGGCTGGCGGCTGCGAGGTGAGCCGGGCTATCACCCGAAGCACTGGGCTCGTCCGGGTGACCGCTTCGATCGCGCCTGCCGCGAACACGGCCGGATGGAGCGACCTGTGGACCTGGTCGTCGTCGAGCTCACTGGGGCGTACGCCATCGTGGCCGGCACTGGCGGTGATCTGCTCAGGCCGGACGACATCGTTTCCGGTCAGCGGCCGGTCGATGACACCGGCCGCGCCGCTGATCGGCTCCGACGGCCACCGGACGCCACCGGATTCCTGGCGCAGCTCCTCGGTCTACCGGCACTCACCGCCGGGACAGGGGCCGGGTTGGATTGGTCGCCGATCGAGTCGGAGCTTGGCGTCACGCTGCCCGGCGACTACAAGACATTCATCGACGCGTACGGCGCCGGTGTCCTCGATGATCATGTCCACGTGTGCGCTCCGAACGCCGAGCACGACTCGGCAGACCTCATGTACAACAACGCGTACGCCCAAGAGTGCTTACGACCCGAATTCGCAGGACCCGAAGGCCCATCGGGCGACTGGCACCTCGGCGACGCATCACGCTGGTCCGCGGACCGCAGCGACATCCCCTCCTGGTTCCAGCCCGGCGACAACGTGATCCTTTGGGGGTACACCGGCCACGGCGACTTCCTTTTCTGGCACGTCAAGCCCGACATCGTGCCCGATGAATGGCCCGTGGTACTGAAGGAGCGAGGACCTTGCTGGGAGCGCTACGGCACCGGATTCTCAGCAACGCTGACCGGCCTACTGACCGGCGAAATCCAGTCCGAGTACCTCAGTCGCCTGCTGGGTGGGCCGCACACCTACGGGCATTGACCCCAGGGCTCACACTTCGGCGCTTAGCGCGCGCACATGCCGCCGACCGTGCGCGCTGGCCAACTGTACGGCCATCACGGTCCGTAGGCTCGCTTGTCGTCTGCCGCATCTCCTGGACGCTCGCACACGCTTGAAATGCAGCGCGTTCTGTGGGCCCGCCCGGGCGCGGACTGCGGTCTCGCATCCGCACCACACCCATCGAGATCAACCGCCAGCCTGCTGCGCGGCCCGCGCTCGATGGGCGGTTCGCCGGCGCACCGCGAAGGGCACGAATACCGCACCGGTCGCTACAGCGGCCAGGGCTGCGACCCACCACGGCAACACTGGAATCAACAGCAAGGCGAAGAAGAACAGCGGCACGGAAAACGCGGCGTCCAACACGACGTGGTCGGCCGACCAGCGCCGAACCCGTGACATGGACAGTGCGACATACCGCACCGCCCCGAACGACACCGTCTGATCGTCGCCAACCAGCCGTTCCTCACCCAACGCCACCGAGTGCGGCTCGGCCGGCAGGACATGCAGATGCTGCCGTTCCTGCGCGAGCCGGGCCACCGGGGCCGCCCTCGTCTCGCGGTGGGCGCGGGCGTTGACCCGTTCGCACCAGTCGAAACAGGCGTCGGCGAGTTCGGTGAACGACCCGTAGGCCGGCGCGAGGTTCGCCGTCGTCGGCACCAGGTCTGCCTTGGCGATCTTCACCGTCGCCTCGACGCCGCCCTTGGACTCCGGGTCGAACGGCTCACACGTCTCGACCTTGCACCCGTAATGCCGGCCCGCAGCGACGATCTGCGGATGCCGGACCGCAACTCCAGCCACGTGCTCGACGGTGACCGTTCTGGCGTTGTCGGTCAGCACATAGGTTGGCGCACCGCCGATGCGTCGCAGCGTCGCGTCCAAACACGCCACCAGAGACCCCATCGTCTGGTCCCAGACCGGCAGCACCACCCGGAACCGCGACCACGACAGCCACGCGCAGAACAGGCTCGTGCGCCGCCCGCCGATGACCGGACCCGCACCCCAGTCGAACTGCAGCCACATCCCCGGCTCCGGCACCCACGGCCGATACGAGCGCCGATGCCCAGCCCGCCACGCCGCCTTCGCCGCAGCGACCGCCCGCCGCGTCGACCGGTCGGTCCCGGTGAACCCCATAGCAAGCAGCCGGGCATGCACCACATCCGCACGGATCCGGCCCTGCGACGCCTCCACCAGCTCCTCGATCTTCGCCGCGAACGCGTCGATCGCCTTCGGCCGGCGGGCCCGCACGAACGGGTCCCGGCCCTCGTCACGCAGCTGCACATACCGCGTGACGGTCTTCTCATCGACCCCGACCAGCCGCGCAGCCGAATGCGCGCAGCGGGTCAGATCGAACGCCTCCAGAATTTCCACGATCTCCCTGTCAGACTTGGTCACGGATCCCTCGGATCGGGTCGGCTACTTGATCAGCAATCAGCAGCCAACCCCGACCGGGGGATCTCTGTGTTCATCGACGAAAGTCAGGCGTTTCCGGAAGATCACGTGACCGCAGGCACGGAGTTCTCATGTCCGCCAGCCTGGAGCAAAATGTCCGCCAACCCGGAGTCTGCCGTGTCCGCTGGCAGGCGGTGACCGTCACGCTGCGTACGCCATTCCAGCGGCAGGCTCTGCGGGGCATGCGTGCGCTCGTAGCCGATGAGCGGTTGGTGAGGTTCAGCTGGCATCGTGGAGCACGTGATCGATCCAAGGCGGCATGCATGGAAGGCGACCGCTCGCGTGCTGGTGCTCTACAACCCGGAGGGTCAGTGGCGTTACGCCGTCTACAACGACAAGGGGGTCCTCGACGGCGTGCTTGATGCCTCGGCGGAGGCTGCTCCGCAGGAAGCGCAGGCACAACTGCTGGCCGAGGTTGAGGAGATCACCGAACAGCGGTACGTCGCCAGGTGAACGCAGAACCGGCCGCACTGGTGGACGGCGGACCTGATCGTGACCTTGTGACACATGGGCTCGCGTTCCGCCTGATCACGTGCGCGCACATGCCGCGTTGATATCGGTGGTGCCGTCCTGGTTGGCGCGGTGGTCGCTGACGCAGGGGTAGACCGGTCAGGCGCGTGAGGAACTGTTGCTGCACCCCTGGCTGAACTTCTACGTGCAGAACGGCCATGCATATGCCGCCGAGCCGGCCGGCAGCGTGGAGCCGCTGGATGAGACCGCGCCGCCTTTCACGCTCAGCCAGACCTCCGACATTGCATAGCTCGGCAGCGTTCTGACCTCGGATATGTCGCTGACTTCGAGCGCCACCTCGATCGGGTGTATTCGATGTCAGTCAGTTTCGGCGCCACCGGCGGCGATGGGCGCATCGGTGGGGTCGGGACGGAGGTCCGCCGATGCCGCGGATGTCGAAGGTCGAACTGTTCGCGGCAATCCGCAGGGAATCACGGGCGGGCATGTCCGGGCGGGCCATCGCCGTCAAGGCCAGATGGGTCCTGATTGATCTCGGCGCCTTGCGCGCTGGACGGGTGCGGGCCGTCAGCGCCTGTTGTTGCGGCGAACCAGGAAGACGACAACGCCGACAACGACTGCGATGCAGCACAGCGTGCTGGTCAGGCGGCCAAGCGAGTACGCGATGTCTTCCGCTGCGCTTGCGGACAGTTGTGTCCCGGAGCTGGCCCATACCGGAGCGCCAACGGCGGTCGAGGCGACGACACCGACGGTGGCGGCGCAGATGCGCGCGGACAGGACTCGAAGGCTCACGATTCGGCAGCGTAGATCATCATTATCGTTGCCACAATCGACTGGCCACGCCAGGCGTCCGGATCTGGGCCGCCGGGGTCGCGCAGCTCCAGTCGGCTGACGCAGCTTGATCACGTTTCCGCACATGCCGCAGGTCTCGCGCGGCCGCTGACATGGAGATCGCCACGCTTCGTGACGGCAGTCCGGCGCGTCGAACCACGGCCGCAGTGCTCGATCGTGCCGATGTCAGTGCGTCCTGCCGTCATCGTCTGCGATACCCAGCCACGGGTCCGCCTGCAGGGCGGCGAGGGTCTCCAGCTGGTCTTCGGTGGCGGTCGTCATCAGAGCGTCGAGGGTCGGGAAGTTCTCCACGCCCCCTTGAGTCAGCCAGCACACCCGGGGCGCCGATAAAAGGTCGAGCAGGACGACGCTCAGGCTCGACTCGGCCGCACCGATGACGAGGTACCGATCGCGGGAGAACCCGAACTGCCAGCCGCTGCCCTCGTCGTACGCCTCGACGAGCACCCATGCCCGCTCAGTCGCCGGCCCGTCGAGCAGTTCGGCGATCGGGAACATATCCGTCTGCCCGTCAAGCCCGGCCCATCCATCGCAGCAGGTCAGAAACTCCAGATACGACGGGGGCAGGTCGACGCGCTGCCTGAGCACAGCCAGCTCCGTAAGATCCGCGCCCGGATTGGGACCGCCGTGCCGAAAGATCCCATGGACGTCGGCCAGTTCCACGTCACGGCCGACGGCTGCCGCCCGGTCCAGTACGTCACGAGCCATGAACTCCACGCTGCCCTCGCCGTCGGTCGCCGCCAGCCGCGCCAGGGCGGCATATCGGATCGATGATCCATTGTTGCGGAGCGCCAGGCGAGCGCCATCCGCACATGCCGCGACGTGCGCGTTGCGCGGATCGGTCGGCAACTGGCTCACACTCGGGGTGAATCGGGGACGGGAGCACGCGGCACGCCCAGGCGGTCGAGAAGGTCGAAGTATGCGTCCTCCCTGAGGACGTACCGTGTTGACGGAAGCCGGAGCCGGGCGGCGATCCCCGGACGGCGCGCGGTACGCAGAATCTGTCCGATCGGCCCGGCCGGACGATGTACCCGGCCCCGGTGGGCCAGTTGACCGCATGTCGGACCGCTTCACGGGGTGGACAACCGAAGGCGGCGATCGTCTCGCGGGCGCGACGTCGTGCAGCCTTGCGCGTCATGCCGATCATCGCAGGGTGGTCACGCTCGAACGCATGTGCGGTGTCCCGGTCAAGCCAGACACCCCATTGGTCACCGGACGGGGTGGCCGCGACGACCTGGCCGTAGTCGCTGTCGGCGATGTACGCGGCGATCACCGGGCACGACGAGGCGGCTACCAGGCTCAGCAGAAGATCGGGCTCACGGCCGAGCACGTTGTCAGGCAGGTCGTAGACACGCCACCCGTCGCCGCGGACAGCACCTTCGTGGGAGCGGACAGACGCGCCGATGTCCTGCAGCACCACCGACGCCTGGTCGCCGCGGACCGTGATCAGCGTGCCCCAATAGCCCATGCCCGGCCCCTGTCACTGTCGATGATCAGATTCACCGGACTGTAGACGGCATCCGTTCACGGCGCCGCGTACACCCACACCTTCGCCGCAAGGTTGGCACCGCGCGGCGGCATGTCGGTATGACCGAACCGACAGGATGACCGCTGAACTACGGGTGAGCTCGCGCAGTATCACCGAGAACCCGTCGCCACCGGTAGCCCCAAGCCCAACACGATCGCGACCAACGTCCTACATCCTGAGCGATTCATCGCCTCCCTTGAGGGCGCCTCGATCCGCGGCAACCCCAAGGCCGCAGCGCTCGGTGATCGCATACTTTCGAACGTTGGGCCGCCGTGCTGCTCACGCGGGATCCCGGAGCAGCGTTCCGGGACGGGCGTCTGCTGCTGCGCCGACGATGGCAGTTCCCACGGCAACATCGCCGTACGCCTGTTCACCGCGGTCCGCCCCTCCGGTGCGGTCACCGCGCTCAGCCGACGCTCCACCAGCCGGCCCGGCAGAAGCACTACCTGGCGACGGTTCGGCTCCGGCAGACTCTCCACCGCAGACACCCCGCCGCTGTTTCCGCCACGATCCGAAGCACACGACCCAGCCGTCCAGTGGCCCCTCACGGATAGCCTCATCTGCCGTAGACATCCAAGATGGTCGACATGACGTTCACCTCGGACGACCTCGACCGCATCGCGGCGGACCTCGCGGCCACCGGCGAGATCGACGCGCGGTACTCGTACATGGGACAGGGTGCCGCGACGTGGGACCGGTTCACGACCTGGCAGGAAGGCGACCCCACGCCCAACGTCCTGCACTTCACGCTCGGCATGCTGCGCGACGCGCACGACGACCTCTTCGCCGCGCTGCCCGGCCCGGTCCGCGTCGTTGACCTCGGCCCCGGCAACGGCGTCCCCGTCCGCGGCGTGCTGGAGCGGCTCCGGGCCAGCGGGCGCCTCGACGGATACTCCGGCGTTGACGCCAGCGCCGAGATGCTCGCGATCGCCGAGGCCAACCTGCGGGCGTGGCTCGGCCCGGCCGCACCCCTGCGGTTCCACCGCCGCGACTTCACCGCCGCCCCCCTCGCCGACCTGCGCGGCCCGGCGACGCTGGCGTTGCTGACCGGCGGCACCCTGCTCAACTTCGCCGACCCCGTCGCGGTCCTGCGGCACGCGCGCGAGGCGGCCGACGTTGTCGCCTTCGTCGCCCGCGCCGACACCGTCGCCAATCGCACGTTCTTCCGGTTCGGCGAGACCGAGACAGGCGAGGACATCCCCGTCCGGTACCGCGTGATGCTCGACCGGCTCGGCGTGCACCGCGATCGCTACGAGCCGGAGGTCGGCTTCGACGACAGGACCCGGCAACGGTTCCTGCGGATCCGCCTCACCTCCCCGGTCACGGTCGCCGGTCGCCTGCCCCTGCCGGCTGGCCGCAGCGTGCACCTGTGGCGCTACCACCACCGCACCGAGGCCGAGCTCACCATGATGCTGGACGCCGCCGGCTACACGCCGCTGACCGCCCGCCGGACCCCGGACGGCGAATTCCTGCTCCTCGCGGGCACCGTCGCTGCACCTTCGCCGGTCGACCGGTCAGCGTCATCGACGTCGCCATGACCAGTTCCGCTCTGCCGGCTTGTCACCACGCTGCTCGACCCGCCCCACCAGGCATGGGTCATGGTCGCCCTAGCCAGCGGAAGGAACCACCGGGCAACCGCACCCGGGATGGCCCGCGCACGCGCCGCACCAGGAACAGCGGAACCGGACACCCGGCGGGAGGCGGTCGTCAACGCAAGGCACGGATAGCAGGTCCGCGCCCGCCGTCACGTCGACACGATCGCCACTGGTCCCGTCGGGTAGGACGTTGTGTAGCCACAAAACGGGATAGACTTTGCGGCACGATCCGCAGATTCGGGTACCCCAGCCAGTCGAGCAGTTTCGGCAGCGGCATTGGAACGTGTTCCGATCCCGGGGCTCAAACTCGGTCATGGTGCTGTGACAGACGGGGCACGTCTCGAACAGGTCGAACGACCGCACCGCGGCTTCGACCGCAGCCTTGGCCCGCGTCTGCGAGAACGCCGTGGACCTACGTAGATCCCGCTCGTGTGCAGTCGCAGCGCGAACCAGCGATTCCACCTCGTCCATCGACGGCCGGCGGGTCACCGCGACGCTCGTCGGACCTGCCGGACGCGACCAATCACCACTGCTGCTCGGCAGCCTTGCGTACAGCTCTGCGGTCGGCGGATATTCGGCGACGAACCGGCGGCCTTGCAGGACCCACCGCAGCGCCCGAGCGAGCCGCTCTTCTCCCTCGATCTCCAACGGTGTCACAGGAACCAGGCAGGGCAGCGCCCCGAAGCCAGCCGGGTGCACGAGGCCCTCCGTGGTGGACGGCGGTGCCGCTCGGGCGGTGCGGAGCCCCGGATACACAACGATCGTAGAGTCAGCCTGCATGCTAAGCGCGGCGGATCGCGCTCTTTCAGCGTCAGGATGGCCGAGGTCGTCGCTGACCGGCGCCAACCGTGCCAGGTGTTGTCCGTCGCCGGCGACATGCAGGGTGCCGTCCTCCGCCATCGACCACGTGACACTGCCGGCCGGGCCGCGCAGAAGCACGGTGGAACCGGCGACCGGCAGTGCATCGGCCGGGTCGTCCGGCTGGTACCCGAGGATCGCCAGCGCGCGCAGGGAGAGCGCGGCGACGTAGTGCGCGTAGGCATCGGGGAACGCACGCTCCGCCGACCTCACGCCCGCCACAACGGAGGATTCGTGGACCGCCCACAGCTCCCAGAGCGCGCCGACCTGCCGATACCGCCGGTCGCCCAGGAACAGGTTGGTGCGCATGAGCCGGATCGGCACGGGCACCCGGCGGTTGGCCCGCCGCAGCACCGGCGATCCGTGCAGCGCCGCGAGCCGCGTCCGGGCGCGGCGGAACACATCGAGGGTCTCGGCGACCGCCAGCGCCGACGCGGTGGTGTCAGAGACCGCCTTGGCGACGAGGCGGGCGACCCGGTCGAGCCGGCGCCACGACTGCGCGTGTTTCAGCGCCCGGTTGTACTCGTTGAGGTCGGTCAGGCCGTCGGCGAGCGTGGTCAGCTCGCGGATGCGCCGGGTCAGGTGTTCGCCGAGCCGGTCCACGAGCTGCGCGGCCACCTGGTTCTCGTAGAAGTCGACGTCTTCGGCGAAGCGCTGCGACAGCACGCGCAGCGGCATGATGCGCCCGTGTTCCACGCCCGCCCAGTCCTCGGTGTGCCCGGCCAGGCGGGCGAGTCCGGCATGCGGCACCCTGCGCGCCAGGTCCGCCCGCACCAGCTCGTCCACCCGGTCGAGCCGGTCGTGCGGTCGGAGGCAGACGTCGGCGAGAACGTCGAGCCCGTCGAGAACGCCGCGCTCGAACGGGCTCAGCTCGGCGTGGTGCGACGCGTCGGGCACAAACATGGTGTCGGTCAGCCACGTGCCGAGAGTTGTGTTCCTGGCCAGCGCTCGGGTGACGTCGATGACGGTGCCGACGACGAGCGGTTCCGGTGCGCCGGGCCGGTCGGCCATCACCCTTCCCTGCGCCGCTGCTCGTCGTCGAGGAGGCGCACGCACCGGACCGGGGCACCGCGCAACTTGCGCAGCTCCCAGGCGGTGCAGACGGTATCCCGGATCTTGCCGAGGCCGCCGGGGGTGACGTCGTACCGGCCACGCAGAGAACGAAGGACCTTCCGGGCCAGGAAGTGGTCAGTGGCGAGCGAACGGCCGTCCTGCCCGCTGTCGTCGCCCTCGGGCTGCTCGGCAACCAGGTCGCCGGCGTGGGCCGCGACGACGACGGGCACGAATGCCTCCATCTGCCGCTCGAGCCGCGGGCCTATGATCGCCCGGCCGTGCTCGCGCAGGTCGTCGGCGATCACGTTGAGGAACTCGCGCACCTCGGCCGTGTCCGCCCGGTGCGCCTGCGAGGCCTGGTCAAACGACTTGCGCAGCGCGGCGGTGCTGTACGGCTCGATGTCCGGGACCGTGGCCGGCCGCGGCAGCCAGGGGCGCTGGGCTGGCAGCTCCATCAGGTGCGCGCGGTTGTAGGTCTTGTCGGCGAACTCAAGCGTTGACTCGTCCTGGTTCGCCGTGCCGATGAACCAGACGTTGCTGGGCAGGCGGATCCGCCAGCCGTCCACGAACCACTGCGGCGCCCGCCCGGTGCTGCGGGTGACCAGCTGAATCGGCTCGCCGTCGTGCTCGATCTTCGACAGCAGGACCGAGAAGTACTGCTCCGGCCGGGCCAGGTTCATCTCGTCGAGCACGATGAAGAACGGACGTTCCCGGTACCTCGGCGTCTGCGCCATGTACAGGGCCTGGAGAAACTCGGACTCCTCGAAGCGCCGTTCGAAGGTGTTGTGGTGCCCGAAGAGGTCCGTCCGGTCGCGCCAGCCGGCCTGCACCTCCACGACGGCGCACTCGGTGCCCAGTGCCTTGGCGAGGGCGACTGGCAGCGACGTCTTGCCGATGCCGCTCATGCCCTCCAACAGGTGCAGCCGGCTCATCGCCAGTCCGCCGAGGAGGACGCACACGTCGTTGAGCCGGTACGCCCGCCGGCTGTCGGCCAACATGACCGCCTGCAGCGACCGAGACAGCTGCGAGAGGTCGGGCCGGTCGGCGCTGACGACGCCGGGCTCGCTCAGGTTCGGGTCTTCGTCCATCGCGACGCAGCGCGGGAATAGCGGCGTGCCGGGGTCGGGACGGTCGCGGGTCAGCTGCTCTACCGTGCCGTGTAGCTCGGCGATCCGGCTCTCGTACCCGCGGGAGAGCACCTCGAAGTGCCGCTCGGCGTCGCTGAGCTGCTTCATCTGCAGGTTGTTGATGCGGCTCGCGAGGGCCTCGCCCTCCAGCTCCTGCACTCGGTATGCCAAGCGGTCGCGCTCGCCCGTCACCTCCCGGTGTTGCTGCTCCAGCCAGCGCAGTCGGTGCAGGTCGTCGTCGGCCAGCCGCTCGGCGAGCTTGCCGCGCAGTTCAACGTTGGACGCGGCCAGCCGGTCGCGTTCGTCGATCAGGTACTGCGGATCTGTGCCGCCGATCCGCAGCAACTGCTGCTCTCGTTCGGCCAGCTGCTTGCGCAGCTCGTCGATCGTCTCGGTCCGGGCGTCGGTCTGGATCCGCAGGACCTGCAGTTCGCGGTCAAGGGCGGCGACGTCGGCCGCGGCGCGTGCCTGGATCTCTGCCTCCAGGTCGTCGACCTTGCGTTGCAGCTGGATCTGCTGTCCTAGCAGCGCCAATTTGTCATAGTGCAGCTTGTCCGCAGACTGGCGGAGCGCCACGCGGTCCTCCTCCAGCGAAGCGACCTGGGTCGCGTGTTCCGCGGCGAGCGTGCGCCGCCGCTCCTCCTCTTCAACCAGGGCTTCCTGCCGGCGGCGCCGGAGCTCGACCTCCAGCTCGGCCCTGGCCGCTTCGGCCTGTGCGGCGAAGCCGTCCCGGGCCTCCCGCTCACGGACGCTCACTTTTTCACTACGGATGTGCAGCTGCGCCCGCTCGGCGGTGGCCTCGGCCTGGAGCGCCTCGGCCGCGTCGCGCGCCGCGGCGGCCTCGGCAAGTTCGGTGTCGAGGCGCTGGCGGGTGGCCTCGGCCGCAGCCTCGGCGTCCGCGGCGGCCTGTGTCCGTTTTCGGGCTGCCGTCGCTGCGCGCTCGTAGTCCTCGGCTTGGCGGCGCAGCGCGTCGTACGCGGACAGCACCGCGTCGTCGTTCGCCGTCGGCTCCAGACCCTGCTCGGCTAGCGCGGCGCTGACCTCTGTATCGTCCTCGGCCCGCCTGACGGCCGCAGCCAAGTCGGCTGCCTTGTCGGCGGCCGTCTGCTGCGCAAGCCGGCGCTGGCTCGCCAGCCAGTTCGACTTCTTTTGCCTACCCATTGGTGGAACGGTTCCCTTCGCTGCGTGTGCGGAGATCGGGCAACGGCACGCCGAGGTAGGCCGCTGCTGTGTCCTGCGCGAGCCGCCAGGCGGTCTCGCCGTAGTCGAGGTTTAGCGGCACGGCGGCAGCGTGCGCACCGCCCGTGTTACGGTCCTGCGACACGTTCGTGAGGTCGCTGAGCAGCGTCGGCCAAGCCGCCGCAACTTGGCGGAACGGGTGGTCTGACGCGCCGTTGGCGGCGCTGACAAGCGATGCGGCCAGCAGTACCGGGGTCGACGCCCGGTCCGGCTGTCTGATTCCCCGCCGAAGCTGATCGGCGTCCACGACGCCGAGCCGCGCATGCTCGCCGAACGACATCCCGAGCTGCCGGCAGTAGATGCCGAACTGCCGGGCGATGGGGTCGCGCAGCCCGTCGACGACCTGCCGCGGTGGCCGATGCCGAGCCACGAGGTCGCGCAGCACGAGCTCGTGCAGCCGCCAGGAGTATCGCGCGACGTCGCCCACCTCGGGGCTGCCGTCGCCGCGTCGCCGCGCCCGGTCGATCTCCCGCTCCAGCAGCGTAAGCAACTCGAATAAGGCGTCGTGATCGCGCACTCGGGCGGTGAAGCGGTGCTCGAGCGTTTCTGCGATGCTGCGCCGCAGCTTGACGTCGATGAGGTCGGACTCGGCCAGGAGGCCCTCGGTCCGGCGGCCGACGAACTGTTCGACATGGTTACGCAGCCGAGGCGAACGCTGGACCCGGGTCGCCACGAGCCGCCGAAGATAAGGACTGGCGTACCCACCGAACGGACTTATCGCATCCCACGTCACCGTGCTCTCGCCGCCCTCGTCGCGCATCCGGGCAAGCAGCGGCAGCGGAATCCACACCGGCTGCCCTTCAGTCATTACCGATACGCGCGAAACGACCCGCTCGGGCGGGCCGGCCCGCCAGCGACGGGTCCGCCCGCCGCCCTGCCGTTTCGCCGCCTCACCGCGAGAGACCGCTTCCACGACCTGCTCGTGCGCCGGCGGCTCGGTACCGGTCCAGCCATCGGGGTGAACGGCGAACGCGTGTACCCGCAGGGGTGCGCCCACCGTGCCCAGCTGCAGCATCGCTGTCCGTGGGCTCTGCCAGTCACATTGGCAATGACCAGGTTCGACGGTCGAGGCCGGCCAGAGCGTGCCGGTCGTGACGTCCTGGTAAACGTAGGTCGTGATCGCCCGTGCGGGGTCGGGGAACCCGTCCTGCAGGACGTGGCGGCCGTTCGTCGTGATGACGCCGTAGCGGTCGAGGTAGTTCAGCGCGCGTAGGTCGGAGCGGACCAGCTCGACGAGGTCGTCCTGCAGGCCGAGGAGGCGGCCGATGTCCGCCGCCTCGCGGAAGCCGGTCCGGGCCAGGCCCAGCACCGCCGCCTGGAACACGTTGAGCCGGTCCGCGTGCACCAGCGGCGACACCACGCGGTACCGTAGCGCGGGCCAGAGCAGCCACCGCTGCCGACCCCGGAACTCGGCAAACTCGGGCCGGACGACCGGGCACTCAGGACCGAATCCCGGCACCGTGTACCCCCTCGCAGAACTCACGGAACGCGACGATGCCCTCGGCGACGGACCGGCCCGGCTGGCCCGGCATCTCCGGCGTGGCTGCCCGCTCGGCCATGGCGGCGTCCCCCACGGCGATGAGCAGCCGGCGCTGCCGGCTCATCGCGACACACATGCGGCTGTCGCTGAGCAGGTGCCCGTACCGCCGCACGGCCTCGGCGGGACCGCCGAGGGGCCGCGGGACCTCGCTGCTGCGCGTCACCGACAGCAGCACGACGTCGAACTCCATGCCCTGGAACGCGTCCACGGTGCCGACCCGCAGCCTCGGCCGCGGTCGTTCCTCGGCCGTGAACTGCATCGCTGGCACGGGCACGAAGGTGCCGTCGTCATTGACCACGGCCAACGCTTCCTGCTGCAGCTCGGCCTCCAGCAGCTCCTGCTGGGCCTTGTAGAACGTGATGACGCCGAACGACAACCGCCGGGCGTGGTCCAGTTCGGTGAGTTGTTTCAGCTCCTGGACCAGCCGGTGCACCTCGGCCGGGCGGGTCCAGCTCGTGCCGGACCGCTCCTCGTCGCCGTCCCGCCGCGGCACGTCGATCCAGGCCGCCACCTTGCCGGCGTACGTCGACAGGTCATGGGTCAACCGCGCCGTCGACGGGTCAGGCTTGATCACGTCGGGACCGCCATAGAAGACCTCGCTGACGAACCGGCCGAGCGCGGGGTGCATGCGGAACTGGGTGTCCAGCAGGATCGTTCGTACTGCGGGCGTCTCGTTAGCGAATAGGTCGAACCAGCGCTCAAACAGGCTCTTCGACAGCTCCGAGCCGTCGAGTGAGCGGTTGCGGCGCAGCTCCTGCTCGACCTTCCGCTCCAGGGCGTGTGGTAGCTGCTTGTGGTCGCCGACGAGGATGATGCGCCGGCGGGCGAACGCCATCGGGATCATCAGGTCGAGCGGATTGGCCCGCGCCGCCTCATCGACCACGACGGTGTCGAACACGGGCAGCGGCGCGTCGAGCAGCCGCGACATCTCCTCCGAGTTCGCTTGCTGGACGGTCGAGGCCAGCACGGCGTTGTACCGGGCCAGCGTCGACTCGACCAGGGCCAGGTCCTCTCGCAGGTCGTCACGGTAGGCCAGCAGGACCTGGTCTGCGCTGTCGGCGGTCTCGGCGGCCTCCTCCGCCACCGCATCCGCGACGAGGTGCAGCAGCGCCTCCACGTCGGGATCGTGCGTCGGCGCGTGCAGCAGGGCGGTACTGGCGCCGAGCCGGCCGAGTAGCTCGACCCGCAGGTTAGCGAGTTCGGCCAGCAGGTCGTCGCCATTGTCGCCTGCCTTCGCGGCTGCCTCCAGCAACCGCCGGGCCGGGTCGTCGAGCAGCCGGTCCAGCTCGCGCAGCGCCCGGGCGGCGCGCTGCGGGCCATCGTCAGCGAACGCGATCGGCGTGACACGTAGCGACCGAGCCTCCCGGGCCAGCCGCTGTCGGTCGTTGCCCGCGAGCGTCACTGCGACCTGGTCGACTACGGCCCGATCGGCCAGCAGAAGGTCGAGCTCGTCCCGCAGAACGCCCGGCAACCGGGCGCCGGCCAGCTCCTTCACGGTGCGAAGCAGCGCGACCAGGTCAGGGCCGGTCATCGGGTGCCGTTCATACGCCGACGCGAGCTCCCGCAGCTTTCGCGCAGCATCGTTCCGGGCGGACGCCGGCCGGTGCTCCTGCAGGTACCGCTCGACCGACGCGACAACGCCGTCGCGCCACTCGCGGGCGCTCTCCCAGTCACGGCCCGGCCGCGCGCCGACCCGGGTCGGCGGCAGGCCGCGCCGCCGAGCCTTCCGGGCGACGTTGTCCACCGCGTCGTGCTGCACGCTGGAGATCAGGGTCCGCTGCATCGACACCGTACGCTCGCCGAGCTCGTCCAGGCAGCGCAGCAGGTCCGCGATGAAGCGGGTCTTGCCGGTGCCCGGCGGCCCCTGCACGAGCAGGACGTCCGGGGTCCGCAGGGCCATGCCCAGTGCGGCCCGCTGAACATCGGTGGGGGCCGGGCCTTCCGAGCTACTGATCGCGGCGGCGATCGCCTTGTCGTGGGCCCGGTCGGCGCGCGGATGGGCTCCGGGCCGCGGCACGCCCTCGATGAGCAGCCGCAGCCCGGGAAGCTCGGCCTGGTCGGTCTCGATCCGCTCGCGGGCGAGGTCTCGGCGGCGCAAACGGACCCGGTCACCGGAGAGCGACCGGAATAGGTGGCCGGCCGGCGGCGGCGCGTCGTCCCCGTCGACGGCGAGATCGACGGTCCAGTTGTTTCTGACCACGTACCGCACCTCGCCGTGCACACCGACGCCCTGCCGACCGCGCCCATCTTGGAATTCGGGTGGGAGATCTCTGGATGCCTCCAGCTGCAGCTTTCCGCCGAACGAGGCCACCGCGCGTAGGAAGGCGCCGACACGGTCGTCTGGCTGCAGCGCGAAGCGCCAGAGCCCGTCTGCGGTGACCTGGCACGACCGGTACCGGGCCGACCCCATGCGCCGGGCGTCGTCGACCAGCGACTCGCGTTCAATCTCGTTGTACGCCTGCCACAGGTCGAGGTAGGTCCTCCCGTCCGAGGTGAGCCCCTGCAGTGCGGCCCGGATGGCCTCACTGGCGGCGGCCTCGTCGCCCCGGTCGACGAACCGCAGGTCAATCGGGCTGAGCCGGAACCAGCGAGCGTGTTGCCGAGAGGACGCATCGGTGAGGCGCACAAGGCGCAGAGCGTCGTCAGCGAGGGCAATGTCGGCGACCCACCGCCGTCCGTGCAGGGTCAGCGCACGAACACCGGACCCCGGCACGCCGCCCGGACCTCCGCTGTGGACGTACCTCTCCGCGGTCTGGCCAGGCAGCGCCGGAAGCGCGAACTCCTCGCGAAGCCAGTTCCGGATCGGCTCGAAGCCCGTCACTGCCCGCTGGGTGGCAATCCGCACCTGTTCGGCCACGCCATCGTCGATGCCGACGGTCATGCCCGCGCCGATATCTGCCGTGGCGAACGCGTGACACTGCACGCCGATCTGCTGCGGCGTGGCCTCGATGACCCACGACACGAACGTGCGCCCGGCGGCGGTGAGCCAATCGACGGTGTCCTGGTCCGTGGCCGGGAGCCGGATCGGCTGGCCCCCACCGCTTCCGGGCGCCACCTCGAACTCCGCGCTGCCGGGCCGGTGACGGAGCACCACCTCCCGGTTCTTGGCGTACTTGACGGTGAGCTGGGTGAGCCACCGCGGGACTGAAGTGGCCGGCCCGGTGGGCAGCGCCACGATGCGGATCTCGCCAGGCCTCAGCTGCTCAGCGAACACTGGCAACCTCCGCCGGCTGCGGCAGTAGCATCCGGTGCGGCCGGCTGTCGTCACCAAAGTGCCACGTCCACGCCGCGGATACCGGCTCATCGGCGCGGCTGCCCGGCAGCAGCGACCGGCCCATGCCGCCCTTCGGCGGCACGCGCCGGATCACGCCGTTGCCCTGGTTGCGTACGATCAGGGTGTCCCCGCCGTTCCAGTCGACCTGGGCTACCACCGCGAGGGGATCCTCCGCCCCGCGGTGCACGGTGCGGGCGGTAACGAGCAGCGGCCGGCCGGCCTGAACGAACAACGTCAGGCCCTTGTCCTCCAGCGTCAGCGGACGCCGGTCGCCGAGCCACGGGAACTGCTCTCGGACCAGCACCGGGACGACCGGCGGGCGGACGGTGTCGCACCACGGGCAGCAGTCCTTCGCGACGACGTAGCTGTGCGGACACTTCGAGCACTGCACGCACCGGTCGGCCGCGCCGTCGAGGGCGGCGGCCCACTCGCCGGCCCCCGGCCGGGCGCGCGGGTCGTGCATGCCGGCCTCGAAGGTCCGGCGGAACAGGGCCAGCAGCTGCCGGGTCAGGACCCGCTCGGCCGGATAGCCGTGCGGGGTCCGGTTCCGGTCGTCCGTGCTGTGCTCGATCCACGGCAGGAGGCCACGCTGGGCGTCGTCCTCCAGCGCGGCCGGTCCCTGGTCGACGTAGTCGCCGATGAGCGGGTGGTTCGTGGTGAGTGTCTCGTACGCCAGTACGGCGAACGAGAACGTGTCGCTGAACACGGTGTTGCCGGATGTGCCCCGCAGCACCTCCGGCGCCGCGTAGTAGGCGGTTACGAGGCGGTACGGGCCGGGAGCGCTTTCCGTCTGCAGGTTGTCCGCGTCGACGAGCCACACCTCATCGTGCTCCGGCCGGGCGGAGACGAGCACGTTGCCGGGCGAGACGTCGCCGTAAACAATGCCCCGGTCGTGAAGCGTCCCCAAGATCGCAGCGCACCGGGCGAGCAGCCGCAGCCGACGGCGTAGCCCGCCACCCTGCGCGTACCAGCCCGCGAGGTCGTCAGTCGTCTCGCCGCAGACCGCGCGGAAGGCGACCATGTCCTGCAGGAGTTTCATCACGTACCCGACGTGGGGGGCGGCCAGCGGCTCCAGCGGGGGACAGATCGGGACACCGTGTAGTGGCAGCCAGCGTAGCCGCCCCAGGCGGTCCTCCAGGCGCGCGGCCGAGCCGCCGGCGTAGAGCTTCACCGCGAGCTCGCCGTGGTGGGTGCGGAACACCACGCCCTCGCCGCCCTGGCCGAGCGGTGGATCGAGGACCAGTTCCAGGTGCTGGCCGCTGCGCGCGGTCCGGACGCTCGATGGCCAGTCCGTCTTCGGCTGACCGGCCATCAGTCGAACTCCTCCAGCCGCACCGCCTGTTGGCCCGTGCGCTCGTGCAGTGCGGTCATGACGGTGGCCGTCACCCACCGGAACAGACCGCTGATCTCATGGACCTGATCGGTCCGCAGGACGCCGACGCCGGGCGTGCAGAACGTGCGTAATACCTCGTCGGCGTCGGTCGTGCGGTCGGTGCCGATGCCGACGGCCACGCGCAGTGCGCGGCTCCCCCAGTGAGAGGACAGCAGGGCGTCCAGCGGTGCCTCCCAGTCGTCGGTCGGCACGCCGTCCGAGACGAGCACGAGGGCAGGTGGGAACGCGCGCTCCGGCACCGCCTCGACGTCGTCGAGGAGCTCGCGGACGCGGGTAAACGCGCTGCCCATCGGCGTGCGGCCGCGCGGGGTCAGGTCGGCCCACCCGATGCGCGACGCGGGGACCATCTTCTGGTGCAGTACGGCCTCGTCGCCGCCGAAGGCGACCACCGCGACATGGATCTCACCCCGAACGGAGTCCTCCGCGCCGAAGGCGTCGAACATCGCCGCAATGCTCCGGTTGAGCTGGACGATCTTGTCGCCGTCCATGCTGCCGCTGACGTCCGCCAACACGATCACCGGCATAGGCCGGGGCACCCTCCGCGACCGGGACGCCAGCGTGTCCGGTCGTGCCTTTGCGGGTTCCACCACGCAGTTCACTCCTCCGCGACTCGTCGAACGACGCCCTGCGTCCGACATTGATGAACCTCGCGTCGGCGCGGAGCCACTCAGAATTTCAGACACGCGATCCGAAGGTCAAGCGATCAAACGGACGAATATCGCATGCGGCAAGGTCTCGCCAGAGATCACGTAGTTCGATGAGGTTGTCGACCGGCGCGCGATGATCCGCTTGTCCATGTGAGCAATCCGGAGCGTCGCCGACGGCGATCGCAAGGCATGGGCCATACATCATCTCGCTCATCAACCAATACGCGTGACGCTAGGCCCAGTATCCGTTGGATCGTCGAGGCATGCCTGCGACCTTCTTGTCGTAGACGGCGAGGACGAGCCCGACTTGGTGCCAGCCAACGCGGCACCGTCAGGGGCCCAGGAAACGCACTCCGCGATGGTCTGCACTTGACGGGGCGGCGCGAGCGTTTGGAGCAAGTTCGCCGAACGCGGAGTTCCGCGGTGGCTCAGCGTCTCGGTCACGATCCGGCGACGTTGATGCGCTACTCTCCCGGGTCAACGTCGGCCTCCATCGCCAGAGTACCGACGACCTTGCAGGGCTCATCGCTCCGGACTCATCCCAGCTGCCGAGTTGCTGAGCGCGGCGTGAACGACAAAGGTTAGTTCCGGACATTGGCTGGGCTTCGGCGGCGAGGCGATTCGTGGACCCCTTTACTCGGCCGGTTTATGCTTGTCGTGACCTGGGAGAATGTGCTTGAGCACGTCGCTGGGGCCTCCGACGACCCCCTGGGGGTCAAGGGGTCGTGGGTTCGAATCCCGCCGTCCCGACCGGGTGACAAAGGCCAGCTTAGCTGGCCTTTTCTATTGGACCTGACCGATGTGTAGTCAAGGGGTCCGACACGCGTTTTTGCCCGTACGACCGTACGGTTTGCGCCGTAGATGGCTGCGCGGGGTGCTTGATGACTTCCTTGTCGTTACGCCGGACGGGGTCAAGGGGTCTGTGATGGCTTGCCGCCGATCGACATGAACTGCGATGAGCAGGCGTTATGCAACGTCAGCTCTCGTCGCGCCGGGCGATCGACTCCTTGACTCGGATGCCTGTACCCTCTCGGAACTTGGGTGTCCACTGTGGATGATCGCGACACATCTTTGACACGAACGTCCGTACGGTGATCTCTCTGCGGTTCGTCGGCGTGCTCGCTTGGCGTTGCCCCTAATGGTGCGAGCTGGCTGTCTCGGCTGGCAACTCCTGCTGCAGCCAGCGCGAGTACGTCGGACACGACCGGCTGCTGATCGGGGTGTGCTGATCAGGCCGGAGATCGCGGTGCACAATTCTCGGGAGTCGCTGATCGCCTGCCGGACCTGCTGCTCGGTGACGGTGAGCCGCTGGCCGAGTCGGGTGGGGCTGGAAGGCACAGCATGCAGGTACTTGGCGTCGCCCACGCCGTCGCGATGGGTGAAAGCATGGCGGGTTGCCCAGGTCTGCAGCAGCCTCTGCCATGTCACCGGGTTGAGACGCTGACGGAGATCCGGGTAGCCGTTGGCGAGGACAGATCGGCGGTGTGCTCGAGGTGCTGGAAGATGGCGCCCTTGCCGTTCAAGATCTGGTCGGCGTTCGGGACGGCCGCGTGGAACACGGCGCTGGCGAGGGTCTCGACAGCGCCGACGAGGTTCTCCAGGGTGTCGACCCAGGTGCGGGTGAAGCCGCGTGCTCGCGTAGTGTCGCGGCGGCGTCGGCCGGCAGTTGGGTGAGTACGTCGAGGCGGACGGTCTCTGCGGCGAGGGCGTCGAGGGCAACGACGTCGGGCTGCAGTGGCCGCATACTGGGCAGAAGCGGTGCTCGCCGAACACTGCGTAGTGGAGGCCGCAAGTGGCGCAGTCCCGGATCCGGATGAGCTGTTCCTCGTCGATGCCGGGCAGCGGCCGCGGGTAGAAGGGCCGCGACCGGTAGCTGACCTGGATGCCGAATCCACCGGTGCGCGGCTGCGATCGCACGATCCGCCGGAGGCCTTGTCGAGCATGCCGTGCACCTGCTGCATCGCCAAGGCGCCGACTGCGCTCTTGGCGCGCTAGAGCTGCTGGTTGGTGATGAAGTCACCGGCGTCGGTCCGGTGGCCGCAGTAGACACAGCACAGTGACGATGTACTGCGTCTCGGCGGCCAGTACGTAGGTGCAGTGGAACGTGACTCGATACACCCGCTTCGAAGCGAGTGCTGGAATCGATGACAACACCACCGACGCGTTCGGGGTCGTGGTGGAACTGCTCTTGTACTACCAAGACGGCCGTCAGTTGGTCGCCATGGCGGTTGCCGCCTCGGTCGGGCACCCGCAAGAAATCTCGCTGGACCTGACCGGCGTGGTGAGCCTGCGTGCGACCTGCTCCGGTCGTAACGCGAAGACCAACCAGCAGCGCAGCACGTATGCGGCACTCGGCGACGCGAGGATCATTCACGCTTAGCTTGATCTAACCTCGGGTGGGTTGGTGTCGACCCCGGCGACACTAGGACCGAGTGCGATGCAGCTCGGAGCCGAACAGGCGGTTCTGCTCCTCTAGTCGAGAATTGGACACCTTCGATGGATTGTGTCGGCCTCAGTGGCGCGCCAATATGAGGTCCCCACCATCACGGGTCAGTTGCCTGTCTACGGATAGCCATCGAACTGCCGGGAGATTTCGTGGAAACCACCTGGAAAGGCATGCTGCTCGCGCTCATCCCAGTTGTTGTCGGTGCTGGTATCGGTATCCTGCCCACGATCTTCCTGGACCGCTGGCGAGCGTCGGCGGCGCTGCGGATCCGCTGGGACCAGACGCTGCACACCGTGTGCGCCAAGTTCGCTGCCTGCGCTCGCCGGATCATCGACATCAGCGAGGACATTCGGCCCGACCTGCCCTCGGCTCGCCTCAGTGAACTGGGGCGGGAGATCGACGTAGAGCACCGCACGCTCCAGGAGCTGATGGCAGAGGTGCGCCTGCTCGGGGATAAGGCAACCCAGGCTGCCGCACGGCATGTCGTCAGGGACAGCTGGGCATTGCGTACCCAGGTACTGACCGGGACCGACCCGCAATCCGCCAATGCGGGAGGGGTCGAGCCGCGGACCCGGACCTTGAACGGGCTGCTGGGCTTCTACCTGGCAGCACGCAGACAACTGCGTGTACCCGGGGCCGACGAACTCGAATCCCTCAATCCACCTTTCCCGAGCGCGGCGCAGCCGTGACCCGCGTCTTCATCTGCTACTCCCACACCCCGGGAGACTCCGAGTTCGCGAAATGGCTGTTCGAACAGCTGAGAGGTCCGGACTTCAAGCTCGACCCGAAGATGGACGTGCACACGCTCGGAATCGGTACCTACTGGTCCGAGGCGATCCCCGCCGTCATCAAGACCTGCGAGATGCTGCTGTTCGTCCGATCCCGGTTCGCGATCAACGCCCGTGTCTGCCGCCGCGAGATCGATGCTGCCTTGGTAGAGGGGCTGGAGATCGCCAACCTGCGCATCGACTCGGACGCCACCGATTTCGAACGCACCTGGGGGCACATGTCCGTCGATTTCAGTCGAGGACGTGAAGCTGGGCTCCGCATGCTTAAAGACAGGCTCCGGCAACGGCAGACGCCTGAAGGCCGGTTGTTGAGCATGACCTACAGCCTTGATCACCACCGCGACCGGCTGCGTCACGCCGATGGCCCACATCACGCGCATCATCAGCGTGAGGCCGAACGGCTGGAGCGTGAGATCGCCGTCCTCACCAATTCACTCAAACGCGCGTCCAGCCTCGGCGTCGCGACGGCTCGGCGCGAGCCCGACGTCGAGCAGCCGGCCACCGTTGATCTCGTCGAGCGAGTCGATGAGGCGGCCGCGGTGCGTGCCGCGCTCAAGGACGCAGAGCCCGGCGTCCTCATCGTGAGCGGACCCGCAGGTGTCGGTAAGACAACCATGGTGCGCGCCGAACTCGATCGCCTGCTGCAGGACGAGGCCGCCGATCCGGCGGGCGACAGCACTGTGGTGCACTATCACCTGGCGCGAGCCGGCTCTGCGCTCGGAGCGACCATCCTGACCGGGAGCGACACGCCGAAACGGCGCAGGCTGGACCCGGCCGGCGGGGTCCGGCAGGTGATCGACAAGGCGATCAGTGATGCCAAGGGCGCCCGGGCGATCATCGTCATCGACGCCGCAGATCATCTGCAGGGCCCGGTGAGTCACCGACTCGTCGACCTGGACCTTGAGGACGTCTTCGAACGGCTCTACGACCACCGCAATCGCCACCGGATCAAAATTCTGCTCGTCTGCCGGGAGGCGCCCCAGGCCAGCCCGGACAAGAGCTGGCTGCTGCTGTCCCGGCACGTCAGGCTGGACCGGGGTCTGACCCTGGACCAGTTCGCACGACTGCTGCGCCGCTTGGACCGTGGCAACGACCTCGGCGTCCGCACGACGTCGGAGCAAACTATGGCAGCTGTACACCGGTTCACCTGCGGTTCCCCCCGGTTGGCCGAGCTGATGCAGGTCAGCGCTGCCCGCGGCTATGCCCCACTCAGTGAGGTGGCCCGAGGCTTGTCGCGCGTGCCCATCGTCCGGGTGCCGATGGTGGTGTTCAACCATGTGATCGATTCGCTCGATGAGTCCGCTCGCGAGGTGCTGACGGCGGTGGCCGCATTCGGCACTCCGATCGACGAGTCGGCGATCCGGGTCCTCCTTCCGGGAAATTACGGCAAACGCCGCGTCGAAGGCATCCTGCAGTGGCTCGTTCGACGACACGTTGTCGACACCGCCGCCGGGCTCTTCTACGTCCGTGAACCCGACCGCGAACTCGTCCTGCAGGCAGCGGCAGGGCGCCTCGAACTCCTTAAAGGCGCAGCAGCCCTCCTCCGGAGCCGGGCACCCGACAACCCCAGACGCCTGGACGACCTCGACCTCCGGCTCAGCGAGATCGCGATCTGGCTCACCGCAGGCCAGTACATTCGGGCGTTCACCCGGATGGAGGACATCGAGCCTCGCCTTGCCGAGTTCAACCGTCGCGACGTGCTGCTCAGCTCGCGTCTTCGTCTCCGTGGCAACCTGAGCCGGCGCGACGAGGCCATCAACACCAACGCGCTCGGCCAGATCTACCTTGACAAGGGGCGCCTCCAAGACGCGCGGCTCGCATTCGAGCAGGCCGTTACCTTGAGCGAGGGCACAGCAGCCACCGCCGACCGATTGCGGGCCACCAGCAATCTGGCACACACCCTGTTTCTGTTCAACGACACGGCCACCGCCGAACGGTACTTCGAGGCGGTGCGGATCGAGGCCACCGATCCGTCCGATCCCGAGGCGTTGGCGCTCGCGTTGCACGGCCTGGCCGACTGCTGCGAGCGGCGAGGCGCCTATAAGCTCGCATTCGACCTGCTTGACCAAGCGGCCTCGCTGCGGGACCTCGGTCCCGTCGAGACCCTTCGCCGGAGCCTCAAACGAGCCCGCAGCCTCATGGAGCTCGGGCAAGACGCGGAGGCATACGTCCTTATCCAGCAGGCGGCGCATGAACCACAGGTCCGGACGGACTACCTTGTCGCACTTGCGACGTACCAGGTCGATCACGACGATCATGAAAACGGGATAGCGACATCCACGCAGGCCGCGCTGCAGGCAGTACGCGACGGCGACCGCGAACTGCTTCGACAGGCGCGAACCGCGCTCGCGGTCGCGCACCTGGCAAACCGCGACTACAAGGAGGCGTCGGGCGCGATCTCGTTGCCGGCCAGGACCCGAGGCGCCCACGTCGAGCTGTCCTCACTCGCCGTGCAAGGCGTGAGCCGGTTCAAGTCGGATCCGGCCGCCGCCCGCAGCGACCTTGTCCAACTCCTCGATGAGGCCCGCACACGATTGCAACTCGACCCGCACGACTACGTCTCATTCGACTTCGCCGGACTGGCCTGGTGCGGCCTGCACCTGTGGCGAGGCGATTCGCTCGATCGGGCACGCAGCGCCTTCGAGGAGGCAGGTCGTGCCGGCCGGCCCCCTGGCGTGCCTCGCCGTCTGATCCGGCTCCTGCGCGCGCTGCAGGACCAGGTGCGCAGCAATGCACTGGATCCGGTCATCTCGTCGTTGGAGGAGATCACACCGGATCGATCAGACCCAGACTCTGCGCCCGGATGAGAGCCTGCGTGCGGCCCTGAACTCCCAGCTGCTCGTACACCCGCTGCAGCAGCCGGTGCATCGCCCGTTCGGAGTATCCGGCCCGCGCGGCGAGATCGGTGACTGTGCCGCCCCGGGCGAGCGTGCGAAGCCATCCGAGCTGTTCACCGGTCAGGCGTGGAACGTCACGAGCCCCGTGCGCGGTGCCGGTCGTAACGTCATGGAGCACGTCCGCGGGTAACACTGCCAGGCCGTCGGTCGCGGCTTGGACGGCGAGGCGGAGCATCTCCGCCGATGCGGCCCGGGGGAGGACGCAGCGCGCACCCAGCCGCACGGCCCTGGCGCCTGCTGTCACGCCGCCTTCGGGGATCAAAACGATGATCGCCATCCAGTCCAAGCGAGCCGCAGCAGTCGTCAATTCCAGCCATGCTTGCTCGGAGTCGAGCGTCAGTATGGCCACCGCCAGCGGGCCGCGACGCGGCCATGCGGCAAGGTCCTCTATCTGCTCGACCACATGACCAGCTGCCGCGAGCTCCGCCTCCACGCCAGCCCTGAAGAGCGGCAGCGGGTCGACGACCGCCACGCTCACCACTCAGCCACCTGCTTCCCTGGAACTGCACTTCGGGCAGCAAGCACCTTATAGGTCGCCGGATCATGCCCCGTCCGTTGACACGATCCGGCAGCGATTCATGTCATGGACCCGCCTGCGGCAGCCTTCGTACCGTCGAATAGCACGGCGGCGGCCTCAGGGGGAAACGATGACCTACGGAGAGATGCATCCGAACTTCAACTCAGCGCGCCTCTCGCAACAGGTGAAGGACTTGGGCCCTGAAACCGTCGAGAAGATCATCGCTCTGATCTGGACCCATAGTGACCAGGGCATCAGCGACATTTTCGCTGACCAGGGCACCACGGTCCACCTGGCACCGATCAGGGAACTGCGCGCCGCGGTACGCCAGGGAAACTGACTGTCCAGCCGGCATCCGCCGCGATCGCCGAGCTGCCGAATTCGTGGCACTACGCAGGGATCGTAGCGATGCGCATCCAACGCCTCGGCGACATCCTCCATGAGTACGAGCATGCCGCCTGACCTTCACGGACGAGGTTTTCGGCAAGAGCAAGCCTGGGCCGCCACGTCGACCGTCGCAGCGGTCTTCGATGTGTGGCTACGGGATCGGTGACCGCGGCTACGTAGCAGCGCAACAGCTGCTTCCTCGACTTACGCGACTGCCGTCTGCGCTTCAGGGTGGGCATCATCGATGCCGATTGTGCGGGTACGGGCTACTCGCCGACTGGTTCGGCGGAGAGCCGGAAGAGGTACGGCGAGCCTGTCCGGTGGCCGGCCTCACCGAGAAGGTGAGTCTCCGCGTCCTGGAGTATCGACAGCGAGTCCGGCGCCGTTGGAACTTCTTCGTCTGGGTTGATGGCAGTGAACATCAAATCCGTCCAACTGTCATCGGTTCGGGACCAGACAGTCAAGTGATCCGGTACCCACAAGACCCACACTGTGTCGACCGATAGGTCCAATGGGGCGAGCGCCGCTCCGATAAAGAGAGACTCGTAGGTTTCGAGCGCGAACCGGTCGAGGGGATGAACCACGAGGAAGATATTCCGCGACACGTGCTGGCTGGTCTTTCGGAGCAAACTGCGCTGTGCCCGCTCCAGTAGTGGTCGGGCGTCGGCCAGGATGTCGTTCGCGCTCTCGACCATGACCGTCAAAGAGGATCCGATTGCGTCACTCGTGGTTCTGGCGACATCGATTGCATGATCGAATTCTCGGTATGGCCCCGGCATGGACTTGATCTCGAACGCGACCTCGTTGGTGCCTGCTGGCAGCAGCGTGAACGGGTTCGCGTCGGACAGCCTGAAGCGGAGGTCGACGTCCCCGTGTGTGTCGATCGCGAGCGGTGTATCGCCAAGGAAGGCGGTGGTGAGAATCGCCGCGAGATGCTCGCCAGAGCGCACCTTGAGTCCGGCCAGCTGATCCGGCGGTAGTTGCAGCAGCGCGTCGGCGGCGCGGACGACTGCTCGATGCCAGATGGCGATCACCTGCCCGCCGGTGTACTTGCGATCGTCCTCGCCCACCGGACGAAGGGTAGTCGCGGAAATTGATGAACGCAGCTGCGTTTCGGAGTCCCGCGACCTACGTCCGACCCTGCGGCGGGCCGCCAAGTTCCGAATCCGAGCTGTGAGCCAGTAGATCGAAGGTTTCCTGCGGTCGGATCGTGAGGCGACCCGGTTGACTCCAGGCGCAGTCGGCTCGGTCGAGGAGCTCGGCGTTCAAGGGGACGATGCGCAGGGCGGTGAGCGTTCCTGCGCGGGTGAGGTGCGGAATTTCGATCCAGTCGATGCCTTCGTGTTCGGTCAGGCACCATGGGTTGGCTTGAAGTAGCGCAAGGAGAGACCGGTGAAGTGTGGGGTTCGGCGGTGGTGGACGTCCTTGCCGTGCAGGTGGACGGCACGGGAATCGTGGCCTCGCTGTTCGACGTAGGCCAGGACGGCATGCCCGGCTCGACACAGAGGGCTGGACGGGTTCCAGCGGTCGAGCAGATGCTCTGCGGCGACGGGGTCGGTGACGGTGGCGTCTGGCAGGTCGAGCCGTTCGATGCTGATCGCGTTGGCTGCGACGGCGCTGGTCAGGTGTTCGCGTGCTGGCCGGTCGATCCAGCGGTCGAGTCCTTCGAATTGGGGCAGCATCGCGTCGCGTGGTGCTCTGCTGGCGGTGGGATCGGACGCCAGGGTGTGGAGCCGCTGGGCGGCGATGCTGATGGCTTCGCCGCGTCGCCAGAGCAGGGTCAGCGGGAAGTCCGTCCGCGCCGCGCCGTCGAAGAAGAATCCGAAGCTGCGGCTGTTGCCAACCAGCGCGCGGTGGATCAGTGATTGCGGGTTGCGACCTGAACTCAGTGACTGCACCGCATGGGCGATCCACCGGTCGTCCCGGTCCATCTCGATCGCCACATCAATGTCGTGGGGCTCGGCAGCGCCGCGGGCGAAGGACCCGAAGAGGTACACCTCGGTGATCAGGTTCGCCGGCTACACATGTCGTTCGGTATCAAGCCGTTGGAGGAGTTGCTGGACAAGCTGGGTGGCTCGTTCGCGCTTCACCGAACGATTCCGCCAGCGCGGGCCGCTCTCGGCGACCCCGCGGTCCGATGTGTCGACGAACGCCGACGCTCGGCGCTGGTGCTGGTGCTGTTGCATCAAGAAGGTTCACTCGATTTGGGGTTCCCTCGGTGGCGTGGAGTGGTGTTGTGGTTAGGACTGGGTCGCGGTCGGATGGAGTGGAGGGTTCATTCGAGAACGTTGAGCGGCAGCGGAGGTTGTCGTGGCCGATGTTGATGTGATCGTTCGAGATCCGGTGACTGGGTTGTTCGGTTTCCGGGTGGAGCTTGGTCGTGATCGTGCTGGTTCACGGTTGCAGGCCCGTCGGGGCGGGTTCGTCACGGAGCGGGCGGCACTGGCGGAGTATCGACGGTTGTGCCGGCAGCGCGACGCGCAGCGGCCGAGGTTGCGGCTGTCGGACACGGTGCAGACGTTGTGTGAGGATTGGTTGGCGGGTCGGGTGCAGCAGTTGCAGCCGAACACGGTGTACAACTACGTTCGCCTGCTGCATCTGATCTATCCGATGGTGGGTCGGGTGCGGGCGTCGCGGTTGAGCGGCCGGATGGTCGAGCGCGCCTATCAGCAGTTGGAGGCTGCTGGCTACTCCCGAACGACCTTGCGGACGTTGCATCTGGTGCTCGGTAAGGCGTTCGGGGAGCAGACCGGCCGGCCTCTTGGCGCGTGCAAGCCGCGTGAGTCCGACGACCTGCGTCCGGTGTGGACCGTGGACGAGGCCCGAGCCTTCCATGAGCATGTTGCTGCCGATCGGTTGTTTCCGATGTGGCGTTTGCTGCTGACGACCGGTTTGCGTCGCGGCGAGCTGTGCGGTCTGCGCTGGTGTGATCTGGAGCCGGATGTTGCGACGTTGACGGTTCGCCGGCAGCGGGTGGTTGAGGAGCCGACGAGCCGGGTGCGGGAGAAGCCGCCAAAGTCGCACAACGGCACCCGCAGCCTGGTGCTAGACCCGGCAACGCTCACCGTCGTGACCGGTACGAGGCCGCGGGGGAGGAGGAAGGCGGTCGTGTCCGGGTACATGTTCACCGGCCGGCACGGTCAGCCGCTGCGGCCGGACAACGTCACAGACAGGTTCAACCAGCTCGCGGTCGCCGCAGGGGTCCGCCCGCTCGGCCCGCACCAGATCCGGCACCTGGTCGCCTCGAATCTGCTGGACCTCGGGTACGGCATCGCGGAGGTGGCCGAGCGTCTCGGACACGACCCTGCGACGTTGATGCGCTACTACTCCCGGGTCAACGCCGGCCGTCGGCGCCAGAGTGCTGACGACCTTGCGGGGCTCATCGCGCCGGACTTCACCCCGACCACCGAGGCACGGAGCGCCGCATGAACGACGAACGCCAGTTCCGGACGCAGCGGATAGCCGGACTCCGGCGACGAGCTGATTCGTGGACCCCTTTACTCGGCCGGTTTATGATTGTGGTGACCTGGGAGAACGTGCTTGAGCACGTCGCTGGGGCCTCCGACGACTGGGGGTCAAGGGGTCGTGGGTTCGAATCCCGCCGTCCCGACGCAGGTCAGAGGGCTGATCCACTTTCGGGTCGGCCCATTTTGGCGTTCTGGGGACCAGATCGGTCAAGTGCAGCTCGTGTAGCGCACCTTGACCGGTGGTCAAGACTCGACGCACGACCGTTCGGTGATCAGCCTTCAAACGTCGACCAAACGATGTCGAGATGGCGGAGCGGTTCAAGGTGTGCGCGATGCCGGGCGCCGGTGAACGTGTACCAGGTGGCGTCATCGTTTGGGGCGAGTTGCACGACGAGGCCGTTGCCAACATGGAACTCGACATCACCCGGCGGAAACCACCGGTTCCGCAGAGGTACTTTTCGGAGCCCGCTCGTGAGGTGCAGTGCCTGCTCAGTGGTGAGGTCGGCGGTGGCCCTGTACGGGCCGGTGAATGATGCTTCGTACACCGCGAACAGCAGGAGAAACACGCTCAATGGATGAGGGTCAGCGATCGGTTCGTCCGCCCAGTACCGGTAGAACACTGCTGGGTCGGGCGTAGCCGGATCGATGGCGAGGACGAAGCCGCCCTGGTTCTCTGCACCGAACTCCAGCCAGCCGTCCTCGCCTGGATGCAATCTGTACGGCGGGAACAGGTGATCCTGCCGACCGAGGACCTCATCGCGTCCTGCCGCTGCGGTGTGGAACGAAGCGAGGGCGGCGGGAATCGATTTCGGCACCACGACGTGTCCCTTCGGTGGCACATCGGTGTACCAGCCGGCGATAAAGTCGCGGGTCGCTCCGACCGGGTCGTCCGGCAGAAGGTCGAGCCATGTCGTTGATGGAGGCGGCGGCGGGTGCAGCAGCGGCCGTGCACGGTCCAGCGCCTCAAACGGCAGCGGGTGTCTCAGGTGGAGCCGGTACTCCAAGAGCCTTCCCTCGCAAGGATCGTAGACACCGCCGCCACCGTGGGCGATGGAACCGAGCGGCATACAGCCGTCCTCTACGCGCACGAATCCGAGCAGTGCGGTCTGCGTGGCCGGGCTGGGCTGTCCGCGGTGAATGAGGTCTTGGAGGAGAAACGTGTTGACTTCATCCGGGAACGGACCCGTGAGTTTGAGCAGTTGGCGATCCTGCACGGCGGTGCCGTCCGGCCGGTCGCCGGGTTCGACAATTGCGATGAACGCATCCGGGCCCAGCACGTAGGTCACGAACAGCGTCCGATAGATCCGTGCTTCGGCGCCGGCCAGTGCGACGACGTCCGACTCGGGGATCACATCGAACCCGCCCGGCCACGGTCGGCTCTCTGATTCGCTCGTCAACATCGCCGCGAAGCTAACAGATTCCCAGGGTGCGACGGCAGACCTTACTGCTGCCACCGTGCCTCGGGGACCTGACGGGGACCACACGTCGTGCATGATGGTGGACGGCGCGCCGCGGACCACACGCCCTGACCGTAGGCATACCGTGCCTGACGTTGCCCTTGCCGAAAACCTCATCCGTGCAGGTCAGGCGGCATGTTGGTATTCGTGGAGGATGCCGCCGAGGCGATTATTTCTTCGTATGTCGAGGCGGCTTATCTCGTCCGGGTTGACGATCGGTGTGGGTAACGGGCACAGCGGTCGGGCGTTCGCGATGCCCTGGTGAGGCCGATGCCCGTTGTAGAACTGTTCGAACTCGCGCAGCGCGTGGAGCAGGTGGCGCTGGTTCCAGATCAGGGTCCGGTCCAGCAGTCCGCGGCGGCAGGTCTGGACCCAACGTTCCATGATCGAGTTCATTCTCGGCATCTGGATGCCGCTGAGGACGACGTCGATGCCCGCGTCGGCGAGGACAGCGTCGAACAGTTCGGCGAACTCGGCGTCCCGATCGCGGATCATGTACCGCGCTCGGGAGCCGTTGTCTTCGAGGTCCATGACAAGGTTCTTCACGGCCTGCACCACCCAAGCGGTGGTTGGGTGCCCGGTGGCACCAGGATGTGGACCCGGCGGCTGGCGTGCTCGATCGCCGCGAACACGTACATCCGTGCTCCGGTGAGGGTGACCGTCTCCAGGAAGTCGCACGCCAGCAGAGCATCGGCCTGAGAACGCAGGAAGTCGGCCCAGGTGCTGGCCGCCCGCTCGGGTGCCGGGTCGATCCCGGCTTCCTGCAGGATCTCCCAGACGGTGGATGCGGCCACTTTGATTCCCAGTACGAGCAGTTCGCCGTGCAGGCGCCGGTAGCCCCAGCTGGGGTTCTCCCGGGCCAGGCGCAACACCAGCACGCGGACGGAGTGCACGGTCCGTGGCCGGCCCGGCCGTTTGGGTCGGGAGACGGCCGCGTGACGGCGGGCGAGCAGGTCACGATGCCAATGCAGCACCGTATCGGGGCGCACCAGCAGCCGCACGCGGCGTAGCACGTCGCGTGGCAGGCTGTGGAGCAGGGCCGCCAGGAACGCCCGATCGCTCGCGTCGAACCGCACCTTCTGCTTGCCCAGTTGGCGTTCCAGCACCGTGATCTGATGGCGCAGGGCAAGGATTTCCACGTCCTTGTCCCGATCGCTCATCGGCAGCAGGCGCAGCACCGCGAACGCGTTCGTCACAGCCAGGTACGCCAGTCGCAGCAGCACGGCAGAACATCATGCCGCATCGATCACCAGCTACGCCCAGGCCCAGCAACCGGATCAACATCTCCAACACCCCACACCGGCCTCACCAGGGCGGATGGGGTTTTCGGCAAGCGCAACGCCAGTCGCAGCAGCATGAGACAGCATCATCGCGTAGTCACCGACGGCGAGGGTCCTCAGGACACCGAGACCCGACGAGACACGATCGTCCTCACTTGTCAGAATGCCCTCTGGACCAGCACGGACGTATTTGTCGGCAGGTACAGCGTTGACCCGAGGACAGCGCGGCGGAAACGGCTCGCACCGCCGCGACACCGTGATGATCACCGAATATCGAACATGAGCGCGCACGTGATCAAGGGGTGCAGCGTTGGATGGCACTGTACCTTCGCCGGCCGGACCGTGAGCAGGTCCGGCCGGGTGCGTGGGTCAGGCGCGGATGGCGTTGCGGGTCTCGGTGGCCCGGCCGGAGACGAGCAGGCTCTCGTGCTTGCTGATGTCGAGGTTGGAGCCGTCGATGACGGCGCCGTCGAGGCGGCCCGGGTAGACGAGGGTGTCGGCGCGAGTGAGGCGACAGTTGACGGCCATCCGGCGACGGTCGGAGTTGTTGGGTGGCGAGCCGTGCATGGTGCGCTCGCTGAAGATGACGAAGCTGCCGCGGGGCATCACCATCGTGGCCACGGTGCCCGGCGCCGGCTCGAAGTCGGTGAACTTCGCCAGGAGCTCCTCGAAACGACCGTGCAGATAGGTGGTGAGCTCCTCGAGGCTGGCCGCGTCGACGTCGTAGCCGTCGAGCCAGGTGGCGGTGTCGATGTCCAGGACCAGCTCGCTGCGGCGGGTGCGCTCGGCGACCTGCTCCTTCGTGAGGCCGACGAACGGCTCCTCGTAGAAGGCCGACTGGGTCATCGGCACCTTCACCCACGGCACCTTGGTCGTGTTGGTGCCGGCGGCGAACTGCAGCGGACCGTTCTCCGGGGTGACGTCGTCGAGCGCGACCCAGACGGTGAGGTCCCAGGCGTCGTCGCCGGCGTCGGCCGGCTGCAGCGAGGGGGTCGAGTTGCCGATCTCCTCGCCGTCGAACTTGCCCCATTCCTGGTGCCAGCCGATGGCGTCGCCGCCCGGCGGCTTGTAGAAGATCTTCGATCGCCACAGCAGCAGGTCGGGTCCGAGCAGCTCGGCGACCCGCCCGACGATCGTCTCCTGGGTGAATACGCGCTCCAGGTCACGGTCGACGAGGTGCCAGTCGCGCAGTGCGTACCGGCCGTACAGCGGCTGGGTGTGCCGCTCCTCGACGATGCGTTCGCACCGGTCGGCGAGCTCGGCCAGTTCCTGGTCGGGCAGGCCGAGCGGGAACGGTCCCGCGAATCCGTCGCGCCAGAACCTTGCCGCCCCGTCCGGCCCGAGTGTGCCCGGTCCTTCGGTTGTCAACGTGTTGGTGCCAGTCACCTAACTGACCTCCTGATCATCTTTGATCCAGGAAGGTGGACCCCTGTGCGGTCGCCAGGGGTTTCGAACCTCCCAACGTGCCTCGCCGCAGACTACGGCACAGATCAATCGGCAGCTGCCCCTTCACTGACCCGTTTCGTGTCGTCGGGAGTCGATGTGGCAGCAGATTTTGTTTCGTCCAGCGTCGATGTGCTGGCGGCGTCGACGGTGCGGGTGCCGGCCAGGATGGCGAGCACGGCCACGGCGGCCAGGGTGCCGCAGATCCAGAACACGGCGCCGCCGACGCCAGCCCACAGCGTGGTGCCTAGGACCGGGCCGGCGGAGTAACCGATCTGGTTCGCGACCGTGGTGACGGCGATGTACCTGGCCCGCAGGTGCGGCGGCGCGACCATGGCCGGGTACGCGAACATCGACGGGCTCGCGACGACCTCACCCATCGTCCACACCAGGGTGGCGACGACGAGACCGGCGATGCCCAGTTCGACGCTCCACAGGCTCAGCCCGATCCCGGTCAGCGACATGCCGATCGCGATCGCGGTCCGCGGCTGCAGCCGCTGGGTGAGCCGGGTGACCGGCACCTCAAGGCAGATGACGGTGAGGGCGTTGAGGGAGACGAGCGCGCCGAACACCGTGGTCGCGTAGCCCAGCCCGTCGAGGTGCAGCGGCAGGGTCGCGGGTCCCTGGATGTACACGATCCCGTTGACGAGCAGGGCGAACAGGAACAGCACGAAGCCGCCGTCGCGCAGGACCCGGCCGTAGCCGGCCCGCGCCGCGGGCACCGGGTCCGCGGGCGAGGCCGCGGAAGGTTCTGCGGCTCGGGCCACCGACGGCAGGGCGGCCAGCACGAGCACGCCGAAGAGCGCCGACGAGCCCGCCTCCACCCAGAACAGCAGGTCCCACGACACGCGGGACAGCACCGCGCCGAGCAGTGGCGCGACGAAGATGCCGGCGTTGAACGCGAGCCGCCAGAACGCCATCACCATGACGAGGTGCCCAGGTGGGGTGGCCTCGGTGATCATCGCCTGCGCCGGCGGGCGCCAGATGCCGTTGAGTGACGCGGCGGCGAGCGAGGCGAGCACGACCAGCCACGGGTTGCCCAGGTTGGCGGCACCGATCAGGCCCGCGATCAGGGCGGCGGTCGAGAACATCGACAGCGCCATCGCGAAGCGGTACCCCATCCGGTCCGCGATCGTCCCGCCGATGAACGCGCCGGCGATCCGGCCCGCGCCCCAGGCGCCCAGTGCCAGCCCGGCGTGGAACGGCGAGAAGCCCTTCCGGGTCAGGTACAGCGTCAGGAACAGCATCAGGAAGCTGCCGACGGTGTTGACGAGCGTGCCGATCAGCAGCACCCAGACCGGCAGCGTCATGGCGCGCACGGTCCGCATGACCGTCGGTGGAGCCTCGGAGGTCATCGCGGAAAACTCCATTCGACGGGGACATTCACGGGGGTCACCCAGTGAAGATGATCGGCGTAGTCTGTGGACCGTCTCGCATTGTGGAGGATGATCGATGCGTATTCCACCCCGTGCTAATGGCGTCCGTCGATCGGGGCCCGCATGAACCTGGTCACCGAGGCATACCTGGCGGCGTTCCCGGGCGCGTCGCCGCCGGTGCCGGCGTTCGGCCGGCAGTTGCCGCTGGAGCCCGCGTTCGTCGACACGCACGGCACGCGGCTGCTGTCCCGGCCGCTGTTCCTGCCTGAGTCCGCGATGCGCCAGGTCGCGGCCGACCTGCGAGTCGTCATCGACCTGGTGACGTCGCTGCCGGACCGGCTGTTCGACGGTGACCGGCGCCGCCTCTGCGCGGAGCTGGGCATGGACGCGCGGGCCACCGACCTGGCCTGCGCTGTCGCGCCGGGCGCCGGCACCCCGGTGTATGCCCGGCCCGATCTGTACTTCGACGGCACCGGGTTCCGGCTGCTGGAGCTCAACGCCGGCAGCGAGCTCGGCGGGGTCGACTGGGCCGCGATCAACGAGGGCTACCTGCGCCTGCCGGAGTTCCGTGCCTTCGCCAGCGAGCACGACCTGCGCTACGTCGACACCGGCGACGAGATCGCCACCTACCTGCGTCGGCTGGCCGCCCCGGTGACCGGCGGCGCCGACCCGGTCGTGGCCCTCACGGACATCTCCAAGAACATCGCCAGGTACAACGCCTGGTACATGTCGTTCGTCCATCACATGGCGAGCCGCGGCATCGATGTCTGCATCACCCACATCGCCGACCTCGCCGAACGCGACGGCCGGCTGCACGTGGACGGCACCCCCGTCGACGTCGTCATGCGGTACTTCACCCTGGAGGAGTTCTGCGCCGAGCCGCGTGCCGAGGAGTGGCTCGCGCCCGTGCTGCGGGCCCAGGACAAGGGCACCGTGGTGTTCTTCGCCTCGTTCGACCACGGCATCACCGCCAACAAGGGCAACCTCGCCCTCGTCTCGCAGCTGCGCGACGACGGCCGGCTCACCGCCGAGGAGGCCGCCGCCGTCGACCGGGTCCTGCCATGGACGCGGCGGCTGACGCCCGAGCTGCTGCCGCAGTGCCGCGACGAGCGGCAGCGGCTGGTGCTCAAGCCCGGCTCCGGCTCCAGCGGCGACGGCGTCACCATCGGCTGGGAGGTCACCGACGCCGGGTGGGAGGCCGCGCTCACCGCGGCGCTGGACGGGCGCTTCGTGGTGCAGGAGCGCGTGGACGGCGCCATCGAGCGGGCGCCGGACGGCAACGGGACGTCGCAGTGGCTGCCGGTCTGGGGCGTGTTCGTCTTCGAGCAGGGCTACGCCGGCACGTTCGTGCGCGCGTCGCCGATCGGTGCCGGCTCGGTCATCAACGAGGCGACCGGCGCCGCGTTCACCTGCTCGTTCACGTACCCGGACCCGCGATGACGCGGGTGGAAAGAGGCGTCATGGACCGACCTGTCGTCGTGCTCGCCGAGCCGTTCTCCTCGGCGAGCCTGATCCCGGCCGCGCTGCGCGAGGCCGGCCTGGCCCCCGTGGCTCTCATCGACCCGGCCGTCGCCGGGATCGGGGTGCTCACCGCGTTCCGCGACGACGAGTATGCGGCGGTGATCGAGCACCACGGCGACGACGTGGCGACCGCCGGGCAGATCCGGGCGCTGGGGCACACCGTCGGCATCGTGCCCGGCACCGACCGGATCGAGGGGCTCTGCGGCCGGCTCGGGCAGATCCTCACCCCGGACCGGATCAACGTGCCCGAGTTCGCCGCGGCGCGGCGCAACAAGTATCTGTCGCACCAGGCGGTCGCGGCGCACGGCCTGGACATCATCAAGCAGACGTATGCCGCCGACCACGCGGAGATCGCGGCCTGGATAGAGCGGGAGGGTCTCGCCGGCCGTGACCTGGTCGTGAAGCCCGCCACCAGCGCCGGCACCGACGGCGTCGGCTTCGCCCTCGGCGGGAAGGGCTGGCCGGACCTCGTCGACGGGCTCATCGGCGCCGTCAACCGCTACGGCGCGGTCAACGACAAGGTGCTGGTGCAGGAGTACATCACCGGCATGGAGTACGCGATCGACACGGTCAGCTTCGACGGGCACCACTCGCTGACCGACATCACCCGCTACCGGAAGGTGCAGAACGCCAACGGCTGGGCCATCTACGACAACGTGGAGTGGCTGCCGTACGACCTCGACGAGTACGGCCACGTCCTGGACTACACGTTCGGCTGCCTCGACGCGGTCGGCTTCCGGTTCTGGGCCGCGCACACCGAGGTCATGGACACCGAGCACGGGATGCGGCTGGTCGAGATCAATCCACGGCCAGCCGGGGCGATGAAGCCGTTGTGCAGCGAGGTCGCCACGGCGGGGGAGAGCAGCCAGGTCTCCCGCATCGTCGACATCTGCGCCGGCCGGGGGGCGAGCCTGCCACCCGGCTTCAACCTGCACAAGCGGGTGATGGCCGTGTTCCTCATCGCCGAGACGTCCGGGGTGGTGCGCAACGCCGAGGTCTTCGACCGGGCCCGGGACCTGCCCAGCTACCACTCACCGGTGTTCCTGGTGCGCACCGGGGACCGGGTAGCGGCCACCACCGACCTGGTGTCGAGCATGTCGATGGGGTACATCCTGCTCGCCCACGACGACGTCGAGCAGGTGTACGCGGACCGGGAGGCGATCCGGGCGCTGGAGAAGGAACTCGTCATCGAGCCGTGACGGTCGCGCTCGCGGTGGCCGCCTTCAGCCCGTGCAGGCGGCCCCGCGGCACGTGCAGCGCGTCGCCGGCCCGCAGCCGGTGCGGTCGCTGGGTCGCCCACGCGTACACGTCGACGTCGCCGTCGTGCACGCAGAGGGTCGTGTCGGCGTCGTACACCCGCGTCACGAACGGTGAGTCCGGCCGCAGGACACGGGTCGTGCCACCGTCGGTGACGCCCCGGGTCGTGTGGGTGTCGAGGTTGTCGGCCCAGCGGATCTGGGCGAGGAAGTCCTCCTCGCCGAGCCGCATCATCACCTTGGTCTCCTCGACGCCCCGGACCAGGTCGGGGATGACCGCGTCGCCGTGGGCGCGGGCGAAGCCGAGCAGCAGGTGCTCGAAGGTCATCCGGCCGTGGTGGATGTCGATGTGCGCGTGCTCGTCGCAGTACCGCGTGTCGACCCGGTCGCCGAACACGGTGCGCAGCATGGTGCCCATGTCGGCGAAGCCCTGCGCGAAGAGCCATTCGAGGTAGGTGACCGCGCCCATGTAGCGGAACATGCCGGCGTGGTTCTCGCTCACGTGGTTGAAGTAGCTGGTGCCCGCCAGTGAGCTTGTGAGGTAGAAGTTCCAGTACGCGTGCACGTCGGGGTGCAGGCCGATGCTGCGCAGCAGCCCGCGGAAAATGGTGCTGTGCTTGGCGGAGTGCACACCGTAGCCGAACTCGTCGATGAAGATCTTGAACAGCTCGGACTGTTCGGGGCCGTACGACCCGCCGAGGTTGCGGGCCATCGCCGACGCCTCGGTTAGCGCGTCCAGGCCGAGCTGGAACAGGTACAGCGCGGCCGCCTCCTCCGCGTGGCGGCACTGCGTGATGGCGAGCATGGTGCCGCGCAGCGGCGCGGTCGCGGTGACCTCCGGGTTGTTGCCGCTGCCGTCGGCGGGCGAGCCGACCGCGTCGACCTCCGCCATGAACCAGGCCCGCAGCTCATCCAGCGTCCGCACTGCCGGTTTCGCGGCCGCGTCGGGCAGGAACCCGAACGAGCACCGCTCCAGGTCCGGCCAGACCGCATCGCGCAGCCGGCGTGCCTCCTCACCGTAGAACGCGTCGAAGTCCGCCTTGACCGGACCGACACCGTCCTCGGGCAGCAGGATCATGCTGCTCTCGTATGCGTTGCACAGGATCCGGCTCACCACGAGATGGCGATGCTCCAGGAATCCCTCCTCGGTGACCGGCCGGGCGAAGTCGCGGTCTGTGAGGTCCTCCAGGCCGATCGTGCGGCGGTACGGGTTGCCCACGATGACGACGTCCGGCCCCGCCTGGAAGAGCCGCTGTTCGCAGTACCGCTCCACGGCCTCGGTGACGGTCATGCCTCGGGCTCCTTCCTGATGCCGGTGAAGCAGATGCGCAGCCCGTCGTGGCGCACGTCCACGGCGAGCGGGACCTCAGCCTGCACGCCGACCGGGCGCGGCAGGCATTGCACCGCCTGCTTCCAATGCGTCGTGGGATGGTCGGGCGCGTTCGTCACGGTGACGCCCGGCACCAGCTCCAGCTCGAACCAGAACGCCACCGCGTGGCACGTGCCGGTCGCGGTCGGCGTCACGCGCAGCGTCACGCGCTGCGGCGCCGGGCCGTCGCGGTGGAAGTCGAACCGGAACACCTCGAACGGCGCGGACAGCACCCGGTGCTCGTGCCGGCGCAGCCGCGAGTCGAAGTACTCCAGCGACGCCAGCTCGTTGAACTCCGACAGGTCGAAGCCGTGTAACTCCCCGACGGTGTTCTTCTGGTGCAGCGCCCGGCTCTCCACCAGCTGCGCCAGCACCCTGGCCCGGCCGGGCACGACGACGGCCTGGTCGGTCAGCAGGTGCTCGCGCGCGTGGCTGATCGAGCCGAGGATGCCCTCGCCGAGCAGCCCGCAGTCGACCGTCTCGGTGATGAGCACGTCCGCGCGTCGCGGCAGGTCGCCCGGGACGACCAGGTCGGTGGACATCTTCGGCACGACGTCGACCTGCGCGGCGTACCCGGCGCCGTCGACGATCCTGCGCGCGGTCTCCGCCACGACCGGCTGGCCCTCGCACGCGACCACCCGCTCGGCGCCGACACGGGCCGCCATCAGCGCGAGCATCCCGGAGCCGGTGCCCAAGTCCAGCACGAGATGGTCGGCGGTGACGACCTGCTTGATGGCCGCCTCGTACTGCACGGTCCGCTCGTGGTCGTGCATCATCTCGAAGTGCCACCGCGGGACGATCCGGCGGATCGCGCGGTTGTAACCGGTGACCGCCCGCCAGTCCTGCGGGTCGAGCTCACGGGCGCGGCGGTAGTGCTCGGCGGCCTCGTCGTAACGCCCGTCGTGGAACAGCGCCTCGGCGCGCTCCAAATGGTCCAGCAGGAACTGGGCCGTAGGTGGTATGCGGCTCTTCATCGTCCCCCGAATCAGTCCGGCGGGCGAGCCGGTTCGTGGCCGCGCCGCCCGCGCAGGAGCCTGGTGCTTACGCTGTTGCGTCGGTGGTGCCCACACCCTCGGCGTCGGCCTCGGCGGGGAGGTTGGCAAGGATGTGCCGGTGGATCACGGTGACCGGCGTGCCGTCACCCGGGTCGTCAGGTGCGCCGGGCAGCACGACGGTGGCGGTGTCGCCGGTGCGGACCATGGGCAGCGCGGTGCGGCACAGTGCCGCCACACCAACCTTCGTGCCGTGCCACGGGCAGGTGAGCCGGCGCCCGTCGAGCGTGCGGCGGCCGAGGCTGAGCGGGCCGCCCCGGTGCGGGCAACGATCGTGCACCAGCCGGGCCCGCCCGCCGTCGTGGAACAGGAAATACCGTTCGTCCCCGCACAGCACCGTGTTGTGCCGCCGCAGGTCGATGGTCACGATGCCGATGGGGTCACCGCCGGGGTGTCGGGGTCGGCGGCGCGGACCGAGTAGGCGCAGGCGGATCCGGCGGCCCGCACCCCGTAGAGCCGGCCGGCGGGGACCAGCATCGCCTCGCCGCGCGCCATCGGCGCCGATGCCGCCGTCGGGCCCGTGATCAGCTCGGCGGCGCCGTCCTCGACGACCACGAGCACCGCCCGGTCGTGGCTGCGGGTGCCGAACGGGCTCCCGGCCGCCAGCTCGACGCGGCGGGCGGCCTCCGCCGGCTGGATTCCGGAGCCGGTGACCCGGTAGGTGTCCAGGTCGTCCGCCCAGCGGATCTGCGCCGCGGTGTCCTGCTCGAACCAGCCGCCGAGCAGCCGGGCCTCCGCGATGCCGCGCACCAGCTCCGGGATGACGCCGGCGCCGTGCCGCTCGGCCAGGGCCAGGAGGATCTCGTCCCGCGTGATCCGGCCGTGATGCGCGTCGATGTGTGCGTGTTCCTCGCAGTAGTGCAGGTCGACGTCGTCGCCGAAGACGCCGCGGTACGTCTCGATCATCTTGACGAAACTCGGCGCGAAGACCCGCTCGGCATAGCTCACGGCGCCGATGTAGCGGAAGAAACTCGCGTGGTCACGGGAGACGAAGTAGTAGTAGTTGTTCGTGGCGAGGGGACCGGCGAGATAGAAGTTCCAGTATGCGTGGACGTGTGTCTGCAATGCCCGGCTCCGCAGCATCTTGCGGAAGATCGTCGTGTGCTTCGCCTCGTGCACTCCGTAGCCGAACTCGTCGATGAAGACCTTGAACAACGCCGACTGTTCGGGGCCGAACGCGCCGCCGAGGTTCCTCGACATCGCCGACGCCTCGGTGAGCCCGTCCAGGGCCAGTTGCACCAGATACGTGTCGGCGGCCACCGCCGGCCGGCGGGCCGCCGCGATCGTCGTCAGTGACTCGACCTCTCCCGCATCGGCCTCCCCGGCGGCGTGCTCGAAGTACGTGGCCAGGTCCTCGACGCTCCACGCCCCGGTCACGTCGATCTCGTCGTCGAGCAGGGCGAACGCGAAGTGCTCCAGGTCCGACAGCGACGCCTCGCGCAGCCGGCGCAGCCCGTCGCCGTAGAAATGGTCGAAGTCGCCGCGCAACGCGCCCAAGCCCTGCTCCGGCAGCAGCACAGTGTCGGCCTCGTAGAACGTGCCGAGCAGCCGGTGCGCCACCAGCGCGCGGTGGCCGGTCGCCTCGGCGGCGCTCAGCGGGCGGGTGAAGTCGACCTCGGCGACCGCGTCCGGCACCAGCATCCGCCGGTACGGATTCGGTGGGTGCAGCACTGTCGGCCCGCCGGTGAAAAGGTAGTCGTGTGTGAATGCGGCGACTCTTCCGCCGAGATCATCGGTCGGTCCGGCACGAACAATGTCCGCATCGATCGCCATATGCACCCAACTTCCCCGTCGAAGTTGCTTCAAGGTCGAGCACGAGGAGTCTACATATTTATCTTGCGCGCTGGGATCCAGAAGCTGGACCTTGCTGGAAACCCGTCGGACGGCCTCCGGCGATCGCTTGGGCAAGTTCGGTGAACGCGGCGGCGACCCGCGTTGCCGGCGGGGCGTCGACGGCGACCTCGTAGTGTCCGCGTCGAAGGTTCTGCATGAAGGCATGTCCGGTGATGATCACCTGTGCGGTCTTGTCCGTGCCTCGACGCCACGTTCGACCAGTAGCTCCTCAACGTCGCGGTAGGACAGATTGAACCGCAGGTACCAGCGCACCGCGACGACGATCACCTCGGGCGGGAACCGGAAGCCGGCGAACGCCGACTTCGGCGGCAGCCACGTGCGCGGACGGATCGATGACTTCACTGCTCGAGTCTGCCTCGATCTTGCCAACGCTCAACGCACGGAGCCTTCTCGCGGCCAGCGACCATGTACCGACCGGCATCATGGTGTTCAAACTCGCGACCGCCTGGTGCCCCTACCCGCGACCGAAGCCACCCGCCGTCGTCGCGGCTCGTCAGGGTGTGGCTTCGTCGCGGATGGCACCTCACGACCGCGTAGCGTCGATGCCCGAACCCAAGGCGCACCATGCGGTAGATGTCCGCAGACCGACGAAACCCCGGCCGGACTGGTCGGGGGCGAGTCCCCCTCTCCGGATGATGGATCGACAGTGGTACTACAGCACGTCCCGACGTGCGTCGAGGGCATCGGCGGCGCGCCTGTCGTGCCTCCTGGAGTCAGACGGGTTCGTAGACGAGGTGGAGCACGCCGGTGTCGAAGGTAGTGGACCGGATCAGGTTCAACGGCCGGTGCTTGCCGCCGTTGTCGAACAGGCGCGCGCCGTGACCCACCACCAGCGGGTGTACGAGCAGCTCCAACTCGTCGAGCAGATCGTGGTCAAGCAGCGAACGCACCAGGGTGGCGCTGCCGCTGACGGTGATGTGTCCGTCGGAGGCACTCGCGACTGTCGCGAGCTGCCCGATGTCGCGGATCAGGGTCGAGTTCTGCCACTCGACGGTGTTCAAGGTGGTGGAAACGACCAGCTTCGGCAGGCTGTTGAGCCGTTTCGCGAACAGCACATCGTTGCCCTGATGAGGCCAGTGACCGGCGAACACCTCGTAGGTCGCACGCCCGAGCAGCAGCGTGTCCGCCTGGTGCAGTTGCGCGGCGACCGCTGACTCCATGGCGGTGTCGTAGTAGGGAAAGTGCCATTGCTCGGGCGACTCGACGACGCCGTCCACGGACATGAAGCACTGAGCGACGATCTTGGCCAAGACAGCTCCTTGGAGATGATGGGTGCGGATGGTGCCGATGCCCGCGACAGCGGCGTCGGCGGGCGGGCGCCGATGCTCCGTAGACCGGCGCCCGCCCGGACGGCTACGCGCCGAAGAACTCGGCGAGTGTGGGTGCGATGGCGGCCGCGTCCACGTTGTGGGGCTGGCCGGGCAAGGTGCGGCGGTGCGCGTCCGGAAGGGCTGCCGCGAGGGCCTCGGCGGTGCTGCTGAGCCACGGCGTGGTGCCACCGTCGATGACGAGGGTCGGCATCGTGACGGCGGCCAACTCGCCGATCGGCAGGGAGAAGTCGCCGGTGACGGTCGCGTCGTAGACGAGTGTGTGTGCGGTCTTCTCCATCGCCGGCCAGAACGGCGACTGCCGCATCGGGGCGACGAATTCGACAGGAAGGTTGACGGCCTTGACGAAGAACAGCTCAAGCATGTCGCCGCGGCGTCCCTCGGACAACAGCTCGATCAGCTGCTCGCGGTAGTCGGCGGGCACGGCCGGGCGGCTGTCGTCGACGATGTAGGGGGCCTCCCACACGGCCAGTCTGGTGATGGCGAGGCCGTGTGCGGCCGCCCTCAGGGCCAGGATCCCGCCGCCGGAAGTGCCGTAGACGTGTGCGGATCCGCCGGCCGCGACGATGACCGCGCCCAGGTCCTCGTACTCGCGGACAGCGGCGTACGGAGCCGTGTCCGCGCTGTCACCACGGCCACGCCGATCGTAGTTGTAGACGGTGAAGAACGGTGCGAGCGCATCGACCACCGATGCGTTGCTCGATCGGTCGGTCGGGCCGCCGCCGACCAGGATGACCGCCGGCCCCGCACCGGCCCGGTCGTACGCGATGGCGGTGCCGTCGCGGGAGATCACGGTGTTCAAGGTGAGTCGCCTCCTCAGCAAGTTGTCGGACTCGGCGAGCAGCATCCGCCGACGACGGGCGTCCCGGCATCCGTGCAACCACGGACCCGACCACGGAGTCCCTCACGGAGAAGGCACCGGACAAGATCCGTGACGACAGCGACGGCGGGATGGCGATGATCGGAACCAACGAGATCTCGAAGCGCGAAGCCGAGGTTCTCGACGCGTTGGCCGCACGGATGTCGAACGCTGAGATCGCGGACAAGCTCTACATCTCGGTCCGCACCGTGGAAAGCCACGTGTCGTCGTTACTGCGGAAGTTCGGGGTCACCGACCGCAGAGCGCTCGCCGACTGCGCCATTCCGTCGGAGGCCGGCGCGCCGCCGGTCGGCCGGATCGTGGGTCTGCCGGCGGCCTGGACGACGTTCATCGGTCGGGACCGCGAGCACGACGCCGTCATCGCGGCCCTGGCCAGCACCCGACTGGTGACACTGCTGGGACCGGGCGGCGTCGGCAAGACCCGACTCGCGGTGGTGCTGGCCGATGCCTCCGCGTCGATGTTTCCCAACGGTGGCGCGTTCGTCGATCTGGTCCCGGTGCGTGACGCCTTCGTGGCCCAAGCCGTGGCGTCGGTGCTCGGCGTGGCGGAGAGCCCGCAACGCCAGCTGGAGGAGGCCATCGCCGACCGTCTGAGTGCGAGCCGGTCGATGTTGATCCTGGACAACTGTGAGCACGTCCTCGACGCGGCGGCCGGGTTCGTCGAACGACTGCTGGCCGCCTGTCCCGGCGTACGGGTGCTGGTGACCAGCCGAGCCCGTCTCGGCCTGCCGGGCGAACGGCTGGTCGTCGTGGAGCCGCTGCCGCTGGCCTCCGACGCGGAAGCACTGTTCCGTGACCGCGCGACCGCAGCGGATCCGGAGTTCACCGCCGACCCGGATGTGATCACCGACCTCTGCGCCCGGCTCGACGGCATGCCGTTGGCGATCGAGCTGGCCGCGGCCCGGGTCGCTTCGCTGGGTACACACGGTCTGCTGGCCGCTCTTGACGACGCACTCCGCCTGCTGGTCGGCGGTCGCCGGCAGGATGTGCGGCACCGTTCACTGCGCACGGTCATCAGGTGGAGCTACGACCTCCTCGACGAGGAGGAGCGCACGGTGTTTCGCCACCTCGCCGTGTTCGTCGGCAGCTTCGACCTGGACGCCGTGCTGGCGGTGACCCACCTCGGTGACCGGGCCGCCGTCGCCGACGTGCTCGGCCGTCTGGTCGACAAGAGCCTGGTCGTCCACCGACGGACCACGGGCGGGTGGCGGCTGTTCGAAACCGTCCGGGCCTTCGCCCTCGACCGGCTGAAGGCGGACGACGACCGCACCGCCGTTCAGGACCGGTACCTGTGTTGGGCCGCGACGTGCGCGGCAGCGTTGGAGGCCCGGCTCGACGGCCCGTGGCACGAGGCGTTCGACGCGGTCGTCGACGACCTCCGGGCGGCACTCACGAACGCCGCGCCCGGACCGGGCCGGGTGCCTCACCAGCTGGCACGCTCGCTGGGCCACCTCACCTTCGCCCGGCGCTTCCTGAAAGAATCGCTCGGCCATTTCCAGCAGGCGGCGTCCCGCGCCATCGAGCCGGCGGTCGCGGCACACGATCTGCATACCGCGGCGGACTGTGCTCATGCGAGCAACATGTCCGGGCTCCACGTTTATGAACTGCTGCTGTCCGCCGCGCGAGAGGCGCGGGCCGCAGGCGACGGTAACGCTCAGGCAAACGCCCTGTCCCACGCTGCGGAACTGGCCTGCCGGTTCCCAGCCAGGTTTCCTGTCGAGATCCCGCACGAGCGGCTGCGTCGGTTGGTTGACGAGGCCGTCGCGGTGGGCGATTCCACCGACACTGTCGTCGCGGCACGCCTGGCCGTCGCTGCGGCGTGGACCGCCAACCCCGCCAAGTACGACCCGGATCCGGTGCTGTCCGAGGCCGCATTGCTCGCCGCACGCGACACCGCTGATCCCGTCCTTGTCAGCGCCGCCATCGATGCGGCGGGCGTGGCGGCGATGAGGCAGGGCCGGCTGCGGGAGGCGCACCGTCTGACCCGGCAGCGATTCGACCTGGCTTCCGCCATGCGGCGCGACGATCCACGCTCGGCTCCCGAGATCATGGACATCTTCGGGGCAGCCGTGGCCGACGCCATCATGACCGGGGACCTGCCCGCCGCAATCTCCGTCGCCCGACATGCCTTGACGGACGAACTGCTCGGCGACCAGTCACAGATAGCGGCGAGTCGGATGATCCCCGGCCTGGTCCTCTCCGGTGACGTCGACCAGGCGCTGCGATACTCGGTCCTGTTGTGGGACGACTGGACGCAGGCCGGCCGTCCCCACGCGGGGTGGATGTGGCCGGCGGTGTGGGCGATCGCGCTCGCTCACGGCCTTCGCCGGGACGCCGGCAAGCACGCCCTGTGGCGTGCCCGGGTGGCGGAGGTCGCCGGGGCCGCGAACGTCGGCACCGGCCGGCTCTCGCCGATCGCCGCCTTCATCGACGCACGGCTCGCCATCCAGACCGGCAACCTGGCCGGCGCCGCCACCCTGGTCGAGAACGCCATGGCCGGCGCGCCGGTCGGGCTGAGCCGCTACGAGACGTACGCTCACGCCACCGGCGCTGAACTCGCTGTCGTCGCCGGGCTGCCCGACGCCGCGACGTGGCTGACCGCCGCCGCCCCGGCCGCGGCGGAGAACGACTGGGCGGCCGCCTGCCTCGCACGCGCCACCGGCCGGCTGCACCGCGACAAGTCCGCTCTCGCCGTCGCGGTCGAGGGCTGGGAGCGCATCGGCGCACGGTTCGAACGGGCCTGCACCCTCCTGCTCCTGCCCGAGCGTGCCGACGAGGGCCGCACCGAACTGTCCGCGCTGAACCTCCCGGCGCCAGGCTGAGACCGGATGCGGGCGGGTTCGACGCATGCCGGCGAGGACGTTACCGAGACCGGCGTGCAAGCTGAGCACGCGCTACCTCCGGCCGTACACCAACGACGACGTCATCGGGTGCGAGCTCGGCGGTGCGCGGCGGGATCTTCACGACGTCGATGCCTTCGGCTGCGAACACGGCGTCGAAGGAGGCGGTGAACTTGGCGTCGCGGTCGCGGATCAGGAACCGGAACCGTGGCACACGGTCTGCGAGGTTCAGCACCAGGTTGCGGGCCTGCTGGGTGGTCCACGCCGCGGTCGGGTGGGTGGTGACACCGAGGATGTGCACCAGCCGGGTCGCAACCTCCAGGACGAACAACACATACAACCGCCGCAGCGCGATAGTGTCGATGTGGAAGAAGTCGGTCGCCGGCAGCCCGGACGCCTGGGCCCGCAGGAATGTCCGCCAACTGGTGTCGAGCTCACGCGGGGCAGGTCCGACCCTCGATCGGGCGCGTGGCTGACATGGGTGCGGGCGGTGGCCGGACTGAGGAATAGCGCGGCGCCGATCTCGTCGTTGCTCAGCCCCTGTCCGACCAGGGCCATGACTTCACGCTCGCGTTGCGTCAGCACCGCCAGCCGCTCCCCCCGGCCTGGGTGGCGATCCGTTGTGTGGCGAACTGAGCGATGAGGCGCCGGGTGATCCGCGGCGCGAGCAACGCCTCTCCAGCGGCGACCACCCGGATGGCATGCAGCAGCTCGGCCGGTCCGGCGTCTTTGAGCCGGAAGCCGCTTGCACCGGCCTCCAGCGCCTCGAAGACGTACGCATCAGTGTCGTAGGTGGTCAGGATCAGGACCCGGACCTGCTCGAGGCCCCGCGTCCTGGCGATCTGGCCGTGGCCTGGATCCCGTCCAGCTCCGGCATGCGGATGTCCATGAGGACGACATCGGGCCGGGTGGCCCGGGCCCGCTCCACGGCTTCGGCACCGTTGGCGGCCCCGCCTACCACCATGATGTCGTCTTCGATCTCGAGCAGCCCCTTGAACCCGACCGCACCAGAACCTGATCGTCGGCGAGCAGCACCCTGATCGGAGCACCGCCGGCCGACGACGCGGCCGCCGCGCTCACGAGTGCACCGTTCCGGCCGGAGCCAGCGGCAGCCGCGCCTTGACTTCGAACCCGCCGCACGACCGCGGCCCGGCGGTCAGCTCCCCGCCCAGGAGTCCACAGCGTTCGCGCATTCCGACGATCCCACGGCCCGGCTCGGCCAACCCGCCGGTGACGATGCCGGCGCGGTGTCCAGCCGGTGCGTCGGGACGCGTGGCGTCCCGACGCACCGCGGCATCCCAGCCGCCCTCATCGGCCACGCGGACCTCAAGGACATCAGTTCCGTAGTCGAGTGCCACCGTCACCCGGGTCGGGCCGACGTGGCGGATCACGTTGGTGATCGACTCTTGCAAGATCCGGTACGCTGTGTTGTCCACCGCGCTCGGCAATGGCGCCACCGACGAGCTCACCTCGAGCTTGATGTCGAGTCCGGCCTCGCGCGCCACCGTGGTGAGCTCGTTGATCTGCCCCAGGCCAGGGTGCGGCACTCGCCCGTTGTCCGAGTCACGAAGCACCCCAAGGATCGCCCGCATCTCGTGCAACGCCTGGGCGCTCGTCTGTTCGATGGCCACCAGCGCGTCGCGCGCCCGTTCCGGCCGCTTGTCCAGCACGTACGCCGTGACGCCGGCCTGCACATTGATGATCGCGATGGCGTGGGCGACGGTGTCATGCACCTCACGCGCGATCCGGAGCCGCTCGGCGTCGACGCGTGCCCGCGCTTCCTCCTCCCGGGTCCGTTCAGCCTGTAGGGCACGCTCCTGGGCTTCGGCTGCGATGACCCGCCGAGACCGGGCCGACTCGCCCAGGGCAGCGGCCATGACCGACGCCGCGATCCGGAAGAACACCCATCCGATGGCGGCCGCCGGCTCGATGCCGGCCGCGGCGATGAGCCAGCCGGTGGTCAGCACGGTGATACCCACGCCTGCGATCACCAGCGACCTGCGCCCGTCGCCGTAAGCGGTCAGCGTGTACAGGGCGACGAAGAGTGCGATCCATCCGGGCCCGTCCGGGAAACCGATGGTGTAGTACGCCAGGCTGGCGAGCGCGGTCGTGCTGAACACCGACGCCGGCCACCGGCGGCGCGCGACCAGCACCAGGCCGCTCACGGCCAGCAGCACGTACCCCAGGTTGCCAAGGTCGGTGAGCGGCCGTGACGCCCCCTCCGGGGGTTTCGCGGCGTTGCCCTGAACCTGCATCACGGCGACGACAAGTCCGAGCAGGACGTCCTGTGCCAGGACAGGCAGGCGGAACGGCACCGCTCGGCGTTTCATATCGCGATGATAGTGGCCGCGCGCGGGTGACCGGCTACGACGACGGACGCGACCGGGTATGGCCCAGCTACGCAAATCTGCGTAGGCACTGCCGTCCGCTGCCCGAGGACACACCCCGGTCGCCGACGCGACGATCGCTGCCGTGACGCAACCAACGACAGCTTCCATGACCGACGCGGTGTCCATAAGCGACAATCGCCAACGCTCACCCGACGTACCGCGGCCGGGGCCGCTGGGCAGACTCGGCGGCCTGGCCTTTCGTCGGCGGGGAAGGGTGCTGATCGCCTGGGCCGTGGGCCTCGTCATCGCCTTCGGGCTGTCGGCGGCTTTCGGGGGCGAGACCGCTAACGGCTCCTCCACGCCGGGATCGGATTCCGAGCGGGCACAGCGCCTGCTGGGAGAGCGGTTCCCGGCCCAGTCCGGCGACACGGTGCGGGTGGTGGTCCGTGCGGACGACGTCACCAGCGCCGAGGTGCAACGTGGCGTCGGCGCGCTGCTCGGTGAGCTGGGACGCCTGCCGCACGTAGCGTCGGTTGAGGATCCATACTCCGCCAAAGGCTCCATCGCGCCGGACGGCCGGACGCTCGCCGCACGCGTCTATCTCGATGTCACCAACCCCAACGACATGCCGGTCGAAGACACCCATCGGCTGCTGGCCGCCGCGGACGCGGCCGAACGCGACGGGTTGGAGATCGCGCTCGGTGGACGGGCCGTGCAACTCGCCGAGGCGACCCAGTCGGGATCCGAGCTGATCGGGCTGCTCGCGGCCGCGGTGATCCTGCTCATCATGTTCGGGTCGGTGGTGGCGGCCGGGCTGCCACTGGCCATGGCGATCGGCGCCCTGGCGGTCAGTTCCAGCCTGGTCGGCATCATGGCGGCCGTGGTGGACGTGCCCGACTTCGCACCCATCATCGGCATGACGCTGGGCATCGCCCTGGGCATCGACTACGCGCTGCTGCTGGTGACCCGGTTCCGCGAGTGGCGGGCGATGGGCCTCGACCCCGAAGCGGCGACCGTGGCAACGCTCGACACCGCCGGCCGGGCGGTGCTCGTGGCCGGTGGCACGGTCATGGTGAGCATGTCGGGACTGTTCGCGGTGGGTCTGTCCATCATGAACGGCACCGCGGTGGTCACCATGGTGGCGACCCTGGTCGTGATGGTCGCCGCCATCACGCTCTTTCCCGCGCTGCTGGGCTACCTGGGGCGGCGGATCGACCGGCTCCGGATACCGCTGGGGCGGCGTCGGGCCACCCAGATCTCCGCCGACGGCCACCTGGTGCCCGCGGCCAGCTGGACACGGTGGAGCCAGCTGGTGCGGCGGCACAGCGTACTCGCCACCGTGGCGAGCGTCGCTCTGCTGCTGGCGCTGGCCGCGCCGTTCCTCGGCGTGCACTTCGGTCTTCCCGACGCGGGCAATGACCCCGAAGATACGTCGAATCGGCAGGCGTACGAGATGATGGCCGAGGGATTCGGCCCCGGCGAAAACGGGCCGTTGCTCGTCGTGTCGGAGGTGTCACCCGCCGACGGCAACGCGGCCCTCCAGCGGCTACAAGCCGAGCTCGGCCGCACGGCGGGAGTCGCGGCGGTGTCGCCGCCACGGCTCAATCCCGCCGGTGACACGGCGCTGATCACCGTCGTGCCCACCACCGGGCCGCAGGAGGCCGCCACCGAATACCTCGTCAAGACCCTGCGCGACGACGTGATCCCGGCCGCCACCAAGGGCACGAGGACAGAGGTACACGTCGGCGGCGCAACCGCGGCGACGATCGATGTCAACGTGTTGATCGCCAACCGGCTCGCGCTGCTCATCGGTGGCGTCGTCGTCGTGTCGATGCTCTTGTTGCTGGTGGCGTTCCGCAGCGTTGTCATCGCGGTCACGGCTGCCGTGATGAACCTGCTGTCGGTGGCGGCGGCGTACGGGGTGGTGGCCTACTTCCTCGAAGGCGGCTGGGCCGGCAGGCTGGTCGGCATCGACACCGCCACCCCGATGGCGGCGTTCGTCCCGGTCATCATGTTCGCGCTGTTGTTCGGCCTCTCCACGGACTACGAGGTCTTCCTGATCAGCCGGGTGCGCGAGTCGTGGGTGCGTACCCAGGACAACGGCCGGGCCATCGTCACCGGGCTGGCCAGCACCGGACGGGTGATCACGGCCGCCGCGGCCATCATGATCGTGGTCTTCGCGGCGATCGTCCCGAGTGACCAGGTCTTCATCAAGGTCTTCGGGCTGGGCATGGTCGCGGCGATCCTCGTCGACGCGACCATCATCCGGATGCTGCTCGTGCCGGCGGTGATGCACCTGCTCGGCCGCCACAACTGGTGGCTGCCCCGTGGCATGGACCGGCGCCTGCCCCAGCTGCACATCGAAGGACCGCCCGTCCCGTCCGCGCGCCCCCTCGATGACGCGGAGCCGGTCCCGGCCCGTTGATGCGCACGTCGTGATCCGACCAACCTGAAGGAGCATGCTTTGCGGAAACTCTTTGCCGGCCTTGCGATCCTGCTGGTGCTAGCCGTCGTAGCACAGTTCTACTTCGCCGCGAGCGGTGCATTCAGCACCGCGCCCAACGACGAGTCCTTCCGGCCTCACCGCGCGTTGGGGTACGTGATCTTCCTGTTGGCGGTCCTGCTGACCATCGTCGCCGCGCTGGCCCGGATGCCCGGCCGGCTCATCGGGATGGCCGGCCTGGCCGCTGGGCTGGTCGTTGTCCAGGTGGTGATCGCGGTGCTCGCCAGGGCGTTCAACGACACGGGCGACACCAGTACGACAGCGGGTCAACTCGTCTTCGGCCTGCATGCGATCAACGGTCTGGCCATCATGGCAGCGGCCGGGAACGTCGCCCGGCAGGCGCGAACGCTGTCGAGGTCCGCGGTGACCGATCGACCCGTCGGAGCGGGCGACGGCGCGGAGGTGTCCGGACCAGCAGCCCGACCAGCTCAGCCGGCGTCATGACAACGGGTCAACTGATCGTCGTGGACCATGTGGTCGCGCTGCTGAGCGTGGCCGCGTGGTCCGCGACCGGCGCCACCGCGGCCGCCCGGCGCGGCCGGCTCGCGCTCGGCCTCCTCGCGGCGGCGGTGCTCGTAACGCTTGCCCGGGTGACCACGGTGGCGCTGCTGGCCGGTCGGGGCTGGTGGTTCGTGCAGGAGAAGCTGCTGCTGAACCTGCCGATGCTCGGAGCCGCCGGGTTGGCCGCCGTCCTGATCGCCGGCCCGCGGCTGCTCGCGGCGCGGCGCGCGCCGGACGCCGGGATACCGGCAAGTGCCGTGGTCTTGCCGCTCACCGCCGGATACGGCGCCCTGGCCGGGCTCGCGGTGACCTTCCTGGCCGGCTACCCCCTGACCTGGAGCACCGCATTGATCGCCGGCTCCCTCGTCGGCGGGGGCGCCCTGCTGACCGCGCGCGTCGTAGCGGCACCGGTCGACACCACCGGCTACGCCGACATCGCGTCCGCACAGGCACCGCACGGAACGCCCGGGTTCTCGCGCCGCCGGTTCATCGGCCTGGCTGGCGGAGCGGTCGTGGCAGGCGCCGGCACCACCGGCGTCGGCCTGTTGTTCCTGCCAGCGGATTCCGCCGATACCGGAGGCGGTCCCGGATGGTCGTCCAGCTCCGGGCCCGGCGCGTCAGTGGCCGACCTGCGAGGGCCCGGCGCACCGGCACCGGGCGGCACGAGGCGGCAGTACCTCCTCACCGCGCAGACCGCCACCGTCCGGCTCCCGTCCGGACGCGAGATCAAGGCATGGACCTACAACGGGCAGCTACCTGGTCCGCCGATCACCGCCACCGAGGGCGATCTGATCGAGGTGACGCTGCGCAACACCGACATCGACGACGGTGTGACCCTGCACTGGCACGGCTACGACGTGCCGTGCGGTGAAGACGGCGCACCGGGCGTGACACAGCACGTGGTGGCACCCGGCGAGGCGTTCGTCTACCGGTTCCGCGCCGACCAGGTGGGAACCTACTGGTACCACACCCACCAGGCGTCACACCTTGGCGTGCGTCGCGGGCTGTACGGGACCCTCGTCGTGACACCACGCGGACAGCAGGCTTCCACAGGGCGGTTGGATCTGACGCTGCCCGTGCACACGTTCGACGGCATTGGCGTGATCGCCGATCAGGACGGGCGCACTGAACACACCGCGCCGGCCGGCACCGACGTGCGGTTGCGACTGATCAACACCGACTCAGTTCCACACCGATTCGCGCTCGCCGGAACGCCCTTCCGGGTGACGGCCGTCGACGGTCGGGATCTCAACCGCCCCGGCGAGGTCAGCGAGGCCGGACTGCGCCTCCCGGCGGGCGGACGGTACGACCTGGTCTTCGCCATGCCGGACACCCCGGTGGCGCTCGTGCTCGACAACGATCACGCCGGCGGCCTCCGGCTGCGTCCGGATGATCACGCCGGTGCCGTCGGTGAGGGCACGGCTGTCGAGGACACCTCCGGCTGGCCGGAGCTCGACCTGCTGCGCTACGGAACGCCGGCCGCCGTGCCGTTCGACGCCGACAGCCGCGCCGACCGGCACTTCACCATAGTGCTGGACCGTGGTGTGGCCATGGTCGACGGCCGGCCGGCGTACGGCCAGACGGTCAACGGCCGTGGTCACCCGTCGATCCCGGACCAACTCGTCGCCGAGGGCGATCTCGTTCGGTTCACCGTGGCCAACCGGAGCCTGGAAAGCCACCCTTGGCACCTGCACGGCCATCCGGTGCTGATCCTGTCCAGAAACGGTACGCCGTCATCCGGCAGTCCGTTGTGGGTGGACACATTCGATGTCCGCCCAGGGGAGGTATGGGAGGTGGCGTTCAGGGCCACGAATCCCGGGATCTGGATGAACCATTGCCACAACCTGCCCCACGCACATCAGGGAATGATGCTGCGGCTCTGCTACGACGGTGTCAGCACGCCATTCCAGGGCTCGCACACCGCCCGCGGGGGCCGAGGCCATGGCCACTGACCCGCCGTTGGCTGCTCGTCACCCGGCCCCGTGCACGGACGACCCCGACTCGGACCTGGTGGCGCAGGTGCACAACTACAGCCGCGCCGTCATCGAAGCGGAGCTGCGCAGGTTGGCCCGCAGGGCCCCTTCCTTGCGTCCCGACGACCTGGACATCATCGACGCGGCCCTGGACGAGCTCGCGGAGTCCTTGCTCCTTGCCCGGCTGCGCAGCATGCCACAGCACAGCGCACGGCTGAAGCGCCTCTTCGGCACCCCGAGGGAGGCCTCGTGATGCATTCCGACCGGTCCGCTGCTCCGGCCACCGAGTCGAGCACGGCCAAATCGCCGCTGAGATCATGGGTCGACCTGGCCGCCTGCCGCGAGGTAGATCCCGAAATCTTCTTTCCGATCAGTGCGACCAGCGCCGCTCTCGGTCAGGTACACGAAGCCCAGGCAATCTGTGCGCGGTGCCCGGTCGTCGCCGACTGCCTGCAATGGGCGCTGCGCACCGGGCAGGGCTACGGCATGTGGGGCGGAACCACCCCCAGAAGAACGGCGCGCCCTACGGACGATCGGACACCCGCCGCAGCTGAACCAGTCCGTTAATCCACATAGGACATTTCACAGAAGTCCGGATAGGCTCGGCCCGAGCGGTCGCCGTGCCGTAGAGCCGGGCCGGTTAGGCTCGGACTGGTCGAATCGCGGACCCCAAAGGGGGGACGATCCACGTCTACCGACCCACTGGGCGCTCGCAGTACGGAACGGCCAGGGTCGTCATGAGCACGTGACATAGATACGTCATCGAGGGGGCCGGACGACCGCAGCGGCCGGCGGACCCTGTCCACCCTGCGCCCTGGTTGCTCCCTCGGCGATGCCGGCCAAAACCGTTTCCAGCGTCCGCTCGAACTCAGCCTCACCACCGAACCCCGCTTGCAGGGGAGCCAGGGCGGCCAGGGTCGGATACACGGCCGGATCGAACGCCGGTTGGGCCGCGCCCGTTGCGGGGTCACCGGACACATCGGGATCCGCGCTCAAGATAGCGAGCAGATACCCGTTGAGGAATCCGAAGAGCGTCATAGGGGCGTCCGCGATCGTCTGGTCTGCGATCCCGGCGCGACGCATCGCCGCAGTCAGCCGTTCGAGCGCCTCAAGCGCCACCGCTGAGGTCTGCGCTCGGGTTGCCAACAACGGGAAGATACGGGGATGGCGTATTGCCATGTCCCGGTATCTGTAGGCCATGGCGCGTGCGATGTCCATCCAGTCGTCGGGCCACTGAGGGGTGGTGGCGGAGACCTCGGTCAGGACGGCTTCGGAAACGGCGTCCAGCAGCGCGGCCTTGCCCTTGATGTGGTTGTAGATCGACATCGGGTCGACGCCGAGTTCGGCTGCCAGGCGGCGCACCCCGAACGATTCCAGACCCTGGCGATCGACGAGGTCCGCCGCCGCAGCGGCAATCCGCTCGCGGCTCAGCCCGGCCGGTTTGCCCTGTGTGCGTTTCGCCACTCGTCGCCCTCGCGTCTTGTCCAACCTACACCGTAGATCTAGATTCTACACTGTAGGCAAAACCTACGACGTAGGTACCGAGCCTTGGCGCGTTGCTTCAGAAGACGGTCCGACTTGTGCGGATCGACGAGTGCGCCAAAGCAGCTCCGACTCACTGCCGACCGGACGACATACCGAAAGGCCGAGAAAGGAGCATGACGAGCCACTGTTACGACATCGCACTCACAATCCTGCGCCCGACCAGCCCGCCATCACGGTTGACAGTGGCGCGACCATCTGATTCCGCCAGTTGTGCACAGCACGTGCGATCCACTTTCCAAGGAGAAGTTCGATGACGAGGACCCGTCATGAGCAATCAGCCATCGGCACAATGTACGCGGGCCTCGGGCTCACCGTCGTCGCAATGATCGTCCCGTACATCGCGCGCAGCAGCCTGGCCGACCACATCCGGGCCGGCTATCCGACCTACACGCAGGGACCCATCGACACCGCCGTCATGACCTATCTCATCTACCTGACAGTCCTCGGAGCACTCGGCATCATTTGTTGGTTTTGCGCCATCTGGGCAGTCAGGACGGGCAAGCGGTGGGCCCGCAGCGTCGCGACCCTGGTGTTCGCGCTCGGCGCAGGCATCGCGCTGTTCAACCTGCTCGTGAAGGACACCTCTGGGGACACGGGCCTGCCGCCATTGCTCGGTTGGGTTGGCGTACCGCCGTGCCTGGCAGGACTCCTGGTGGTCACATTGCTGTGGAGGACATCGCGACCGACATCGCAAGCGCGACAGAAAGCGTGACCTCACCCCCACCCGCAAACGGGAGTTGCCCCCTGGTCTTGGGCACTTGAACCTGGGTGTTGTTCGCGTTGGTCGCCAACCGGGCGGTTGCGCCGGCGTCGAAGCTGGCCGCGGCGGACTGGGCCAGCTGCGACGTCGCCGTCCCGGGACTGTCCATGATGGACGCCGATCAGGCGTATCGGGCGATGGACCTGCTCATCGACGCTGACGCGGGTGCTCACGCGGTCGTGCAGGAGACGGTGTTCTTCGCCGTGGCGAACCTGCTCGACCTGGAGGTCGACGTGTTGTTCTTCGACACCACCTCCACCTACTTCGAACTTGGCGACGAAGACGACACCAGCGGTGCGGACGGTGGCCGTGCGGCGGTGTCGACGCTGCGCCGCTTCGGCAAGAGCAAGGACCACCGCCCGGACCTGCCGCAGGTGGTCATCGGCCTGGCCGTCACCCGGGAGGGCATCCCGGTGCGGTGCTGGGTATGGCCGGGCAACACCACCGACGCGGCCGTGATCCCGCAGGTCAAGGACGACCTGCGCGGGTGGAAGCTCGGGCGGGTCGTCACCGTGGTCGACCGCGGGTTCTCCTCGGACGCGAACCTGGCCTACCTGGCCCGGGCCGGCGGCGGGTGGATCGCCGGGGAACGCATGCGGGACGGCAGCCCCGACGCGGCCGCGGCACTCGCCCGGCAGGGCCGCTACCAGGTCGTCCGTGACAACCTGCGGGTCAAGGAGGTCGCGGTGGACGCGACCCCGGGCAAGCGGTGGATCGTCTGTCACAACCCCGACGAGGCCGAACGCGACCGGTGCACCCGCGAGAAGCATCTGGCTCGCATCGAGGCTGAACTGGCCCGGATCGCCGAGGCTCGGACCAAGGCCCGGGCGAAGGCGGCCAAGGCCGGCAGGATCCCCGACGAGGAACCGCACCGCAAGGCCGAATGCGCCCTGCGGGATCATCCGACGCTGGGCCGCTACCTGCGTCAGCAGGCCAACGGCAGGCTGGTCGTCAACCGCGCGAAGGCCGTCGAGGAGGCCAAGCTGGATGGCAGGTATCTGCTGTCCACCAACGACCCCCACCTGTCCGCCGAGGACGTGGCGCTGGGCTACAAGAACCTCCTGGAGGCCGAACGCAGCTTCCGCGACATGAAGACGATCATCGAGCTTCGGCCCGTCTACCACCGCCTCGACCAGCGTATTCAGGCCCGCGTCCTGCTCTGCTGGCTGGCGCTGCTCCTCGTCCGGGTCGCCGAGCGGCGCACCGGGCAGACCTGGCAGCACATCAACACCCAGCTGTCCCGGGTCCACCAGATCCGGTTACAGGGACCAGACGGCCAGGTCCTTCAAACGACACCACTCAATGAAACACAGCAGGCATTGTTCACCGCCGTCGGCGTGTCCAAACCACCGCGAATCACCGCGATCCACCCCGCCTGACCAGGTCAACGCGTAGGCACACGACCACCCGGCCTCACCACGTCCATTTCCGCAGCCCAACCCCACGAATTACCATGATCCTCTGCCCACCAGTTGCGGAACGCGGGCTGTACCGCGCCAATATTTGTCGCGTGGTCTGTGACCTGGGTGTTCGCCGATCTGGTCTGGTCAGCTGCTCGTTGGTATTGGTTGATCACGCCGCCGAGGATTTGTCGTCGAACAGATTCGTCGATGGCGACGAGTACGCCTGGGTTGTGGTTGGGTGGGTGCTGGTCGAGGCTCTGGTGTGGACGGTGGTCGTTGAAGTGGCGTTCGTACTCGCCGACCACGGACCCAGCAGGCCGCCGCGCCGTCCAGGACGACAGGCGAGCTTCGGACAGCCCGGCAGCATTCAGCGATTGACCGCCACAAACTGGTGACGGGCCTGCGATCACTGCTTCGCAGCGAGACGCCGCCACCGGGCGCTCGTCCGCCACATTCAGCGAAGCGCGACGAGGCCGCCGTGATCGTCGGCCGGCAGGTCGGCGCCGGCGACTGCGACGACCTCCAGGTGCTGCAGGTCGACACGGCCTGAAACGACGGTCATGAACGCGGTGTCGGCGGCGTCGCGGCCGGTGGCGATGCGGACGAGGGATTGGCGGGGGGCCAACCGGGTGGCGTCCCACACCTGCCAACAGCCGTCGATCTCGGTCTCGACCACGGCATGGAAGTCCATCGGCGACAGGCCCGGGGCGTACACAGAGGCGATCCGCGCCGGCACGCCGGCGGCCCGGCACAACGCGGCCACGAGATGGGCGAAGTCGCGGCACACACCGCGCGCGTCCAGCAGCGTGTCCACCGCATCCGTGGCGGGCCCGCTGGTCCCGGCGGCGTAGGTGATCCGTCGCCAGACGTGGTCGCAGATCGCCTCGACACGCGCCCGGGCGGCGGGAATGTCGCCGAAGGTGGCCCGGGCGAAGCCGGCAAGGCGGTCGGACGGGCAGTAGCGGCTGGGGCGCAGCGCCTCCACCCGGGCCTCGGCCGTCACCGCGTCCGGGGTCACGGCGCCGGTGGTCACCGTCGCCTCGTAGCTGACAGTCCCGGTCCCGGGCTCGAGGTGGACCAGATGCTGGCGACCGCCGACCGGGCCGGCAAGTTCCTGCGTCGGCATGGGAACGCTGTTGCTGACCGCTTCGAGACGCTCGCTGACCACGGTGCCGGGCCGGCGGGCCGGCACCGCCTGGAGGACGACAATGGCCGGTGTGGCCACCTCCAGGACGAGCGAGCATCCGACCTGGTCCGCCGCTGAACTTGAGCTCATGGTCCTCTTTCTGGTCGTGGCTGGTCGCAACGGCGCCGCTCAGCTCGTGCAGTGGTGCGCACGTCCGTGACGGACTTCGCTGCGGCGCTGGTGCGTGCGGCGGGCGTGGGCGGCAGGAAGCAGGTGTGCGTCGTCGACCGACAATCCAATGGCCCCGAAGGTCGACCTGAAATGCTTCGACCAGGGCGGCGTCGTCGGAGGCGCCGATCTGCCATGAACACCGCCACACCGCAGGCGCCGCATCCTCACGACCGATCCCGGCCCGATGCCCGGGGCATGGGCGTCGGCTGACTGGCGGCTCTACCGTGCACCGCCGCCGAGCGGCTCGTGCGCGGCAGCGGCGGCCGCCGCGAGCACCGCCGGGGCGCGCAGCCGGTTGGCCGGGTCCGCGGCGGCCACCATCGCGCCGTGCGCGACGGCCTCAGGCGCGTCCGGCGGCACCACGAGCAGGTCGATCTGGTCGCCGCGGTCGGTGGTGGCGACGAGCACTTCGGGATCGACCGCGCTGAACCATCCGATGCGGATCTCGTGCCCGTCCACCCCGAGCCGGGGAAACCGGCGGTCCCAGGCGGCACTGGACAACATCAGCCGGCGGATGCGGCCGTAGCGCTCCTGCAACGCCACCACGAGTTCCGGAAGCTCGGCCGCGGCGTCGAGCGAGCGGGGCCACCAGCCTCCGTCCAGGATGGCCCGGGTGGCGCGCACCGCGGAGAGTGAGAGCCTCGGACCGGCGGAGGGCTGCGATGCGGGGAACGGCGCGGACGGCATGATGTACCTCTTTCGACGTGCATGGAAGTGACGTCCCGGCGCCGACGTTCGGGCGATTCAGGGTGCGTTTCGGACGTTGTCGAGGTGGCGCGGCACGCTCGGCGTCCGGGTCGGTGAGGCCGATGCACCCTGGCCCGCGTCCGCCGAAGGTCCCGGAACATCCGACCGAAGACCCACCGCCCCGCCAGAGCACCGAAACCCACGACGTCGGTGGACCACGAGCGCGACAAGACCAGCAAGGACCGACAGCAGACGCCCAAAGGTCAGCGATCAAGCTCAGTGTCGGACGCCCGCTTGGCCTTCTTGTCGGCCCGCTTCTCCTTCAGCGTCCTGCTTTCCTTCTTGCGGTCTTCCTTGTGTGCGGATCTGCTCGTCATGATGGCCTTCTCTCATTCGTCGAAGGTGGGAAACGAGCCCGGCCAGCGGCCGGGTCCCGATCGGTGGCCGGCGAGCACGGGACCGCTGGCGGCGTCCAGCCGCTGCCCGTGCTGCAACGCGGACAGCAGCGCAAGCGTCGACTCGGCGCCCTGGTTCTCGTTGCGGCCGGAGGCGGTCAGCCCGTCGCGGCCGCCGCCGGTCGAGGGGTCGTGCAGCGGCAGACCGTTGTCGTTGGCGCCGAGGAACCAGTCGACCGCCGACGCCAGGCCCCGCTCCCAGCGAGGGTCGGCGCTGACGGTCATCGCGCGGGCGCATGCGTCGGCCATCGCGGCGGCCTCGATCGGCTGCTGGTCGAAGGCCGGGGCCCTGTCGTGCGGGCCGGCACCGCCGACCGGTGTGCAGGACAGGTGGCCGTCGCGGGTCTCCCGATCCAGCAGCCAGGCGAGCATGCGCAGGCCGTCGGCCGACGCGTCACCACCGGCCGCGATCAGGGTCTCCGCCAGGGCCGCATTGGCGTAGGTGAGGTGGGGCTCCGGCCACGGCCAGACCGGATCCGTCGGCACGGCACCAATCGTGACCACCGCGTCGTGCAGCAGCCAACGGGCGGCGGAGTGATCCGGCCGGACACTGAGAATCTCGGCGGCGCCGAGCGCTGCGAACGCCATCGCCCGCGGCCAGCGGGTACGCCGGTGCGCGCCGTTCTCGAAGCACACCAGCGCCGTCTCGCGCATCGACGGCAGCGGGCTGCGGGCGGCCGCCGTGCCGAGGCCCCACAGCGCCCGGCCCCACCAGTCGCCGTCCGACGGCTCGTCCTGCCACCGCCCGTCCGCCCGTCGCCGGTTGCGGAACGCGCCGTCGGGCGCCTGCGCCTCGACGACGAACGCCAGGTACCGCTCGGCGAGGTGGAGCAGGTCCGGCGGCGGGTCCGGCTCGCGGCAGATGACCAGCAGGCCACGGGCGACGTCGTCGACGCAGTACCCGTGCGATGTCCTCGGCGTGCTGTGCTCGGCATGTTCGAACAGGCCAACGTCGTCACTGAGCCGGCGCAGGTGTGCGAACGACGGCCTCGGATGTCGGCGGATGCTCACGCCAGCACCGGTGCGGTGCGTGGACACCCCTCCGGGACGGTCACCGCGGACGGCCGGAACCCAGGGACGAAATCGGACATGACCCACCTTCCAATGGCGGGTGCGGCGCCGGCCGGCGAGCGCAGAAGCGAACACGGCGCTGGTCATTCGGTGCTGGCACCATGCGACGGCAACCTTGTTGTCGTCGCTCGGGCGTCGATCGATATGACGGATCAACTGACCCCACCGTACACGCCTGCCCGGCGAGCGCCACCCGACGCCGGCCGAGCACCGCACCGGCGCTCGTCGATCCGGTGCGCACGTCCATTGTGGACGGTCGAACGGGCGGGCGTGCTACGGTGGGCCCGTTGACCTGCCTCGACAAATGCTCCAGGTCAACGGCGACGGATCTGTCGCCATCATGGTGCACGCACCGAATGACCAGCGCCGGCTCAGCCTTCTGCGCTCGCCGGTCGGCGCCGCACCCGCCACGAAGGGTGGGCCTCACATGCACACGATGCACCGCAACCGCCGCTGCAGCAGTCCCCGGTCGGCAGGCCGTCGGCAATGACGATCTCCTACGGGTTCCTGAGCACGTACCCGCCGACCCAGTGCGGTCTGGCGACCTTCACGGCCTCCCTGCTGCGCGCACTCACCACATCCGCGCCGGGGGACCGCGCGGGCGTCGTGCGAGTGGTGGACTCGCCCACCTACCTGGACCGTCCCGAGGTGATCGCGCAGCTGGCGCTGCACTCCCAGGCAAGCGAGGAGCCGGCCGCCGCCGCGCTCGACCGGCACGACGTCGTGATCGTCCAGCACGAGTACGGGATCTACGGCGGAGCCGACGGCGTGGACCTGCTGCCCTTGCTGCGCCGGCTGCGGAGCCCCGTGATCGTGGTGCTGCACACCGTGCTGGGCCGGCCCAGCACGCACCAGAAGCTGGTGCTCGAACAGGTGGTCGCGCTGGCCGGCGCCGCGGTCGTGATGACCGAGGCGGCCCGGACGCTGCTGCTCGCGGAGTACGACGTGGCCCCGGACAAGATCACCGTCATCCCGCACGGTACGCCGGAGGGCCGGCCGCCGCGGCGGCTCGAACCGTCCGACCGGCCCGTGATCCTGACCTGGGGCCTGCTCGGCCCCGGCAAAGGCATCGAGTGGGCGATCTCCGGGCTGCGGGCGGTCCGCCACCTGGTGCCGCGGCCGCAGTACGTGATCGCCGGCCGGACGCATCCCAAGGTGCTCACCGAGCAGGGCGAAGCATACCGCCTGAAGCTGTACGCGAGGGTCCGCGCGCTCGGTCTCGCGGGTCTGGTCACGTTCGAGCGCGCCTACCTCGAACAGGACCGGCTCGACCGGCTCGTCGAACGCGCGGACGTCGTGCTGCTGCCCTACGACTCACCCGACCAGGCCACCTCGGGGGTGCTCGTCGAGGCGTTGGCGGCATACAAGCCCGTCATAGCCACCACCTTTCCGCACGCCGTGGAGACGCTCAGCAGCGGCGCCGGCGTGCTCGTGCCGCACCGGGACGGCCCGGCCATCGGCGCGGCCCTCAAGCGGGTGCTCACCGAGCCCGGCCTCGCCGCCGGCATGTACGGGGAGGCCAAGCGCATCGCCCGGCACAGCGGCTGGCCCGTTGTCGCCCAGCGCTACCGCAGCCTGGCGGCGATGCTGCTGAGCCGGATGCCGGTGCCCCTGTGACCGCGTCACGGGCACCGGCGATCGACCCCCGAGGGGACAAGCGAGCCGTCAGAGCTTGTCGGCGACGAGCGCTTCGGTGGTGAGGAAGAGCGCCGCGATCGAGGCGGCGTTCTGCAGGGCGGAGCGGGTGACCTTGGCCGGGTCGATGATGCCCTCGGCCAGGAGGTT
>NZ_JBFANF010000058.1:0-84053 GCF_040674675.1 Dactylosporangium sp. NPDC049742 | reverse complement strand
TCCGTCACCACGAAGGCGGCACCGGCCGTCATGAACGCCACCCGCTCAGCAGGCAGATCCGGGTCGATCGGCAGATACGCCGCGCCCGCCTTCAACACGCCCAGCAGCGCCACCACCATGTCGACACCACGGGGCAGACGGACACCCACCACCGACTCCGGACCGACACCCTGGTCGATCAGGAACCCCGCCAATCGCGCCGCCCGGTCGTTCAACTCGCGGTACGAGACCGGAGCGCCCTCGAACACCAGCGCGGGAGCGTCCGGCGTCCGCGCCACCTGGGCCGCGAACAGCTCCGGAAGCGTCGACGCCGGGACCGCGGCCGCGGTGTCGTTCCACTCGCGCAGGACCCGGTCCGCGTCGGCGGAGTCCAGCACGCCGATGTCCGCCAGCAGAGTCCGCGACCCGCTCTCCAGCGCCGGCACCAGGCCCGCGACCGCCGTGCGCAGCATCGCCGCGACCGCGGCCGGGTCGATCGGCCCGACGGCGTCGACGGTCACGCCCAGCCCGGTGCCGTCGTCGTCGACGGACACGACCAGCGGGAAGTTGGTGCTCTCCCGGGAGTACACCGCGCGGACGCCGGTGAACCCGCCGGGCCCTCCGCCCTCGCCCGGCTGGCCGGCGTTGTTGTGCCGGTAGTTGAACAGGGTCGCGAACAGCGGCAGGTCGCCCGGCACTCCGCTGACCCGCTGCGCCAGCGCCAGCGGCGCGTGCTCATGCTCCAGCAGCCGCGCCAGCTGACCGCGCATCGCCGCCACCGCGCCCACCGCGTCCTGACCCGCGGTCGGCACCCGCACCGGGAGCGTGTTCATGAACAGACCAGGCACCCGGTCCGAACCCGCACCCGCGTTCATCCGCCCGAACAGCACCGTCCCGAACACCACGTCGTCCCGGCCCGACACCACCGACAGAACCCGCGCCCACGCCACGTGCATCACCGTCGCCGGGCTCACCCCCAGCCGGCGACCGACCTCCCGCAGCCGTGCGGCGAGGTCCTCGTCGATGCCGACCGCGGCGCGGGCGACCGCCGACCCGTCGCCGCGCACGTCGCTGACGCCGAACGCGGCGGTCGGCTCGTCGACGCCGCCGAGAAGGTCCCGGAAGAACGCCTCGTGTACGCCGCTGTCCACCCCGCGCCGCGCCTGCGCCACGAAGTTGCGGAACGGCAGCGGCGCCGGCAGCGTGTCCTCACGGCCGGCGAGCACCGCCTCGATCTCGCCGAGGACCACGTCCATCGCCGTGTGGTCCTGCACCAGGTGGTGCATGCGCAGCAGCCCGAGCAGCCGCCCGCCGGCGAGCTCGGCGACGTGCAGGTCGAGCAGCGGCGCCCGGCCCAGGTCCATCGCCAGCCCGACCGCCGACAGCAGGTCCTCCACCGCGTCCACGGTGCCGGCGGGCAGGTTGACCTCGCGCACCGGAAGCGTCGCCTTCCGCCACACGACCTGGACGGGCTCCTGCAGGTCCGCCCACACGACCGACGTGCGGAACACGTCGTGCCGGTCGATGACGTGCTGGAGGGCCCGGACGAACCCGTCGAACCGGTCCCGGTCGGCGAACTCGATCACCGTCGGGGTGACGTACGCGTCCGAGCCGCCGTCGGCGAGCAGGTGGTGGAACACGATGCCTTCCTGCAGCGGCGCCAGGGGGTAGATGTCGGCGACGTTGGCCGCGCCGCCCTCGACGCCCGCTACGACCGCCTGGATCTCCGCCGGGGTCAGCTGGACGAGGGGCAGCATGTCGGGGGTGATCGTCCGCGCGCCCGCGGGGATCAGGTTCGGCGGTGCGTCCTCCGTGACGCCGCCGGCGGCGGCCGCCAGCCCGGCCGGGGTCGGCGTCTCGAACAGCGCCCGCACCGACACGGACACGCCCCGCACCCGCAACCACTCCACCAGGCGCACCGCCAGCAGCGAATGCCCGCCGAGGGCGAAGAAGTCGTCGTCGACGCCGGCGGCGTCGAGGCGGAGGATCTCGGCGAAGGCCTGGCACAGCAGCTCTTCGCGGATGTTGGCCGGGGCCCGTCCCGTCCCAGCGGCGAACGAGGGTGCGGGCAGCGCCTTGCGGTCCAGCTTCCCGTTCGGTGACAGCGGCAGCGCGTCCAGCACGACGACGGCCGCGGGCACCATGTACTCCGGCAGCCGGGTCGCCGCGAACGCCCGCACCGCCACCGCGTCGGCGGCGCCGACGACGTAGGCGACCAGGCGCTCGTCCCGGGCGATGACGGCGGCCTGCGCGACCTGCGGGTGTGCGGTCAGCACCGCGGCGATCTCGCCGGGTTCGATCCGGAAGCCGCGGATCTTCACCTGTTCGTCGGCGCGGCCGACGAAGACAAGGTCCCCGTCGCCAGTCCACCGCACGACGTCCCCGGTCCGGTACAGCCGGCCGCCGTCACCGAACGGGTCGGCGACGAACCGCTCCGCCGTCAGAGCGGCCCGGTTCACGTACCCGCGGGCCAGCTGGGCACCGGCCAGGTACAGATCGCCGGCCACTCCCGCGGGCACCGGCGCCAACCGCTCGTCGAGGACGTACATGCGGCTGTTGCCGGTCGGACGGCCGAACGGCACGACGGGCGTGCCACCGTCGACCTCGCCGGCGGCGACCATCACGGCCGCCTCGGTCGGGCCGTAGGTGTTGACGAGGACCCGGTCCGCGGACCACAGCTGGGCCTGGCGGGCCGAGATCGCCTCCGAGCCGACCACCAGCCGCCGGACCGGCGCCAGGTCCTGCGGAGCGAGGACCTCCAGCAGGCTCGGCACGACACTCGCGATCTCGACGCCGGTCGAGGCGACCAGCTCACGCAGCAGCGCCGCGTCGGTGCGCTCGGCCGACGAAGCGACCACCAGCCGGGCACCCGACGTCAGCGCCACGGCGAGGTCGAGCACCGACGCGTCGAAGCTGAACGACGCGAACTGCAGCACCCCGGCGCCCGTGCGGGCGTCGAAGATCGGAGTGAACACCGCGGCCGCGTTCGTCAGCGCCGCGTGCGAGACACCGACGCCCTTCGGCACGCCGGTCGAACCCGACGTGTAGATCACGTACGCCAACTGACCGCCACGCGTCGACACCGGCAGCGGTTCGCCGTCCGAGGACGGAAGTTCGGTCAGTACACACACCGGCGCGGCGTCCTCGACGATGAACGCCACCCGGTCCGCCGGGTACTCCGGGTCGATCGGCACATAGGCGCCGCCGGCCTTCCACACCGCCAGAACCGCCACCACCATGTCCACACCGCGCGGCAGCGACAAGCCGACCAGCGACTCCGCGCCGACACCCAGGTCGACGAGCGCGCGGGCCACCCGGTCCGAGCGCGCGTCCAGCTCCGCGTACGACAGCGTCACGCCGTCGCACAGCACCGCGGGCGCGTCCGGGGTTCGCAGCGCCTGCGCCTTGAACAGGTCCAGCACCGTCACGTCGGGCACCGCGACCGCGGTGTCGTTCCACTCGGACAGCACCCGGTCCCGCTCGGCCGCGTCGAGGACGTCCACCGCCGAGATCGGCGCCGCCGGGTCGGCGAGGAGCGCGTCCAGCACCCGCACCCACCGCTCGGCCAGCACCGCCACCGTGGCGGGGTCGAACAGGTCCGCCGAGCCGTTCAGCGCGCCCCGCAGGCCCGCCGGGTCGCCGTCGGCGTCGTACAGTTCCGACAGGGTCAGGTCCAGGTCGAACTTGGCGGCCGCCTCGCCCTCCGCCGTGCCGCCCGGCCCGCCGGCGTGCACGCCGGGCAGGTCGAGCTTCGCGTCGGCGTTGTTCTGCAGGGTCAGCATCACCTGGAACAGCGGGTTCCGGGCGAGGGACCGGACCGGCGCCAGTTCCTCGACGAGGCGCTCGAACGGCACGTCCTGGTGTTCGAACCCGGCCAGGGACGTCTCCCGTACCCGGGAAAGCAGCTGGACGAAGGTCGGGTCGCCCGACAGGTCGACGCGCGTGACGAGGGTGTTGACGAAGAACCCGACGAGGTCGTCGAGGGCCTGGTCGGTGCGCCCGGCGGTCGCCGCGCCGACGGGGATGTCGGTGCCGGCGCCGAGCTTGGCCAGCAGGACCCCGAGGCCGGCCTGGAGCAGCATGAACACGGTCACGCCCTGCTCCCGGGCCACCCGCAGCAGCCGGGCGTGCAGCTCCGCGCCGATCCGCACCGGCACGAGGTATCCGCGGTGGCTCGCCACGGCGGGTCGCAGCCGGTCCGCCGGCAGTGCCAGCTCGTCGGGCGCACCCGCGAGGGCGTCGCGCCAGTACGCCACCTGACGCGCGATGACGCTGTCCACATCGGACTCGTCGCCGAGCAGCTCCCGTTGCCACAGCGCGTAGTCCGCGTACTGGACCGGCAGCGGCGGCCACGCCGGAGCGTGCCCGGCCAGCCGCGCCTGGTAGGCCGTGGACACGTCGGCCGCGAGCGGCGCCAGCGACCAGCCGTCGCTGGCGATGTGGTGCACGACCACCAGCAGCATCCGCTGGCCGGAGCCGTCGTCGAACAGCGACGCCCGGATCGGCAGTTCCCGGGCCAGGTCGAACGGGTGCTGCTCCGCCGCCGCCACCGCACCGGCCAGCTCGCCGGGTGCGACGTCGACCAGCTGCAGCTGCCAGTCCGCGGCCTCGGCCGGGATGACCCGCTGGAACGGCTCGCCGTCCATCGTGGGGAACACGGTCCGCAGCACCTCGTGCCGGCCGATCACGTCCCGCAGCGCCAGGCCGAGCGCCGCCGCGTCCACGTCGCCGGACAGGACCAGGGCCATCGGGATGTTGTACGTGGCGCTCGGCCCCTCCAGCTGGCCGATGAACCACAGCCGCCGCTGCGCGTAGGACAGCGGCAGCCGCTCAGGGCGTTCCCACGGCACCAGCGCCGTCCGCGCCGCGCCGGCGCCCTGCAGCCGCTCGGCGAGTCCGGCGACCGTGGGGGCTTCGAACAGCTCCCGCAGCGACAGCTCGACCCCGAACACCGCCCGGACCTGGCTGACGAGCCGCACCGCGAGCAGCGAGTGCCCGCCGAGGGCGAAGAAGTCGTCGTCCACCCCGACCGCGTCCAGGCCGAGGACCTCGGCGAACGCCAGGCACAGCAGCTCTTCCTGCACGCTCGCCGGCCTGCGGCCCGATCCGGCCGCCCCGGCGAAGTCCGGCGCGGGCAGCGCCCGGCGGTCCAGCTTCCCGTTCGCCGTGAGCGGCAGTTCGGCCATCGGCACGTAGGCCGCCGGCACCATGTACTCCGGCAGTCGCGCGGCGGCGAACTCGCGCAGCGAAGCTCCGTCGACCGTGCCGACCACGTAGGCGACGAGGCGCTTGTCGCCGGTCGCGTCCTCGCGGGCGATGACGGCGACCTGCGCCACCTGCGGGTGCGCGGCCAGCACGGCCTCGATCTCGCCGGGCTCGACCCGGAACCCACGGATCTTCACCTGCTCATCGGCGCGGCCAACGAAGATCAGGTCACCGTCGCCGGACCACCGCACCACATCACCGGTCCGGTACAACCGGCCACCGTCGTCGAACGGATCCGCCACGAACCGCTCCGCCGTCAACGCCGCCCGGCTCACGTACCCGCGGGCCAGACCCGCACCCGCCACGTACAGCTCGCCGGCCACCCCGATCGGCACCGGTTCCAGGCGGCCGTCCAGCACGTACACGCGGGTGCCGGTGATCGGCGCGCCGATGGGCACACTGCTCCCGTCGGCGACGTCCTGGGACCGGATCGCGTGGACGGCGGTGAACGTCGTGTTCTCCGTCGGCCCGTACCCGTTCAGCAGGCGAAGCTCCGGCAGCTGCTCCAGCACGGTCGCGCACGCCGCCGGGGACAGCACGTCGCCACCGGCCAGGAGCTGCCGCACCGGCGCGAGCGCCTGCACGTCGGCGTCGACGACCTGGTGGAACAGGCCCGCGGTCAGCCACAGCGTGCCGACCCCCTGCGTCGCGAGGAACTCCCGCAGCTCCGCGGTCGACAGCGCGCCCGCCGGGGCGACCGCCAGGGTCGCACCGTTGAGCAGCGCACCCCAGATCTCGAACGTCGCCGCGTCGAACGACGGCGACGCCAGATGCGCGACGACACCACCGGCCTCGAAGTAGTTCGCCGCACGCACCAGCCGCACCACGGCCCCGTGCGGCACCACCACACCCTTCGGCGTGCCCGTCGAACCCGACGTGTACATCACGTACGCGGCCTGCCCGGCATCCGGCAGCACGGGCACCGGCCCGTCCGGCGACGCCGACACCGCGGCCGCGACCCGCCGGTCGTCCAGCGCCACCGACCGGAACCGCCCGGCCGGCAGCTCGTCCAGGACGTCCTCGAACCCGAGCAGCACCGCGGCACGGGCGTCGGCGAGCATGAACGCGACCCGGTCCACCGGCAGCTCAGGATCGATCGGCAGGTACGCGCCGCCGGCCTTCACCACCGCCAGCAACGAGACCACCATCTCGACACCCCGCGGCAGGCACAGGCCCACCACCGAATCCGTGCCGATGCCGGCCTTGCGCAGGTACCCGGCCAGGCGGTTCGCCCGGGTGTCCAGCTCCGCGTAGGTGAGCGTCACACCGTCGGCCGCGACCGCCGTGGCGTCCGGCGTCCGCGCCGCCTGGGCCGCGAACAGCTCGGCCAGGGACGCGTCCGGCGTCTGTGCCGTCGTGGCGTTCCACCCGTGCAGCACCTGGTCCCGCTCGGCGGCGTCGAGCACGTCCACCGTGGCGATCGGCGCGGACGGGTCGGCCAGCACCGCCTCGAGGACGCGCAGCCAGCGCCGGGCGATCGACGCGACGGTGTGCTCGTCGAACAGGTCCTGCGAGCCGGTCACGGCGGCGCGGAGGCCGGCGGCGGCGCCGTCGGCGGCGAACACCTCGCTGACGACCCAGTTGAGGTCGTACTTCGCCACCGACAGCTCGGCGGCCGCGTCGCCGGCGGCGGCCTCGCCGGTGCGGACCCCGGGGAGGTCCAGCACCGCGTCGGCGGTGTTCTGGACGGTCAGCATCACCTGGCACAGGGGGTGCCGGGCGAGGGACCGGGCCGGCGCCAGCTCCTCCACGAGGCGCTCGAACGGCACGTCCTGGTGCTCGAAGCCGGCGAGGGCCGTCTCCCGCACGCGGGCGAGCAGTTCCGTGAACGTGGGGTCGCCGGACAGGTCGGTGCGCATGACGAGCGTGTTGACGAAGAACCCGACCAGGTCGTCGAGTGCCTGGTCCATCCGCCCGGCGATGATCGCGCCGATCGGGATGTCGGTGCCGGCGCCGAGCTTCGACAGCAGCACCCCGATCCCGGCCTGCAGCAGCATGAACACGGTCACGCCGCGCGCCTTCGCCACCTCCAGCAGCCTGGCGTGCAGCTCCGCGCTGACCTGCACCGGCACGGTGTGGCCGAGGTGGCTGGCGACCGTGGGGCGCCGCCGGTCCACCGGCAGCGCGAGCTCTTCCGGTGCGCCCGCCAGGGCCTGCCGCCAGTACGCCACCTGCCGCGAGATCAGGCTGCCCGGGTCCGACTCGTCGCCGAGCAGCTCCCGCTGCCACAGCGCGTAGTCGGCGTACTGCACGGGCAGCGGCTCCCACCGGGGTGCCTGACCGGCGGTGCGGGCGGCGTAGGCCGTCGACACGTCCGCCGCGAGGGGTCCGGTCGACCAGCCGTCGCCCGCGATGTGGTGCACGACGACGACGAGGATCCGCTGCTCGGAGCCGTCGTTGAAGAGCCAGGCACGGATCGGCAGGTCGGCGGCCAGGTCGAAGGTGCGCTGGGTCGCCGCCGCGACGGCGTCGGGGAGGTCGGCCGCGGTGACGTCGACGGTCTGCAGGTGCCAGTCGAGCTCGTCGCCGGGGACGATCCGCTGGAACGGCTGGCCGCCGGCCGTCGGGAAGACGGTGCGCAGCACCTCGTGCCGGCCGATCACGTCCCGCAGCGCCGCGCCCAGCGCGGCCACGTCCACCTGGCCGGACAGCGCGAGCACCACGGGGATGTTGTAGGTGGCGGCGGGGCCTTCCAGCTGCGCCAGGAACCACAGCCGCTGCTGCGCGTACGACAGCGGCAGCCGCTCCGGCCGCTCCCACGGTACGAGCGCCGCCCGGGCCGCACCCGCACCCTGCAGCCGGGCCGCGAGGCCGGCAACGGAAGGCGCCTCGAACAGCGCCCGCAGCGGCAGCTCCACGCCGAACACCGCCCGGACCCGGCTGACGAGGCGGACGGCGAGCAGCGAGTGCCCGCCCAGGGCGAAGAAGTCGTCGTCGACGCTGACCGTGTCGACGCCGAGGACCTCGGCGAACGCCAGGCACAGCAGCTCCTCCTGCACGCTGCCCGGGCCCCGGCCCGAGCCCGTGGTGAAGGCGGGCGCCGGCAGCGCCTTGCGGTCGAGCTTGCCGTTCGGTGACAGCGGCAGCGCGGCCAGCAGCACGACGGCCGCGGGCACCATGTATTCGGGCAGCCGGGTCGCGGCGAACGCGCGGAGCGTGGCGGGCAGCCCGTCGCCGTCGCCGTCGACCGGCACGACGTAGGCGACGAGCCGGTCGCCGCGGGCGATGACGGCGGCCTGCGCGACCTGCGGATGCTCGGTCAGCACGGCGACGATCTCGCCGGGTTCGATCCGGAACCCACGGATCTTCACCTGCTCATCGGCGCGGCCGACGAAGACGAGGTCGCCGTCGCCGGTCCACCGCACGAGGTCCCCGGTCCGGTACAGGCGGCCGCCGTCGTCGAACGGGTCGGCGACGAACCGCTCCGCCGTCAGCCCGGGCCGGTTCACGTACCCGCGGGCCAGCTGGGCACCGGCCAGGTACAGGTCACCGGCGACACCCGCGGGCACCGCCTTGAGGTTGTCGTCGAGGACGTACATGCGGCTGTTGCCCGTCGGACGGCCGAACGGCACAACAGCCGTGCCGCCGTCGACCACACCAGCGGCCACCATCACCGCCGCCTCGGTCGGGCCGTACGTGTTCACCAGCACGCGGTCCGCAGACCACAACTGCGCCTGCCGGGCCGAGATCGCCTCCGAGCCGACCACCAGCCGCCGCACCGGCGCCAGGTCCTGCGGGGTGAGGACCTCCAGCAGGCTCGGCACGACACTCGTGATCTCGACTCCGTTCGAGGCGACCAGGTCACGCAACAGGGCCGTGTCAGTCCGCTCCGCCGACGACGCGATCACCAGCCGCGCACCGGACGTCAACGCCACGGAGAGGTCGAGCACCGACGCGTCGAAGCTGAACGACGCGAACTGCAGCACACCCGCGCCGGGACCGGCGTCGAACACGGGCGTGAACACCGCCGCCGCGTTCGCCAGCGCCGCGTGCGAGACACCGACTCCCTTCGGCACACCCGTCGAACCCGACGTGTAGATCACGTACGCCAGCTGCTTGCCGTGCGTCGACACCGGCGGCAGCGGCCCATCCGAGGACGGCAGCTCCGTCAGCACGCACACCGGCGCCGCGTCCTCGACGATGAACGCGACCCGCTCCGCCGGGTAGTCGGGGTCGATCGGCACGTAGGCGCCGCCGGCCTTCCAGACCGCCAGCACGCCGGCCACCATGTCCACGCCACGCGGCAGGCACAACCCGACCAGCGAGTCGGCGCCGACCCCCCGACCGGCCAGCGCGCTCGCCGCCCGGTCCGAGCGGGTGTCCAGCTCCGCGTACGACAGCGTCACGCCGTCACACAGCACCGCGGGCGCGTCCGGGGTCCGCAGTGCCTGCGCCTTGAACAGGTCCAGCACCGTCGCGTCGGGCACGGGCACGTCGGTGGCGTTCCACTCGATGAGCACCCGGTCCCGTTCGGCCGCGTCGAGGACGTCCACCGTCGAGATCGGCGCCGACGGGTCGCCGAGCAGCGCGTCCAGCACCCGCATCCAGCGGTGCGCGATCGACGCCACGGTCGAGGGGTCGAACAGGTCGGCGGATCCGTTCAGCGCGCCGCGCAGCCCCGCCGGTGCACCGTCTGCGTCGAACGCCTCGACCACGGTCAGGTCCAGGTCGAACCGCGCCGCCGCCGTGCCCTCCGCGGGCCCGCCGGCGCCGCCGGTGCGCACGCCGGGCAGGTCGAGCTCTGCCGCGGCGTTGTTCTGCAGGGTCAGCATCACCTGGAACAGCGGGTTCCGGGCGAGGGACCGGACCGGCGCCAGCTCCTCCACCAGGCGCTCGAACGGCACGTCCTGGTGCTCGAACCCGGCCAGGGACGTCTCCCGCACCCGCCCCACCAGCTCACTGAACGTGGGGTCACCGGACACGTCGGTCCGCATCACGAGCGTGTTGACGAAGAACCCGACGAGGTCGTCGAGGGCCTGGTCGGTGCGGCCGGCGACGGCCGCACCGATGGGGATGTCCGTGCCGGCGCCGAGCTTCGACAGCAGCACCGCGAGCCCGGCCTGCAGCAGCATGAACACGGTCACGCCCTCGGCCCGCGCCACCCGCAGCAGCCGGGCGTGCAGGCCGGCGTCCGCCCGGAGCGGCACGACGTGACCACGGTGGCTCGCCACCGCGGGGCGCCGCCGGTCCGCCGGCAGCATCAGCTCCTCGGGCGCCCCCGCCAGGGCGTCGCGCCAGTACGCCACCTGCCGCGAGATCACACTGTCCACATCGGACTCGTCGCCGAGCAGCGCCCGCTGCCACAGCGCGTAGTCCGCGTACTGCACCGGCAGCGGCGCCCACTCGGGTGCCTGCCCGGCCAGCCGCGCCTGGTAGGCCGTGGACACGTCCGCGGCGAGCGGGCCCGTCGACCAGCCGTCCCCGGCGATGTGGTGCAGCACCACCACGAGCACCCGCGCGACGCCGTCGTCGAAGAGCCACGCGCGGACCGGCACCTCCGCGGTCAGGTCGAAGGCGTGCTGCGTCGCCGCCGCCACCGCGCCCGCGAGGTCCTCCGGCGCCACGTCGACCAGCTGCAGCCGCCAGTCCGGGTCCTCGACCACCTGCTGGCACGGCTCACCGTCGGCGGCGGGGAACACCGTGCGGAGCACCTCGTGCCGGCCGATGACGTCCCGCAGCGCGGCGTCCAGCGCGGCGGCGTCGACCTCGCCGGACAGTTCGAGGACGACCGGGATGTTGTAGAGCGCGCTCGGGCCGTCCAGCTGGCCGATGAACCACAGGCGCTGCTGCGCGTAGGACAGCGGCAGCCGCTCCGGACGCTGCCACGGCACGAGCGCCGACCGGGCCGCTCCGGCGCCCGCCAGCCGCTCGGCGAGGCGGGCCGGGGTCGGCGCCTCGAAGAGCGTGCGCAGCGGCAGCTCGGCGCCGAAGACCGTGCGGACCCGGCTGACGAGGCGGACGGCGAGCAGCGAGTGCCCGCCGAGGGCGAAGAAGTCGTCGTGGACCCCGACGTGGCGGAGCTGCAGGACCTCGGCGAACGCCTGGCACAGCAGCTCTTCCCGCGCGTTCGCCGGGCCCCGGCCGGTCCCCGCGACGTATGTGGGTGCGGGCAGCGCGGCGCGGTCGAGCTTCCCGTTCACCGTCAACGGCAGGCTGTCCAGCTCCACGACGGCGGACGGCACCATGTACTCCGGCAGCCACTCCCCCGCATAGCCACGCAGCACCGCGGAGTCCACCGAGCCGACCACGTAGGCGACGAGACGCTTCTCGCCCGGCTCGTCCTCCCGCACCACGACCGCGACCTGCCGGACATCCGGATGCGCGGCCAGAACCGCCTCCACCTCACCCGGCTCGATCCGGAACCCCCGGATCTTCACCTGGTCGTCGGCCCGGCCAACGAACACCAGATCACCGGCCGCGGTCCACCGCGCCACGTCCCCGGTGCGATACAACCGTTCGCTGTGCCCGAACGGGTCCGCGACGAACCGCTCCGCCGTCAACCGCCGCTGACCCACGTAACCGCGAGCCAAACCAGAACCCGCCACATACAACTCACCGGCGACCCCGACCGGCGCCGGCGACAACCCGTCATCCAGCACATAGACGCGCGTGTTCACCACCGGACGACCGATCGCCACCAAGCCCGCGTCTGGATCGCACCGCCACAAGCTGGCGTCAATGGTCGTCTCCGTCGGGCCGTACGAGTTGAACATCCGCCGGCCCGGAGCCCACCGGGCCACCAGGTCCGGCGAGCACGCCTCACCAGCCACGATCAACGTCACAGCAGGGTCCACCGACGCCGGATCCAGCATGCCGAGGACCGCCGGCGGCAGCGTCACCACCGAGACCCGCTCCTGCCGCAGCAGCTCCACCAGGGCCGCGCCGAACCGCCGCTCGGCCGGAATCACGACCAGCGCCGCACCACGCAGCAGCGCCATCATCCATTCCCAGCCGAACGTGTCGAACCCGGCCGACGCGAACTGCCCAACCCGATCCCCAGCACCCACACCAAGCCAGCGCTCATGACCAGCCACCAGGCTCGCCACACCGGCATGCGACACCAGCACACCCTTCGGCACACCCGTCGAACCCGACGTGTAGATGCAGTACGCCGGATGCGACGCCAGCAACTCCACCTGCCGGGCAAGCGTCGACGGCAGGACCGCCTCGTCCAGCACCACGGCGTCCTCGAACAGGCCCGCCGTCACCGACGAAGCCAACACGACGGCCGGAGCCGCGTCGGCCACCATGAACCGGACCCGTTCCACCGGGTACTCCGGGTCGATCGGCAGGTAGGCACCACCGGCCTTCGCCACGCCGAGCAGCGCCACCATCAGGTCGATGCCGCGCTCCATACACACCCCGACCAAGCGCTCGGGACCAACACCCAAACCAACCAGCAGCGCAGCGACCCGATCCGACCGCGCGTCCAACTCGCCGTACGAGACCGAGACGCCGTCACACACCACCGCCACCGCGGCCGGATCCCGGGCCACCTGCGCCGCGAACAGCTCCGGGATCGTCGGCGCACCGACGCCGGCATCGGCCGTGGCGTTCCACTCGGAGAGGACGCGGGAGCGCTCGACAGAACCCAGCACGTCGACGGCGGACACCCGTACACCGGGATCCGACGCCACGAGGTCCAGCACCCGCACCCACCGCTCGACGATGGATGCCACCGTCGCGGCGTCGAACAGGTCGGCAGCGCCCGTCAGCATGCCCTGCAGGCCGGCGGGTTGGCCGCTCGCGTCGAAGGACTCGGCGACGGCCAGGTCCAGGTCGAACTTCGCCGGCGGAGAAACGGCCCCCTCCGCCGCCGCGCTGGACCCGCCGACGGGCGCCTGCGGCAGGTCCAGGCCGACGCCCGCGGAGTTCTGGACGGTGAGCATCACCTGGAACAGCGGGTGCCGGGACAGGGAGCGGGTCGGCGACAGCTCCTCGACCAGCAGCTCGAACGGCACGTCCTGGTTGCTCAGCGCGGACAGTCCGGTGGCCCGGACCCGGCTCAGCAGGTCACGGAACGCGGGGTCGCCGGACAGGTCGGTTCGCATGACGAGCGTGTTGACGAAGAACCCGACGAGGTCGTCGAGGCCTTCGTCGGTACGGCCGGCGACGACCGTGCCGATCGGGACGTCCGTGCCGGCGCCGAGCTTCGACAGCAGCACCCCGAACGCCGCCTGCAGCAGCATGAACATCGTGACGCCGCCGGCCCGGGCGGTCTCCGCGAGCCGGGCGTGCGTCCCGGCCGGGAGCTGGAACGGGGTGGCGTGCCCGCGGTGGCTGGTCATGCCCGGGCGCGGCCGGTCGTACGGCAGGGTCAGCTCCTCCGGCGCCCCGGCGAGCGCCTGCCGCCAGTACGTGACCTGCTGGGACATCAGGCTCTCGGGGTCGTCCCGGTCGCCGAGCAGCTCCCGCTGCCACAGCGCGTAGTCCGCGTACTGTCCCGGCAGCGGCGCCCAGTCGGGGGCCCGGTGCTCGGACCGCGCGGTGTAGGCGGCCGACAGGTCCCGGGCGAGCGGGCCCATCGACCAGCCGTCGCCGGCGATGTGGTGCAGCACGATGACCAGGACCTGCTCGTCAGGTCCGGGCCTGAAGAGCCACGCCCGGATGGGCACGTCCGTCTCGAGGTCGAACACGCAGCTGGTGGCCGCGGTGACGGCGGCCGCCAGTTCGCCCTCGGCGACGTCGCCGACCTGTAGCTGCCACGGCAGGTCGGCGAGGTCGAGGATCCGCTGGAACGGCTCGCCGTCGGCCGCCGGGAACACGGTGCGCAGCGACTCGTGCCGCCCGATCACGTCCCGGAGCGCCGCGTTCAGCGCCGCCGCGTCGACGGTGCCGGACAGGCCCAGCACCATCGGGATGTTGTAGGTCGTGCTCGGCCCCTCCAACTGGGCGATGAACCACAGGCGGCGCTGCGCGAATGACAACGGAAGCATCAGGACTCCTCTGTGTTGCGCATCGGCCGAAACGCCGGCCTGTTCGTTTTCTGATTTCCCATGCGGGCGGCGAGCCCGGCGACCGTCGGTGCCTCGAACAGGGACCGCACGTCGACCTCGACGTTCAGGACCGTGCGGATCCGGCTGATGAGGCGCACCGCCAGCAGTGAGTGCCCGCCGAGGGCGAAGAAGTTGTCGTCGACGCTGACCCGCTCGATGCCGAGGACCTCGGCGAACGCCTGGCACAGCGCTTCCTCGCGGGCGTTGGACGGCGGGCGTCCCGTGCCGGCGGTCGCCGCGAGGTCGGGTGCGGGCAGCGCCCGCCGGTCGAGCTTGCCGTTCGCGGTCAGCGGCAGCTCGTCCAGCAGCATCACCGCGGACGGCACCATGTAGTCCGGCAACCGGCCGGCGGCGTACTCCCGCAGCTGCGCACCGTCGACGTCGCCGACGACGTACGCGAGCAGCCGCTGGTCCCGGGCGATCACCGCCACCTGGGCGACCTGCGGATGCGCTGCGAGGACCGCCTCGACCTCGCCGGGCTCGACCCGGAACCCGCGGATCTTCACCTGCTCGTCGGCACGGCCCACGAACGCCAGCACGCCACCGGCGGTCCACCGGACGATGTCGCCGGTCCGGTACAGCCGGCCACCCGCGTTGAACGGGTCCGCCACGAACCGCTCCGCCGTCAGCCCCGCCCGGCCCACGTAGCCACGGGCCAGGCCCGCACCGGCCACGTACAGCTCGCCGGGGACCCCGACCGGCACCGGCTCCAGCCGGGTGTCCAGGACGTACACCTGGGTGCCGGAGATCGGCGCGCCGATCGGCACACCGGCGCCGTCCTGGGCGCTGACCGGGTGCACGGTCGTGAACGTCGTGTTCTCCGTCGGCCCGTACCCGTTCGACAGCCGCAGGTCCGGCAGCTGCTCCAGCACCGTGGCGCACGCCGCGGGCGACAGCACGTCACCGCCGGCGAGGAGCTGCCGCAGTGGCGCGAGCGCCCGCACGTCCGCGTCGACCACCTGGTGGAACAGGCCCGCCGTCAGCCACAGCGTGTCGACCCGGTGCTCGGCGAGGAACGCCCGCAGCTGTGCCGCGGACATCGGCCCGGGCGCCGCGACCGCCAGGGTAGCGCCGTTGAGCAGGGCACCCCAGACCTCGAACGTCGCGGCGTCGAACGACGGCGACGCCAGGTGGCCGACGACCGCGCCGACGTCGAAGTAGTTCGCCGCACGGACCAGCCGCACCACGGCCCGGTGCGGCACCACCACACCCTTCGGCACACCCGTCGAGCCCGACGTGTACATCACGTACGCCGCCCGCGCCGGGTCCGGCAGGACCGGCGGCACCGGGTCCGGCGGCATCGCGGCCAAGGCGGGATCGTTCAGCGCGTCGCCGGCCACCACGTGCGCGGCGCCCGCGTCCTCGAGCATGAACGCGACCCGCTCGGCCGGCAGGCCGGGATCGATCGGCAGGTAGGCGCCGCCGGCCTTGAGCACCGCCAGCAGCGCCACGATCAGGTCGGTGCCGCGCGGCAGGGACACGCCCACCACCGACTCCGGGCGGACGCCCCGGTCGATCAGCAGCCGTGCCAACCGGTTGGACCGCGCATCCAGCTGCGCGTAGGTGAGCGTCACACCGTCGCCCACGACGGCCGGCGCGTCCGGCGTCCGCGCCGCCTGCGCCGCGAACAGCTCCGGGACGGTCCCGCCGGGAGTCTGCCGGGTCGCGTCGTTCCACCCGGACAGCACCTGGTGGCGTTCGGCGGGGTCGAGCAGGCTGACGGCGGAGACCGGCGCCGACGGGTCCGCCAGCAGGGTCTCCAGCGTGCGCAGCAGCCGCTCGGCGATCGACGCCACCGTCCCGGCGTCGAACAGGTCGGCGGCGCCGATCACGAGACCGTGCAGGCCGGCGGGGGCACCGGCGGCGTCGAACGTCTCCTCGAACGTGACGTCGAGGTCGAACTTCGCCACCGACACGCCGGCCGCCGCGGCCGGGGCACCGCCGCCGCGGGCCGCGGGCAGGTCCACCACGGCGTCGGCGGTGTTCTGCACGGTCAGCATCACCTGGAACAGCGGGTGCCGGGTGAGCGACCGGACCGGCGACAGCTCCTCCACCAGGCGCTCGAACGGCACGTCCTGATGTTCGAGCCCCGCGAGGGACGTCTCCCGGACCCGGGCGAGCAGCTCGGTGAAGGTCGGGTCACCGGTCAGGTCGGTGCGCATCACGAGCGTGTTGACGAAGAACCCGACCAGGTTGTCGAGGGCTTCGTCGGTACGGCCCGCGACGGCCGCTCCGATCGGGATGTCGGTGCCGGCGCCGAGCTTCGACAGCAGCACCCCGAGCGCGGCCTGCAGCAGCATGAACACGGTCACGCCCTCGGCGCCGGTGAGCTCCTGCAGCCGGGCGTGGAGTGCGGCGTCGATCCGCACCGGCGCCGCGTGTCCGCGGTGGCCGGCGACGGCGGGTCGCCGCCGGTCGGCCGGCAGCAGCAGCTCCTCCGGGGCGCCTTCCAGGGCCTGCCGCCAGTAGGCGACCTGGCGGGAGATCAGGCTGTCCGGGTCGGACTCGTCGCCGAGCAGCTCCCGCTGCCACAGCGTGTAGTCCGCGTACTGCACCGGCAGCGGCTCCCACGCCGGGGCGGTGCCTTCGAGGCGGGCCGCGTACGCCGCCGACACGTCCGTGGCGAGGGGGCCGGTCGACCAGCCGTCGCCGGCGATGTGGTGGACGACGACCAGCAGCGTCCGCGTGTCCGTGCCGTCGTTGAAGAGCCAGGCCCGGATCGGTACCTCGGCGGCCAGGTCGAACAGGTGCCGCGCGGCGCTCGTGACGGCGGCGGGCAGGTCCTCCGCCGGCACGTCGACCGTCTCCAGCCGCCAGTCCAGCTCGTCGAGCGGGACCACGTGCTGGGACGGTTCGCCGTCGACGGCGGGGAAGACCGTCCGCAGGACCTCGTGCCGCCCGATGACGTCCCGTAGTGCCGCGCCCAGCGCCGGGACGTCGACCTGGCCGGACAGCGCCAGCGTCATCGGGATGTTGTACGTGGCGCTCGGGCCCTCCAGCTGCCCGATGAACCACAGGCGCTGCTGGGCGTAGGACAGCGGCACCCGCTCCGGGCGCACGCGCGGTGCCAGCGCCGCCCGGGCGTCGTCGGCGTCGGGCAGCCGCTCCGCGAGCCTGGCCGCGGTCGGCGCCTCGAAGAGCGTCCGCAGCGACACCTCGACCCCGAACACGGCCCGGATCCGGCTGACGAGGCGGACGGCGAGCAGCGAGTGGCCGCCGAGGGCGAAGAAGTCGTCGTCGACGCCGACCGTGTCGAGGTTGAGGACCTCGGCGATCGCCTGGCACAGCGCCGCCTCGCGGGCGTTGGCCGGTGCCCGGCCCGACCCGCCGGCCGTCATGTCCGGCGCGGGCAGCGCCCGGCGGTCGAGCTTGCCGTTGACCGTCAGCGGCAGCGCGTCGAGGACGACGACCGCCGAGGGCACCATGTAGTCCGGCAGCCGTTCGCCCGCGAACTCCTGCAGCTGCGCGCCGTCGACGTCGCCGACCACGTAGGCGATGAGCCGCTCGTCCTTCGCGATCACCGCGGCCTGCGTGACCTGCGGGTGCTGGTTCAGCACCGCGACCACTTCGCCCGGTTCGATCCGGAACCCGCGGACCTTCACCTGGTCGTCGGCCCGGCCCACGTACACCAGGTCGCCGCCGGTGGTCCAGCGGACCACGTCACCGGTCCGGTACAGCCGGCCGGCGTCACCGAACGGGTCGGCGACGAACCGGCCCGCGGTGAGGCCGGCGCGGCCCGCGTATCCCCGGGCGAGCGCGGCACCGGCCACGTAGAGCTCACCGGGCACGCCGGGCGGCACCGGCAGGAGCCGGTCGTCCAGCACGTACACCCGGCTGTTCACCAGCGGGCCGCCGATGACGGGGTCCTGGCCGGGTTCCAGCCCGTCCGACATCGACGCGCACACCGTCGTCTCCGTCGGCCCGTACGCGTTGACGAACTGTCGGCCCGGAGCCCACCGGCTCACCAGGTCTGGCGACAGCGCCTCGCCCGCAGACACCAGCGTCGTCACCGACGGCAGGTCCTCCGGCGACAGGACCGCCAGCACCGCCGGCGGCAGCGTCGCGTGCGTCACCCCGAACCGGCCGATCACACCGACCAGGCCGGACCCCGGCAGCAGCTCCTCGGCCGGCGCCACCACCAGGCCGGCGCCGGTGCACAGCGCCATCACCAGCTCCCACGTCGCCGCGTCGAACCCGGCCGACGCGAACTGCAGCACCCGGCTCCCGGCACCCACCCCGAACCGCTCCACCTGCGCCGCGACCAGGCTCGCCAGGCCGCCGTGCGTGACGACGACACCCTTCGGCACGCCGGTGGATCCCGACGTATAGATCATGTACGCGGCGTGGCCGGCCCGCACCGGCACGTCCAGCGGGCCGTCCGGCAGCGCGGCGACGGACGCCGACACGCGCGGGTCGTCCAGCGCCACCGACCAGACCCGGCCGGCCGGCAGCTCGTCGAGGACGTCCTCGAGGCCCAGCAGCACCGCGGCCCGCGAGTCGGCGAGCATGAACGCGATCCGGTCCACCGGCAGCCCCGGGTCGATCGGGAGGTACGCGCCGCCGGCCTTCACCACCGCCAGCAGCGCCACGATCAGCTCGGCACCGCGCGGCAGGCACACGCCGACGACGGACTCGGCCCCGATGCCGGCGTCGCGCAGGTACCTGGCGAGCCGGTTCGACCTGGCGTCCAGCTCCGCGTACGACAGCGACACCCCGTCGCCGAGCAGCGCGACCGCGTCCGGTGCCCGTTCGACCTGGGCCGCGAAGAGCCCGGGCAGGGACGCGTCCGCCACCTGGGCGGCGGTGTCGTTCCACTCGTACAGGACCCGGCCCAGGTCGGTGGCGGCCAGCACGCCGATCTCGGACAGCGGCATCCGCACGCCGTCGTCGAGGCCGGCCTCCAGCGCGACCACCAGGCCAGCGGTCACCGTGTGCAGCATCGACACGACCGCGCCCGGATCGACCGGCCCGACCGCGTCGACGGTCAGCTCCAGCCCGACGCCGTCGTCGTTGACCGACACGGCCACCGGGTAGTTCGTGTGGTCCCGGACGTACACGGCCCTGACGCCGGAGAAGCCGTCCGGGCCTTCGCCGCCGCGGGTCTGGCCGGCGTCGTTGTGCCGGTAGTTGAACAGGGTGGTGAACAGCGGCACGTCACCCGGCACGGCACTGACCCGCTGGGCGACGGCGAGCGGCGCGTGCTCGTGTTCGAGCAGCCCGGCGAGCTGCGCCCGCATCGCGGTGACCGATTCGAGGACCTCGACGCCGCCGGTCGGCACCCGCACCGGGAGCGTGTTCATGAACAGGCCCGGCACCCGGTCCGCGCCGGCGCCGGCGTTCATCCGCCCGAAGAGCACCGTCCCGAACACCACGTCGTCCCGGCCCGACACCACGGACAGGACCCGGGCCCACGCGACGTGCAGGAGCGTCGCCGGGCTCACGCCCAGCCGGCGGCCCACCTCGCGCAGGCGGCGGCGCAGCGCGGCGTCCAGCTGGACCCCGGCCTGCACCATGCCGGAGCCGTCGCCACGGACGTCGCTGACGCCGAACGCGACCGTCGGCTCGTCCACTCCCTCGAGGAGGTCCCGGAAGTACCGCTCGTGGTCCCCGGTGGCCAGCCCGGCCCGGGCCTGGGCCACGAAGTCGCGGAACGGCAGCGGCGCCGGCAGCGTGTCGACGCGACCCGCGAGCACCGCCTCGACCTCGGCCGTCACCACGTCGAGGGCAGTGTGGTCCTGCACCAGGTGATGCATCCGCAGCGACGCGAGCAGCCGGCCGTCGGCGGTCTCCGCCACGTGCAGGTCCATCAGCGGCGCCCGGCCCAGGTCCATCGCCGACCCGACGACGGACACCAGTGCCGCTTCCGCGTCGGCGGCGGCTGTGGCGGCCGGGAGGCTGACCTCGGCCACCGGCAGCGTCGCGGACCGCCACACCACCTGCGCCGGCTCGCGCAGCCCTTCCCACACCACCGAGGTGCGGAACACGTCGTGCCGGTCGATGACGTGCTGCAACGCCCCGGCGAACCGGTCCAACCGGGCCCGGTCGTCGAACTCCAGCACGAACGACGTGACGTAGACGTCGTCACCGCCGTCCGCGAGGAGGTGATGGAACAGGATCCCTTCCTGCAGCGGCGCGAGGGGGTAGATGTCCGCGACGTTGGCCGGGCCGCCCGTGACGGTGCCGACGATCGCGTCGACCTCCGCCTGCGACAGGTCCGCCAGCGGCAGCATGTCCGGCGTGATCGCCCGCGCACCGTCGGGGATCAGGTTCGGCGGCACCTGCACCATCAGGCCGCCGGACGCCGCCGCGAGCCTCGCCGGCGTCGCCGCCGCGAACAGTGCCCGCACCGACACGGACACGCCGCGCACCCGCAGCCACTCCACCAGCCGCACCGCCAGCAGCGAGTGCCCGCCGAGGGCGAAGAAGTCGTCGTCGACGCCGACGGTCTCGACGCCGAGGACGGCGGCGAAGCCCTGGCACAGGATCTCCTCCCGCGCATCCGCCGGGCCCCGGCCCGTCCCCGCGGCGAACGACGGCGCGGGCAGCGCCTTGCGGTCCAGCTTGCCGTTCGGCGACAGCGGCAGCACGTCCAGCACGACGACGGCAGCAGGCACCATGTACTCCGGCAGCCGCGACGCGGCGAACTCCCGCAGCACCGCACCGTCGACCGCACCCACGACGTAGGCGACCAGGCGCTCGTCCCGGGCGATGACCGCGGCCTGCGCGACCTGCGGGTGCTGGTTGAGCACCGCGGCGATCTCACCCGGCTCGATCCGGAACCCACGGATCTTCACCTGCTCATCGGCGCGGCCGACGAAGACGAGGTCGCCGTCGCCGGTCCACCGCACGAGGTCCCCGGTCCGGTACAGGCGGCCGCCGTCGTCGAACGGGTCCGCGACGAACCGCTCCGCCGTCAACCCCGCCCGGCCGATGTATCCGCGGGCCAGCTGGGCACCGGCCAGGTACAGGTGCCCGGCGACACCCGCGGGCACCGCCCTGAGGTTGTCGTCCAGGACGTACATGCGACTGTTGCCCGTCGGACGCCCGAACGGCACCACAGCCTCGTCGCCGTCGATCACGCCGGCGGCGACCATCACCGCCGCCTCGGTCGGGCCGTAGGTGTTGACGAGGACCCGGTCCGCTGACCACAGTTGCGCCTGGCGAGCCGAGATCGCCTCCGAACCCACCACCAACCGGCGCACCGGGGCGAGGTCCTGCGGTGACAGCACCTCCAGCAGGCTCGGCACCACGCTGGCGATGTCCACCTGCGAGGCGGCGACCAGGTCCCGCAGCAGTCCAGTGTCGGTGCGCTCCGCCGACGACGCGACCACCAGCTTCGCGCCCGACGTCAACGCGACCGCGACGTCCAGCACGGACGCGTCGAAGCTGAACGACGCGAACTGCAGCACCCCGGCACCCGGCCCGGCGTCGAACACCGGCGTGAACACCGCGGCCGCGTTCGCCAGTGCCGCGTGCGACACCCCGACGCCCTTCGGCACACCCGTCGAACCCGACGTGTAGATCACATACGCCAGCTGCGCGCCGTGCGCCGCGACCGGCGGCAGGCCACCGTCGGCAGCCGGCAGCTCCGTGAGCACGCACACCGGCGCCGCGTCCTCGACGATGAACGCGATCCGGTCCGCCGGGTACTCCGGGTCGATCGGCACGTACGCACCGCCGGCCTTCCACACCGCCAGAACCGCCACCACCATGTCGGTGCTGCGCGGCAGGCACAGCCCAACCAGCGACTCGGCGCCGACACCACGGGCGACCAGCGCGGCGGCGACACGGTCCGAGCGTGCGTCCAGCTCCGCGTAGGACAGCGACACGCCGTCGCACACCACCGCGGGCGCGTCCGGGGCCCGCACCGCCTGCGCCCGGAACAGGTCCAGCACCGTCGCGTCCGGCACCGGCACCGCCGTGTCGTTCCAGTCCGTCAGGATCCGGTCGCGTTCGGCGGCGTCCAGGACGTCCACGGTGGACACCGGCGCCGACGGGTCGGCGGTGAGCGCGTCGAGAACCCGCACCCAGCGCTGCGCGACACCGGCGACGGTCGCGGCGTCGAACAGGTCCGCGGACCCGTTCAGCGCGCCCCGCAGGCCCGCCGGGGCACCGTCGGCGTCGAACGCCTCGACCACGGTCAGGTCCAGGTCGAACCGCGCCGCCGCCGTCCCCTCCGCCGGAGCCTCGGGCCCGCCGGCGCGCGCGCCGGGCAGGTCCAGGACGGCGCCGGCGGTGTTCTGCAGCGTCAGCATCACCTGGAACAGCGGGTGCCGGGCGAGGGACCGGGCCGGGGCGAGCTCCTCGACGAGGCGTTCGAACGGCACGTCCTGATGTTCGAACGCCGCCAGGGACGTCTCCCGCACCCGCGCCAGCAGCTCGCTGAGCGTCGGATCGCCGGACAGGTCGGTGCGCATCACGAGGGTGTTGACGAAGAACCCGACGAGGTCGTCGAGGGCCTGGTCGGTCCGGCCGGCGACCGCGGCGCCGATCGGGATGTCCGCACCGGCGCCGAGCTTCGACAGCAGCACCCCGAGCCCGGCCTGCAGCAGCATGTACACCGTCACGCCCTGCTCCCGTGCCACCCGCCGCAGCCGCGCGTGCAGGTCGGCGTCGACCCGCACCGGCACCACGTGACCCTGATGGCCCGACACCGCCGGCCGCCGCCGGTCCACCGGCAGCATCAGCTCCTCCGGCGCATCCGCGAGCGCCTGCCGCCAGTACGCCACCTGCCGCGAGATCACGCTGTCCACATCGGACTCATCGCCGAGCAGCTCCCGCTGCCACAGGGCGTAGTCCGCGTACTGCACCGGCAGCGGCGACCAGGCCGGGGTGTACCCGGCCAGCCGCGCCTGGTACGCCGTGGACACGTCCGCTACCAGCGGCGCCAGCGACCAGCCGTCGCTGGCGATGTGGTGCACGACCACCAGCAGCATCCGCTCGCCGGAGCCGTCATCGAACAGCCACGCCCGGATGGGTACCTCTGCCGCCAGGTCGAACGCGTGCTGCACGGCCGCGTCCACGGCCCCGGCGAGATCCTCCGGTGCGACGTCGACGGGCTGCAGCCGCCAGTCGAGCGCGTCGACCGGGACGACCCGCTGGCACGGCTCGCCGTCCATCGTGGGGAACACGGTCCGCAGCACCTCGTGCCGGCCGATCACGTCCCGCAGCGCCAGGCCGAGCGCCGCCGCGTCCACGTCACCGGACAGGCCGACCGCCATCGGGATGTTGTACGTCGCGCTCGGGCCGTCCAACTGGCCGATGAACCACAGCCGCCGCTGCGCGTAGGACAGCGGCAGCCGCTCCGGCCGCACCCACGGCACCAGCGCCGACCGCGCCGCTCGCGCACCCGGCAGCCGCGCGGCGAGTGCGGCGACGGTCGGTGCCTCGAACAGCGTCCGCAGGGCCAGCTCGACGCCGAACACCGCCCGGACCTGGCTGACGAGCCGCACCGCCAGCAGCGAGTGCCCGCCGAGGGCGAAGAAGTCGTCGTCCACCCCGACCACGTCGAGGCCGAGCACGCCGGCGAAGGCCTGGCACAGCAGCTCTTCGCGGGCGTCGGCGGGGCCGCGTCCGGTTTCCGCGTCGAACGTGGGCGCCGGCAGGGCCTTCCGGTCGAGCTTGCCGTTCGCGGTCAGCGGCAGCGCGTCCAGCACGACGACGGCGGACGGCACCATGTACTCCGGCAACCGCCCGGCGGCGTACTCCCGCAGCGCCGTCTCGCCGGCCTCGCCGACGACGTAGGCGAGCAGCCGCTGGTCCCGGGCGATCACCGCCACCTGAGCGACCTGCGGATGCGCCGCGAGGACCGCCTCCACCTCGCCGGGCTCGACCCGGAACCCACGGATCTTCACCTGCTCGTCCGCCCGACCGACGAACGCCAGCACCCCGTCAGCGGTCCACCGCACGATGTCGCCGGTCCGGTACAACCGACCACCGTCGTCGAACGGGTCCGCCACGAACCGATCCGCCGTCAAACCCGCCAGGCCGGCGTACCCGCGGGCCAGGCCCGCACCCGCCACGTACAGCTCACCGGCGACACCCACCGGCACCGGCTCCAGCCGGGCATCCAGCACGTACACCCGCGTGCCGGAGATCGGCGCACCGATCGGCACACCGGCGCCGTCCTGGGCACTGACCGCGTGGACGGCCGTGAACGTCGTGTTCTCCGTCGGCCCGTACCCGTTCAGCAGCCGCAGCCCGGGCAGCTGCTCCAGCACCGTCGCGCAGTGCCCCGGCGACAGCACGTCACCCCCGGCGAGGAGCTGCCGCAGCGGCGCCAGCGCCCGCACGTCCGCGTCGACCACCTGATGGAACAGACCCGCCGTCAACCACAGCGTGTCCACCCGGTGCGCCTCGAGGAACGTCCGCAGCTCCCCGATCGACAGCGCGCCGTCCGGGGCCACCGCCAGGGTCGCGCCGTTGAGCAGCGCACCCCAGATCTCGAACGTCGCCGCGTCGAACGACGGCGACGCCAGATGCGCGACGACACCACCGGCCTCGAAGTAGTTCGCCTCGCGCACCAGCCGCACCACGGCCCCGTGCGGCACCACCACACCCTTCGGCACACCCGTCGAACCCGACGTGTACATCACGTACGCCGCCTGCGACGGGTCCAGCACCGCCGGCGGCACGGACGGCGCCGGTTCGTCCGCCGGCAGGTCGAGCAGGTCCTCGGCCGTGACCACGCAGGTCACGCCGGCCGTCATCAACGCCACCCGCGACGCCGGCAACGCCGGGTCGACCGGCAGGTACGCGCCGCCGGCCTTCACCACCGCCAGCAACGCCACCACCAGGTCGACGCCGCGCGGCAGAGACACGCCCACGACCGACTCCACGCCCACACCCCGGCCGGTCAGCGACCGCGCCAGCCGGCTGGACCGCGCGTCCAGCTCCGCGTACGAAAGCGTCACGCCGCCGCCCGTCACCGCCGGCGCCGACGGCGTCCGCGTCACCTGCGCCGCGAACAGCCCGGGCAGCGTCCCGGTGGGGGCCGGCGCCGCCGGGCCGCTCCACTCGGACAGCAGCCGGTCGCGTTCGGCCGGTTCGAGCAGGTCCACGGTGGACACCGGGACGGCCGGGTCCGCCACGACCGCCTCGAGCAGCCGCAGCCACCACCGGGCGAGCGACGCCACCGTGTCCGCGTCGAACAGGTCCGCCGAACCGGTCACGACGGCTCGCACCCCGGCCGCGGCGCCGTCGGCGGCGAACGTCTCCTGGACCATCCAGTCCAGGTCGAACTTCGCCACCGCCACGTCCGCCGCCGCGGCCGCCGCCCCACCGCCGGGCGCGACCGGCAGGTCGAGCACGGCGCCGGCGGTGTTCTGCAGGGTCAGCATCACCTGGAACAGCGGGTGCCGCGCCAGGGACCGCACCGGGGCCAGCTCCTCCACGAGCCGCTCGAACGGCACGTCCTGATGCTCGAACGCCGCCAGCGACGCCTCCCGGACCCGGGCGAGCAACTCGGTGAAGGTCGGGTCACCGGACAGGTCGGTACGCATCACGAGCGTGTTGACGAAGAACCCGACCAGGTCGTCCAGGGCCTCGTCGGTACGGCCCGCGACCGCGGCACCGATCGGGATGTCCGTGCCGGCCCCCAGCCTCGACAGCAACGCGGCGACCGTGGCCTGCAGCAGCATGAACGCCGTGACACCCTGCGTCCGGGCGACGTCCAGCAGCCGGGCGTGCAGGTCGGCGGGGACGTCCACCGGCACCGCGTGCCCGCGGTGCCCGGCGATGGCGGGCCGGTGCCGGTCCGCCGGCAGGACCAGCTCCTCGGGCGCGCCCGCGAGGGTCTGCCGCCAGTAGGCGACCTGCCGCGAGATCAGGCTGCCGGGGTCGGACTCGTCGCCGAGCAGCTCCCGCTGCCACAGCGCGTAGTCCGCGTACTGCACGCGCAGCGGCGCCCACTGCGGCGCCTGCCCGGCCAGCCGCGCCTGGTACGCCGTCGAGAGGTCCGCCGCGAGCGGCCGGGTCGACCAGCCGTCGCCGGCGATGTGGTGCACGACGACCAGCAGCGTCCGGGCGTCGGTGCCGTCGTCGAAGAGCCACGCCCGGATCGGCGGCTCCGCGGCGAGGTCGAACGGGTGCTGGGCCGCCGCCGCGACCGTCTCGGCCAGCCGGTGCGCCGGCACCTCGGCGACCTGCAGCCGCCAGGTCAGGTCCTCGGCGGGGATCACGTGCTGGAACGGCCGGCCGCCGGCGTCCGGGAAGACCGTGCGCAGCACCTCGTGCCGGCCGATCACGTCGCGGAACGCGGCGTCCAGCGCGGCCCCGTCCACGTCGCCGGACAGCCGCACGACGTCGGTGATGTTGTAGGTGGCGCTCGGCCCGTCCAGCTGCCAGATGAACCAGAGGCGCTGCTGCGCGTACGACAGCGGCAGCCGCTCCGGACGCGCCTGCGGCACCAGCGGCGACCGGACCGCGCCCGCGCCCGGCAGCCGGGCCGCGAGACCGGCCGGGGTCGGCGCTTCGAACACCGCCCGCAGCGGCAGCTCGACGCCGAGCACGGCGCGGACCTGGCTGACCAGGCGCACTGCCAGGAGCGAGTGCCCGCCGAGGTCGAAGAAGCCGTCGTCGACGCCGACCGTGTCCAGCCCCAGCACGTCGGCGAAGGCCAGGCACAGCAGCTCCTCCTGCACGCTGGACGGCGCCCGGCCGGTCCCGGCGGTGAAGGTCGGCGCCGGCAGCGCCCTACGGTCGAGCTTCCCGCTCGCCGTCAACGGCATCGCGTCCAGCGCGACGAACGCCGCGGGCACCATGTACTCCGGCAGCCGCGCCGCCGCGAACTCCCGCAGCGCCGCACTGTCCACCTGCCCGACCACGTACGCGACGAGCCGCTCCTCCCGGAGCACGACGGCGGCCCGGGACACGTGCGGGTGGGCCGACAGCACCGCCTCGACCTCGCCCAGCTCGATGCGGAACCCGCGCAGCTTCACCTGCTCGTCCGCCCGGCCCAGGAACAGCAGCTGCCCGTCGGCGGTCCACCGCACGAGGTCGCCGGTGCGGTACAACCGGCCGGGGCCGAACGGGTCCGCGACGAACCGCTCCGCGGTCAGCCCGGGCCGTCCCACATACCCGCGCGCCAGTTGGGCACCGGCGAGGTACAGCTCACCGGCCACGCCGACCGGCACCGGCGCCAGCCACTCGTCCAGCACGTACGCCCGCATGTTCGCCAGCGGCGCGCCGATCGGCACCTGGGTGCCGGTGGCGTCCGCGTGGCACGGCGTCGAGGTGGCCGTGACCGCCGTCTCGGTCGGGCCGTAGGCGTTGTACAGCCGCACGTCCGGCAGCACCTGGAAGAACCGGTCGCGCAGCGCGGCGGGCAGCTCCTCGCCGCCGCTGACGACGTGCCGCAGCGACCCGCACTCCACGACCGCCGGCTCGTCGAGCAGTGCCCGCATCAGCGCCGGCACGACCTCGGCGACGGTGACACCGTGCTCGCGGATGAGTTCCGCCAGGTACCGCGGGTCGCGGTGGCCGCCGGGCCGAGCGACCACCATCGTCGCGCCCGTGGTCAGCGGCACGAACAGCTCCTCCACCGAGACGTCGAACCCGACCGGTGTCTTGAGCATCGTCCGGTCGGTGTCGTCGAGGCCGAACACGTCGGACGGCCACCGCAGCGTGTTCGCCACCGCGGCGTGCGACACCACGACGCCCTTCGGCGTGCCGGTGGAGCCGGAGGTGTACAGCACGTAGGCGGCGTTGCCCGGAAGGATCTCGACGGCCGGCTGCCCTGCGACGTCCGGGACCTCCGGGACGTCCACATCGGACAGTACGTGCGCGGCGCCGGCGTCGGCGAGCATGAACGCCGTCCGCTCCTCCGGCAGGTCCACGTCGATCGGCAGGTACGCCGCGCCGGCCCGGACCACGCCCAGCACCGCCACGACCAGGTCGGCGCCGCGCGGCAGCCGCACGCCCACCACGGACTCCGGGCCGATGCCCGAGGCCCGCAGCCACGCCGCGACCCGTGCCGACCGGGCGTCGAGTTCCGCGTACGACATCGACGTGCCCTCGAAGATCACCGCCGTCGCGTCGGGCACCCGGGCGACCTGCGCCGCGAACAGCTCCGGCAGCGTCACGGCCGGGGTGTCGACGGAGGTGTCCGTCCAGCCGGACAGCAGCTGGCGCCGCTCCCCGGCGTCGAGCACGTCCACGTCGGACAGTGCGATGCCCGGGTCGGCGGTCACGATCTCCAGCACCCGGACCCAGCGCCGGGCGATGCCGGCGACGGTGCCCGCGTCGAACAGGTCCGCCGAGCCCGTCAGCGCGCCCCGCAGCCCGCCGCCGGCGCCGATCTCCGCGATCACCAGGTCCAGGTCGAACATCGCCGCCGACAGGCCGTCGGCGGCGAGCCGCCCGACCGCCTGGACGCCGGGCATGTCGAGCACCGCGTCCACGGTGTTCTGCAGCGTCAGCATCACCTGGAACAGCGGGTTGCGGGCCAGCGAGCGGGCCGGGGCCAGCTCCTCCACGAGGCGCTCGAACGGCACGTCCTGGTGCTCGAAGGCGGCGAGGGACGTTTCCTGCGCGCGGCGCAGCAGGCCGGCGAACGTCGGGTTGCCGGCCAGGTCGGTCCGCAGCACGAGCGTGTTGACGAAGAACCCGACCAGGTTGTCGAGGGCTTCGTCGGTACGGCCGGCGACGGCCGCGCCGATCGGGATGTCCGTGCCGGCGCCGAGCTTGGACAGCAGCACCCCGAGCGACGCCTGCAGCAGCGTGAACACCGTCACGCCCTCCCGCCGGGCCACCCGCGACAGCCGCGCGTGCAGGTCGGCGTCCACGTGGATCGGGACGCTGTGGCCGCGGTTGCCGGCCACCGCCGGGCGCGGCCGGTCCGCCGGCAGCGCCAGCTCCTCCGGCGCGCCGGCGAGCGCCTGCCGCCAGTAGCCGACCTGCTCGGACATCAGGCTGTCCGGGTCGGACCGGTCGCCGAGCAGCTCCCGCTGCCACAGCGCGTAGTCGGCGTACTGCACCGGCAGGGCCGGCCACGCCGGGGCCTGCCCGGCGAGCCGCGCCGCGTAGGCGGTCGACAGGTCGGCCGCCAGGGGCCCGGTCGACCAGCCGTCGCCGGCGATGTGGTGCACCACGACCACCAGGACCAGCTCGTCCGTGCCGTCGTCGAACAGCCGGGCGCGGATCGGCAGCTCGCCCGCCAGGTCGAACGCGTGCCCGGTCGCCGCGGCCACCGCCTCGGCGAGGGCGTCGGGCGCGACGTCGACGACGTCCATCCGCCAGTCGAGGTCGTCCGCCGCGGCGACCCGCTGGAACGGTGCTCCGTCCAGGGCGGGGAACGTGGTGCGCAGCACCTCGTGCCGGCCGATCACGTCCCGCAGCGCCGCGCCGAGGGCGGCCGCGTCGACGCCACGGGGCAGGCGCAGCACCTCCGGGATGTTGTACGTCGCGCTGGGGCCTTCCAGCTGCCACAGGAACCACAGCCGCTGCTGCGCGTAGGACAGCGGCAGCCGCTCGGGACGCCGCCACGGCACCAGCGCCGGCCGGGCCGCACCGGCGGCCGGCAGCCGGGTCGCCAGCGCGGCCACGGTCGGCGCCTCGAACAGCGCCCGCAGCGGCAGCTCCACGGCGAACATCGCCCGGACCCGGCTGACGAGGCGGACCGCGAGCAGGGAGTGCCCGCCGAGGGCGAAGAAGTCGTCGTCGACGCCGACCGTGGCGAGGCCGAGCACCTCGCCGAACGCCCGGCAGAGCAGCTCCTCGCGGAGGTTCGCCGGGCCTCGCCCGGTTCCGGCGGCGGCGAAGTCCGGCGCGGGCAGCGCCCGGCGGTCCAGCTTGCCGTTCACGGTCAGCGGCAGCGCGTCCAGTACCAGCGCCGCGGCCGGCACCATGTGCTCCGGCAGCCGTTCGGCGGCGTACGCGTGCAGCAGCGCCGGCAGGTCGTCCGCGGCGCCGGCAGGGACCACGTAGGCGACCAGCCGCTTGCCGCCCGCGGTGTCCTCCCGGGCAATCACCCTCACCTGCGCCACCGACGGGTGCGCGGCGAGCGCCGCCTCGATCTCTCCGGGCTCGATCCGGAACCCGCGGACCTTGACCTGCTCGTCGACCCGGCCGAGGTACACGAGCCGGCCGTCGCCGTCCCAGCGCACGATGTCGCCGGTCCGGTACAGGCGGCCACCGCCGGCCGGGTCGAACGGGTCGGCGACGAACCGCTCCGCGGTCAGCCCGGCCCGTGCCACGTATCCGCGTGCCAGCTGCACCCCGGCCAGGTACAGCTCGCCCGCCACGCCCGGCGGCACCGGGCGCAGCCGCGCGTCGACGACGTAGGCGCGGACGTTGGCCATCGGCCGCCCGATCGGCACGGTGCCGCCGTCGCGCGGGTCGCACTCGCCCGACGTCACGGTGATCGCCGCCTCGGTCGGGCCGTACGTGTTGTGCAGCCGGGCGCCGGGCAGCACCTCGAGGAACCGGTCCCGCAGCGCGGCGGACAGCTCCTCACCGCCGCTGAGCACGTGGCGCAGGGTCCCGCAGCCGGCCGTGGCCGGCTCGTCGACCAGCGCCTGCAGCAGCGACGGGACGAACTCCGCGCTCGTCACCCGCTGGTCGCGGATCAGGGTGGCCAGGTACTGCGGCTCGCGGTGCCCGCCGGGCCGGGCGACGACCACGCAGCCGCCGCTCACCAGCGGCAGGAACAGCTCCCACACCGACACGTCGAAGCCGATCGGCGTCTTGTGCAGGATCCGGTCCGCTGCGGTCAGCTCGTACTCGTCCAGCAGCCACCGCAGCGTGTTCACCACACCGCGGTGCGACATCGCGACGCCCTTCGGCACGCCCGTCGAGCCCGACGTGTAGATGACGTACGCCGCCTGGTCCGGCAGCACCTCGAGGTCGAGGGCGGCGCCGGGCAGCGCCGTCAGCCGCGGGTCGTCGACCGCCAGCACCGGCGCCGCCGGCCCCGTCACGACGTCGCGGGACGCCGCGTCGGTGAGCACGCACACGGCGCCCGCGTCGGTGACCATGAACGACACGCGCTCGGCCGGCAGCTCCGGGTCGATCGGCAGGTACGCCGCGCCGGCCTTCACCACCGCCAGCAGCGCCACGACCAGGTCCGCCGAGCGCTCCATCGCCACCGCGACCACCGTCTCGGCGCCGACCCCGTGGCTGATCAGCAGCCAGGCCAGCCGGTTCGACCGCGCGTCCAGGTCCGCGTACGACACCGACAGGCCTTCGAACGCGACCGCCTCGGCGTCCGGCGTCCGCGCGGCCTGGGCGGCGAACAGCGCCGGCACCGTGGCGGCGGGCGCTTCGGCGCCGGTGGCGTTCCACCGCACCAGGACCCGGTCCAGGACGGTCTCGTCCAGCACCTGCACCGCCGGCAGCGGCGCCGCCGCGCCGCCGTCCAGGGCCTGCTCCAGCGCCGTCACCAGGTGGGCGAGCGCCGTGCGCACCATCGCGATCATCGCGTCGGGGTCGATCGGCGCCACCGCGTCGACCTCGAGGCCGAACCCGTCGCCGTTGTCGTCCACGGACAGCGCCAGCGGGTAGTTGGTCACGTCGCGGGTGTAGATGCCGCGGATGCCGCCGGAGCCGCCGGTGGCGGCGGGTGCGGCGGGTGCGGCGGGTGCGGCGTCGACGTTGTGCCGGTAGTTCAGCAGCGCCGTGAACAGCGGCACGTCCGCCGTGACCGCGCTCGCCCGCTGGGCCAGCGCCAGCGGGGCGTGCTCGTGCTCCAGCAGCCCGGCCAGCCGGCCGCGCATGACCGTGACGGCGGTGAGGACGTCGAGGTCCGCCGTCGCGAGCCGGACCGGCAGCGTGTTCATGAACAGGCCGGGGACCCGGTCGGCGCCGGCACCGGCGTTCATCCGGCCGAACAGGACGGTGCCGAACACGACGTCGTCGCGGCCGGACACCACGGCCAGGACCCGCGACCAGGCCACGTGCAGCACCGTCGCGGGGCTGGCCCCGACCCGCCGCGCCACGTCGCGCAGCCGCGCGCCGAGCACCGCGTCGACGCCGCCGCGGGTGGTGGTGACGCCCGTGCCGTCGCGCCGCACGTCGCTGACCCCGAACGCCACGGTCGGCTCGTCGACGCCGGCGAGCATCTCCCCGAAGAAGCGTTCGTGCGCGCCGCTCTTCAGCGCCGCCCGGGCCTGCGCGACGAACGTGCGGAACGGCAGCGGCTCCGGCAGCGTGCCGGCCCGGCCGTCCAGGATGGCCCGGACCTCGTCGTACACGATCTCCACCGCGGTGTGGTCCTGCACCAGGTGGTGCATCCGCGCCAGGACCAGCAGCCGGCCGCCGGCGACCTCGGCGACGTGCAGGTCCACCAGCGGCGCCCGCCGCAGGTCCATCGCCGACCCGACGGCGGCCACCAGGTCCGCCACCGGGTCGGCGCCGCCCGCGTCGAGGGTCACGTGCGTGACCGGCAGCGCCGCTTCCCGCCACACCACCTGCACGGGCTCCCGCAGCCCTTCCCACACCACGGCGGTGCGGAACACGTCGTGCCGGTCGATCACCTGCTGCAGCGCCGCGGCGAACGCGTCCAGCGCCGACCGCCCGTCGAGCTCGAAGACCCGCGGCACCGCGTAGACGTCCTCCCCGCCGTCGGCGAGGAGATGGTGGAACAGCAGCCCTTCCTGCAGCGGCGCCAGGGGGTAGATGTCGGCGATGTTGGCGGCGCCGCCGGCGACGGTGCCGGCCACCGTCTGGATCTCGGCGTCGGTGAGGTCGACCAGCGGCAGCATGGCCGGGGTGATCGCCTGCGCGCCCGCCGGGATGAGGTTCGGCGGCACCGCCACGGCCACGGGACCGGCGACCGCGGCCAGCCCGGCCGGCGACGGAGTGTCGAACAGGGCCCGGACCGAGATCGACATGCCCCGCGCCCGCAGCCACTCGACCAGCCGCACCGCGAGCAGCGAGTGCCCGCCGAGGGCGAAGAAGTCGTCGTCGACGCCGACGGTGTCCAGGCCGAGCAGCTCCGCGAACGCCTGGCACAGCAGCTCTTCGCGCACGTTCGCCGGGCCGCGACCCGTCCCGGCGTTCGCCGCGAAGTCCGGCGCGGGCAGCGCCTTGCGGTCGAGCTTGCCGTTGACGTTCAACGGCAGCGCGTCGAGGGTCACGACCGCCGAGGGCACCATGTACTCCGGCAATGATGAACTCGCGAACGCCTTCAGCGCCGCGCCGTCCACCGCGCCCACGACGTACGCGACGAGCCGCCCGTCGCGGGCGAGCACCGCGACCTGCTCCACGTCGGGGTGCCCGGCCAGGACCGCCTGGATCTCGCCGGGCTCGATCCGGAACCCGCGGATCTTCACCTGCTCGTCGGAGCGACCCAGGTAGACCAGGTTGCCGCCGTTGTCCCAGCGGACGACGTCGCCGGTGCGGTACAGGCGGCCGCCGTCACCGAACGGGTCCGCCACGAACCGGTCGGCGGTCAGCCCGGCACGGCCGACGTAGCCGCGGGCGAGTTGCACGCCGCCGAGGTACAGCTCGCCGGCCACACCCACCGGCACCGGCGCGAGCCGCTCGTCCAGGACGTAGACGCGGGTGTTGTACACCGGGCGGCCGATCGGCACCAGCGGCGCGCCGTCGGCCACCACCACGTGCTCGGTGACCTCGACCGACGCCTCCGTCGGCCCGTACAGGTTGATCAGCTCGACGTCCGGCAGGACCTCGAAGAACCGGTCCCGCACCGCCGCGCCGAGCGCCTCGCCGGAGCACACCACCCGCCGCAGGCCCGTGCACCCGGCGGCCTGCGGCACCGCCAGGAACGCCTCCAGCATCGACGGGACGAAGTGGGCCAGGTCGATCCGCTGGTCGCGGATCAGTTCGGCCACGTACAGCGGCTCGCGGTGGCCGCCGGGCCGGGCCACGACCAGGACCGCGCCCTGGATCAGCGGCGCGAACAGCTCCCACACCGACACGTCGAACCCGAACGGCGTCTTGTGCAGCACCCGCTCCCCCGGCGCCAGGCCGAACCGGGACCGCATCCACAGCAGCCGGTTCACGATCCCGGCGTGCGGCACCAGCACGCCCTTCGGCACGCCGGTCGAGCCCGACGTGTAGATCACGTACGCGGCCTGGCCCGGCACCAGCGGCACGTCCAGGTCCTCGCCCGGCAGGCCGGCCAGCGCGGGGTCGTCGACCGCCACGACCGGCACGCCGAACCCGGCGGGCGCGCCGGCGGCCACGACGCACACCGCGCCGGCGTCGCCGGCCATGAACGCGGCCCGGTCGGCCGGCAGGTCCGGATCGATGGGCAGGTAGGCGCCGCCGGCCTTCATCGCCGCCAGCAGCGCCACCACCATGTCGATCCCGCGGTGCAGGCACACACCGACGACCGAGTCCGCCCCGACGCCGTGGCCGGCGAGCAGCCGGGCGAGTCGGTTGGACCGGGCGTCGAGCTCCGCGTACGAGACGGACCCGCCCTCGAAGACGACCGCCGTCGCGTCCGGTGTGCGCGCCACCTGCGCCGCGAACAGCCCGGGCAGGGTCCCGGCGGGCAGCTCGACCGCGGTGTCGTTCCATTCGTGCAGGATCCGGTCCGCCTCGCCGGGGTCCACGACACCGATGTCGGCCAGCATCGTCCCGGAGCCGCTCTCCAGCGCCGGGACCAGGCCCGCGACCGCGGTGTGCAGCATCCCGGCGACCGCGTCGGGGTCGATCGGCCCGACCGCGTACACGGTCAGCCCGAACCGGTTCCCGTCGTCCTCGATCGACACCGTCAGCGGGTAGTTGGTGCTCTCCTGCGAGTACACGGTGCGGACGCCGCGGAACCCGCCGGCCCCGGTGCCGCCGGACCCGCCGCCGGCGCTGTAGCGGTAGTTGAACAGGGTGGTGAACAGCGGCAGGTCGCCGGGCACCGCGCTGACCCGTTGTGCCAGCGCCAGCGGCGCGTGTTCGTGCTCCAGCAGCCCGGCCAGCCGGCTCCGCATGGCACCGACCGCCGCGAGCACGTCCAGGCCCGCGGTCGCCAGCCGCACCGGCAGGGTGTTCATGAACAGGCCGGGCACGCGGTCGGCACCCGCGCCGGCGTTCATCCGCCCGAACAGCACGGTGCCGAACACCACGTCGTCGCGCCCGGACACCACGGCAAGGACCCGCGACCACGCCACGTGCAGCACCGTCGCGGGGCTGACCCCGAGCGTGCGGCCCACGGCCCGCAGCCGCCGGCCCAGGTCCGGGTCCAGGTCGACGCCGGCCCGCAGCACCCCGGAGCCGTCGCCGCGCACGTCGCTGACGCCGAACGCCGCGGTCGGCTCCTCGACCCCGGTCAGCAGGTCGCGGAAGAACTCCTCGTGGGCCGCGCCGGTCAGCCCGGCCCGGGCCTGCGCGACGTAGTCGCGGAACGGCAGCGGCGCCGGCAGCGTGTCCGCCCGGCCGGCCAGCACGGCCTCGATCTCGGCGGTCACCACGTCCATGGCGGTGTGGTCCTGCACCAGGTGGTGCATCCGGAGCAGCCCCAGCAGCCGCCCGCCGGGCAGCTCGGCCACGTGCAGGTCCACGAGCGGGGCGCGGCCCAGGTCCATCGACAGCCCGACCGCGGACACCAGCTCGGCGGGCGCGACGCCGGTGTCCGCGAGGCGCCGGACCTCGGTCACCGCGAGCACCGCCGACCGCCACACGACCTGCACCGGCTCGCGCAGCCCTTCCCACACCACCGATGTGCGGAACACGTCGTGCCGGTCGATGACGTGCTGCAGTGCCGTGACGAACTCGGCGAGCCGGGCGCGGTCGGCGAGCTCGATGACGGTCGGGGTGACGTACGCGTCCTGTCCGCCGTCGGCGAGCAGGTGGTGGAACAGCAGACCTTCCTGCAGCGGCGCCAGGGGGTAGATGTCGGCGACGTTGGCCGCGCCGCCGTCGACGGTGGCGGTGATCGCGGTGATCTCCGCGCCGGTGAGGTCGACCAGCGGCAGCATGTCCGGCGTGATCGTGTCCGCGCCGTCGGGGATCAGGTTCGCCGGCACCTCGACCGGGGCCGCGGCCACGGCCGCGGCGAGGCCGGCGGGCGTCGGGGTCAGGAACATCGCCCGCACCGACACCGGCACCCCGCGGACCCGCAGCCACTCCACGAGCCGCACCGCCAGCAGCGAGTGCCCGCCGAGGGCGAAGAAGTCGTCGTCGACGCCGACCGCGTCCAGGCCCAGCACCTCGGCGAACGCCTGGCAGAGCAGTTCCTCCCGGGCCGTCGCCGGGCCCCGCCCCGCACCCGCGACGAACAACGGCGCCGGCAGCGCCTTGCGGTCCAGCTTCCCGTTCACCGACAGCGGCAACGCGTCAAGGGTCACGACCGCGGCCGGCACCATGTACTCCGGCAGGCGCGTGGCCGCGAACTCGCGCAGCGCCGCACCGTCGGCGTCCCCGACCACGTACGCCACGAGCCGCTCGTCCCGCACCATCACCGCCGCCTGCGCGACCTGCGGATGCGCCAGCAGCACCGCCTCGACCTCGCCGGGCTCGATCCGGAAGCCACGGATCTTCACCTGCTCGTCCGACCGGCCGAGGTACACCAGCTCGCCGTCACCGGTCCACCGCACGACGTCGCCGGTCCGGTACAGCCGGCCACCGTCGGCGAACGGATCCGCGACGAACCGCTCCGCCGTCAGGCCGGGCCGCCGCGCATACCCTCGCGCCACCCCGGACCCGGCCAGGTACAACTCGCCGGCGACGCCGACCGGCACCGGCATCAACCGGTCGTCCAGGACGTACGTCCGCGCACCGCCGATCGGGCGGCCGATCGGCGGGATCCAGCCCGCCTGCCGGGCCTCGCCGTCGTCGAACCACGCCGTCGCGTACACCGTCGCCTCGGTCGGACCGTAGATGTTGGCGATGACCGCCTCGGGCAGCGCGGCCCGCACGGCGTTGAACACCCCGGCCGTCAGGCCCTCGCCGGCCAGCACCACGACCCCGGTGTCCAGACCACCGAGCACCGGCACCAGCGCCGACGGCACCGCGCTCACCAGCGACACGTCACCGAGGTCACCGTCGGCCAGTGCCAGCAGGTCCTCGACCAGCCGCACCGACCCGCCCGAGCACAGCGGGCCCAGCAGCTCGAACACGGACACGTCGAAGCTCAGCGACGTCGACCCCAGCACCCGGCCGAAGTCCGCCCCGAACCGCGACCCCGCCCACGCGACCAGCGCAGCCACCGACCGCTGCTCGACCACCACGCCCTTCGGCCGGCCCGTCGACCCGGACGTGTACATCACGTACGCCGCGTGCCCCGGTCCCGCCACCACCGACGCCGAGTCGGCCGCCACCGCGTGCGCCGGCCACGAGTCCGGCGTCAGCACGCACACCGGCGCCGCATCCGCCAGCATGAACTCCACCCGCTCCGCCGGGTACGACGGATCCACCGGCAGGTACGCGCCGCCCGCCTTCCACACACCCAGCACCGCGACAAGCATCTCCAGCCCACGCGGCAGGCGCAGCGCCACCACCGACTCCGGACCCACCCCCAACCCGACCAGATGCGCCGCGAGACTCGCCGCCCGGGCATCCAGGTCGCGATACGACACCGCGAACCCGTCACCGACCACCGCCACCGCGTCCGGCGTCCGCGCCACCTGCGCCGCGAACATCTCCGGCACCGACACCTCCGGCACCACGAACCCGGTGTCGTTCCACCGGCGCAGCACCAGGTCCAGCTCGGCGGTGTCGAGCACCTGCACCCGGGAGACGGGCTCCGACGGCGCCGCCAGCACCGCCCCCAGCACCCGCACCCACCGCCGCGCGATGGAGGCGACGGTGGCGGCGTCGAACAGGTCCGCCGCGCCGGTCACGACACCGTGCAACCCGGCCGCGGCGCCGTCGGCGTCGAACCGCTCCGACACCGCGACCTCGAGGTCGAACTTGGCGGCCGCCATGTCGGCCGCGGATGCGACCTGTCCGCCGGTGCGGGCTCCGGGCAGGTCGAGCACGGCGCCGGCGGTGTTCTGCAGGGTCAGCATCACCTGGAACAGCGGGTGCCGCGCCAGGGACCGGACCGGAGCCAGCTCCTCCACGAGCCGCTCGAACGGCACGTCCTGATGCTCGAACGCCGCCAGCGACGCCTCCCGAACCCGGGCGAGCAGCTCAGTGAAGGTCGGGTCACCGGACAGGTCGGTACGCATCACAAGCGTGTTGACGAAGAACCCGACCAGGTCGTCCAGGGCCTCGTCGGTACGGCCCGCGACCGCGGCACCGATCGGGATGTCGGTCCCGGCGCCCAGCTTCGACAGCAGGACGGCCAGTCCCGCCTGCAGCAGCATGAAGACGGTCACGCCTTCGGCCCGCGCGACCTCCGACAGCCTGGCGTGCAGGGCGGTGCCGATCTCGACCGGTGCCGCGTGCCCGCGGTGGCCGGCGACAGTGGGCCGGCGCCGGTCCGCCGGCAGGACCAGCTCGTCCGGCGCTCCGGCGAGCGCCCGCCGCCAGTACGCGACCTGCCGGGTGATGACGCTGTCCGCGTCGTCCTCGTCGCCGAGCAGGTTCCGTTGCCACAGGGTGTAGTCGGCGTACTGCACCGGCAGCGGCGCCCACTCCGGGGCCCGTCCTGCGACGCGGGCCGCGTACGCCGCCGACACGTCCGCTGCCAGGGGCCCTGTCGACCAGCCGTCGCCGGCGATGTGGTGCAGCACCACCACCAGCGTCCGGGCGGTGCCGTCGTCGAACAGCCACGCCCGGATCGGCAGCTCCGCCGCCAGGTCGAACGCGTGCTGCGTCGCCGCCAGCACCGCGGCGGGCAGCTCGCCGGCCGCGACGTCCACCAGCTCCAGCCGCCAGTCGACGTCCTCGGCCACCTGCTGGAACGGCTCACCGCCGGCGGCCGGGAACACGGTGCGCAGGACCTCGTGCCGGCCGATCACGTCACGCAGCGCCTGGCCCAGCGCTTCGGCATCCGTCTCGGTGGACAGGCTCAGCACCACGGGGATGTTGTAGGTCGCGCTCGGGCCGTCCAGCTTCCACAGGAACCACAGGCGGCGCTGCGCATATGACAACGCCAGCCGCTCCGGGCGCGGCCACGGCGCCAGCGCCGCCCGTGCCGCACCGGCGCCCCGCAGTTCGCGGGCCAGCCCGGCGACCGTCGGCGCCTCGAACAGCGCCCGCAGTGGCAGCTCGACGCCGAGGACCGCCCTGATGCGGCTGACGAGCCGGACGGCGAGCAGCGAGTGCCCGCCGAGGGCGAAGAAGTCGTCATCGACCCCGACCGTGTCCAGGTCGAGCACCTCGGCGAACGCCTGGCACAGCAGCTCCTCCTGCACGCTGCCCGGCGCTCGGCCCGCCCCCGCGGTGAAGGACGGCGCCGGCAGTGCCTTGCGGTCCAGCTTCCCGTTCGGCGACAGCGGCAGCGCGTCCAGCACGACGACGGCCGCGGGCACCATGTACTCCGGCAGCCGCGACGCCGCGAACTCCCGCAGCACCGCGGCTTCGACCGCACCCACGACGTACGCGACCAGGCGCTCGTCCCGGACGATCACCGCAGCCCGCGACACGCCCGGGTGCTCGCTCAGAACAGCGACGATCTCACCCGGCTCGATCCGGAACCCACGGATCTTCACCTGCTCATCCGCGCGGCCGACGAAGACGAGGGCCCCGTCGCCGGACCACCGCACCACATCACCGGTCCGGTACAGGCGGCCGCCGTCACCGAACGGGTCCGCGACGAACCGCTCCGCCGTCAACCCCGCCCGGCCGATGTAGCCACGGGCCAGCTGCGCACCAGCCACGTACAGGTCACCGGCGACACCCGCGGGCACCGCCTTGAGGTTGCCGTCGAGGACGTACATGCGACTGTTGCCCGTCGGCCGCCCGAACGGCACCACGGGCCCGTCGCCGTCGACCACACCAGCGGCGACCATCACCGCCGCCTCGGTCGGGCCGTACGTGTTCACCAGCACGCGGTCTGCGGACCACAGCTGGGCCTGCCGCGCCGAGATCGCCTCGGACCCGACGACCAGCCGCCGGACCGGCGCCAGGTCCTGCGGGGTAAGAACCTCCAGCAGGCTCGGCACGACGCTGGTGATCTCCACCTGCGCCGCGGCGACCAGCTCACGCAGGAGCGCCGTGTCGGTGCGCTCCGCCGACGACGCGACCACCAGCTTCGCGCCCGACGTCAACGCAACAGCGAGGTCCAGCACCGACGCGTCGAAACTGAACGACGCGAACTGCAGGATCCCAGCACCCGGGCGGGCGTCGAAGACCGGCGTGAACACCGACGCCGCGTTCGCCAGCGCCGCGTGCGACACCCCGACGCCCTTCGGCACACCCGTCGAACCCGACGTGTAGATCACATACGCCAACTGAGCGCCACGCGTCGACACCGGAGGCAACGGACCATCAGAGAACGGAAGCTCCGTCAGTACACACACCGGCGCCGCGTCCTCGACGATGAACGCGATACGGTCCGCCGGATACTCAGGATCGATCGGCACGTACGCACCGCCGGCCTTCCACACGCCCAGCACCGCCACCACCATGTCGACGCCACGCGGCAGCGACAGCCCGACCAGCGACTCCGCGCCGACGCCCTGGCCGGCCAGGGCTCCCGCGACACGGTCCGAGCGGGCGTCCAGCTCCGCGTAGGACAGCGACACGCCGTCACACACCACGGCCGGAGCTTCCGGGGTCCCCAGCGCCTGCGTCTGGAACAGCTCCAGCACCGTCGCGTCGGGGACCGGCACGTCGGTGGCGTTCCACTCGATGAGCACCCGGTCGCGTTCGCCGGCGTCGAGGACGTCCGCGGCGGCGATCGGCGCGGACGGGTCGGCCAGCAGCGCGTCCAGCACCCGCACGAGCCGCTCCGCGATGCTCTCCACCGTCGCGGCGTCGAACAGGTCCGCCGAGCCGGTCAGCACGCCCCGCAGGCCCGCCGCGGCACCGTCCGCGCCGTGGATCTCGGCGAGGGTGACGTCGAGGTCGAACTTCGCCGCGCTCGTGCCCGCCGCCGGCGCACCCTGCCCGCCGGCGCGGACCCCGGGCAGGTCCAGGACCGCGTCCGCGGTGTTCTGCAGGGTCAGCATCACCTGGAACAGCGGGTGCCGCGCGAGCGACCGCACCGGCGACAGCTCGTCGACGAGCCGCTCGAACGGCACGTCCTGGTGCTCCAACCCGGCGAGCGCGGTCTGCCGCACCCGGGCGAGCAGTTCGGCGAAGGTGGGGTTGCCCGCCAGGTCGGTGCGCATCACGAGCGTGTTGACGAAGCTGCCGACGAGGTTGTCGAGGGCTTCGTCGGTACGGCCCGCGACCGGCGTGCCGATCGGGATGTCCGTGCCCGCGCCCAGTTTCGACAGCAGCACCCCGAGCCCGGCCTGCAGCAGCATGAACACCGTCACGCCCTCGGCCCGCGCCACCCGGACCAGGCGCGCGTACAGCTCCCCGTCGATCCCGACCGGTACCCCGTGCCCGCGATGCCCGGCCACCGCCGGCCGCCGCCGGTCCACGGGCAGCGTCAGCTCCTCCGGCGCACCCGCGAGGGCCGCACGCCAGTACGCCACCTGCCGCGAGATCACGCTGTCCACATCGGACTCGTCGCCGAGCAGCTCCCGCTGCCACAGGGCGAAGTCGGCGTACTGGACGGGCAGCGGCGCCCATGCCGGGGCGGCGCCCCGCAGGCGGGCCGTGTAGGCGGCGGACAGGTCCGCGGCGAGGGGTCCGGTGGACCAGCCGTCGCCGGCGATGTGGTGCACGACCACGACCAGCGTCCGCTCGCCCGGGCCGGCGCTGAACAGCCACGCCCGAATGGGCGCCTCCGCCGTCAGGTCGAAGGTGTACTGCGCCGCCTCCGCCACCGCGCCCGCCAGCGCCTCCGGCGCCACGTCCGCGAGGTGCAGCCGCCAGTCGAGGTCGTCGACCACCCGCTGGAACGGCTCGCCGTCGATGGCGGGGAACACCGTGCGCAGCACCTCGTGCCGGCCGATGACGTCCCGCAGCGCCGCGTCCAGCGCCGCCGCGTCGACGTCACCGGCGAGACGCAGCACGATCGGGATGTTGTACGTCGCGCTCGGCCCCTCCAGCTGCGCCAGGAACCACAGCCGCTGCTGCGCGAACGACAGCGGCAGCCGCTCCGGACGCTGCCACGGCACGAGTGCCGTCCGGGCTTCGCGCGCCGTGGCCAGCCGCTCCGCCAGCCCGGCGACGGTCGGCGACTCGAACAGCGCCGACAGCGCCAGCTCGACGCCGAGCACGGACCGGATCCGGCTGACCAGCCGCACGGCCAGCAGCGAATGCCCACCGAGGGTGAAGAAGTCGTCGTCGACCCCGACGGCGTCGAGGCCGAGGATCTCGGCGAACGCCTGGCACAGCAACTCTTCCCGGACGTTGGCCGGTCCCCGGCCCGTCCCGGCGACGTAGGAGGGTTCCGGCAGCGCCTTGCGGTCCAGCTTCCCGTTCACCGTCAACGGCAGCACGTCGAGCGACACGACGGCGGCGGGCACCATGTACTCCGGAAGCCGCGACGCCGCGAACTCCCGCAGCGCCGGACCATCCACCGCACCGACCACGTATGCCACGAGCCGGTCGTCACGGGCGATGACCGCGACCTGCTCGACACCCGGGTGCTGGCTCAGCACGGCCTCGATCTCGCCGAGCTCGATCCGGAACCCGCGGACCTTCACCTGCTCGTCGGCCCGACCCAGGTAGACCAGTTCGCCGTCGCCGGTCCAGCGGACCACGTCACCGGTGCGGTAGAGCCGGCCGGCACCGAACGGATCCGCGACGAACCGGGTGGCCGTCAGGCCGCGTCGCTGCAGATAGCCGCGCGCGAGCTGACCGCCGGCGACGTACAGCTCACCGGCGACGCCCGGGGGCACCAGCTCAAGCCTGTCATCCAGCACGTACGCCCGCAGCCCGGCGAGGGGCCGGCCGATCGCGCTCGCGCCGGTCTCCCCGTGCTCCAGCGCGCGGAACGTGACGTGGACGGTGGTTTCGGTGATGCCGTACATGTTGACCAGGCGGGGGCCTTCACCGTCCTGCCACAGCGACCACCAGTCGGCCAGCCGGCCCAGTTCGAGGGCCTCGCCGCCGAACACCACCCACCGCAGCGAGCTGTCGAACCTGCCCGCCGCGACCAGCTGGTAGAACGCCGACGGGGTCTGGCTCAGCATCGTGACGCGTTCCCGCTCCAGCAGGTCCCGGAACAGCTCCGGCGACCGCGACACGTCGAACGGCACCACCACGACCCGGCCACCGTGCAGCAGGGCGCCCCACAGCTCCCACACCGAGAAGTCGAACGCGAACGAATGGAACCACGTCCACACATCCCCGACACCGAAGTCGAACTCTTCCCGCGCCGCCGCGAACAACTCCACGACATTCGCGTGGGTGACCACCACACCCTTGGGGGTGCCCGTGGAACCGGACGTGTACATCACGTACGCCGGATGCGACCAGACCAGACCCGTGGGCTCGATCGGGCCGGACGGCTCGTCAGAGTCCACATCCGTCACCACCCACACCGCACCCGCATCCGCGAGCATGAACTCGACACGGTCCTCCGGCAGGCCCGGCTCCACCGGCAGATACGCACCACCCGCCTTCCACACCGCGAGCAACGCCACGATCAGATCCACGCCACGCGGCAGGCGCACCGCCACCACGGACTCCGGTCCGACCCCACGACCGATGAGCGACCGCGCCAACCGGTTGGACCGAGCGTCCAGCTCCCCGTACGACACCGACAGACCGTCACTGACCACCGCGACCGCATCCGCGTCCCGGGCGACCTGCGCCGCGAACAGCGCCGGCAGCGTCGCGGGCGCGACGTCGAGCGTGCCGCCGTTCCAGTCGTGCAGCAGGTGGTCGCGCTCGCCGGCGTCGAGGAGGTCGGCCGCCGAGATCGGCGCGGCCGGGTCCGCCAGGACGGCCTCCAGCATCCGGACCCACCGCCGCGCGACGGCGGCGACGGTGGCGGCGTCGAACAGGTCGGCCGCGCCGGTCAGCACGCCCCGCAGCCCGGCCGCGGCGCCGGCGTCGTCGAAGGTCTCGGCGACGTTGAGGTCCAGGTCGAACTTCGCCACCGCCGTGCCGGCCGCGCTCTGCTCGCCGGCGTGCACCCCGGGCAGGTCCAGCACCGCGCCGGCCGTGTTCTGGACGGTCAGCATCACCTGAAACAGCGGGTGCCGCGCCAGGGAGCGCGCGGGGGCGAGGTCCTCGACGAGCCGCTCGAACGGCACGTCCTGATGCTCGAACGCGGCCAGTGTCGTCGCCCGCACCCGCGCCAGCAGGTCGGCGAAGGTCGGGTCACCCGCCAGGTCCATGCGCATGACGAGCGTGTTGACGAAGAAGCCGACCATGTTGTCGAGGGCTTCGTCGGTACGGCCGGCGACCGCGGCTCCGATCGGGACGTCCGTGCCGGCGCCGAGCCTGGTCAGCAGCGCGCCGAGCCCGGCCTGCAGGAGCATGAACACCGTCACGCCCTCGGCGCGCGCCACCTCCAGCATCCGCGCGTGCACTGCGGCGCTGATCCTGACCGGCTCCGCGTGGCCGCGGTGGCCGGCGACGGCGGGACGCCGCCGGTCGGCGGGCAGCGTCAGCTCTTCCGGCGCTCCCGCGAGGGCCGCACGCCAGTACGCGACCTGCCGGGAGATCACGCTGTCCACATCGGACTCGTCGCCGAGCAGCTCCCGCTGCCACAGGGTGTAGTCCGCGTACTGGACCGGCAGTGGCGCCCACCCCGGGGCACCGCCCTGCAGGCGGGCCGTGTAGGCGGCCGACAGGTCCGCGGCGAGCGGGCCGGTGGACCAGCCGTCGCCGGCGATGTGGTGCACCACGACGACCAGGACCCGGGCGTCGGAGCCATCGTTGAACAGCCACGCCCGGATCGGCGCCTCCGCCGCCAGGTCGAACGCGTGCTGCGCCGCCGCGGTCACCGCGCCGGCCAGTTCGCCCGCCGCCACGTCGACCAGCTCCAGCCGCCAGTCGAGGTCGTCGACCACCCGCTGGAACGGTTCGCCGTCGGCGGCGGGGAACACGGTGCGCAGCACCTCGTGCCGGCCGATGACGTCCCGCAGCGCCGCGTCCAGCGCCGCCGCGTCCACGTCACCGGCGAGACGCAGCACGATCGGGATGTTGTACGTCGCGCTCGGGCCTTCCAGCTGGCCGAGGAACCACAGCCGCTGCTGCGCGTAGGACAGCGGCAGGCGCTCCGGACGCTGCCGCGGTGCGAGCACCGCCCTGGCCGTGCCGGCGCCCGGCAGCCGGGCCGCGAGGCCGGCGGCGGTCGGCGCCTCGAACAGCGCCCGCAGCGGCAGTTCGACCCCGAACACCGCCCGGACCCGGCTGACCAGCCGGACCGCAAGGAGCGAGTGCCCACCGAGGGCGAAGAAGTCGTCGTCGACCCCGACCGTCTCGACGCCGAGGACCTCGGCGAACGCCTGGCACAGCAGTTCCTCGCGCACGTCGCCCGGGCCGCGACCGGCGCCGGCGGCGAACGACGGCTCCGGCAGGGCCTTGCGGTCCAGCTTCCCGTTCACCGTCAGCGGCAGCGCGTCCAGCACCATGACGACCGCGGGCACCATGTAGTCCGGCAGCCGGGTCGCCGCGAACTCCCGCACCGCCGCGCCGTCGGCGGTGCCGGCGACGTAGGCGACCAGCCGTTCGTCGCGCGCGAGCACCGCGGCCTGGGTCACGTCCGGGTGCTGGCTGAGCACGGCCTCGATCTCGCCGAGCTCGATCCGGAACCCGCGGACCTTCACCTGCTCATCGGCGCGCCCCAGGTAGACCAGCTCGCCGTCGTTGGTCCAGCGGACCACGTCGCCGGTGCGGTAGAGCCGGCCCTGGCCGAACGGGTCGGCGACGAACCGGGTCGCCGTCAGTCCCGGCCGCCGCAGGTACCCCTGGGCTAGCTGGCCACCGGCGACGTACAGCTCGCCGGCGACGCCCGGCGGCACCAGCTCAAGCCTGTCATCCAGCACGTAGACGCGCAGGCCCGGCAGCGGCCGCCCGACCGCGCTCGCGCCGGTCTCCCCGTGCTCCAGCGCGCGGAAGGTGACGTGGACGGTGGTCTCGGTGATCCCGTACATGTTGACCAGGCGCGGGCCGTCACCGGTCTCCCACCACGACCACCAGTCGGCCAACCGGCCCAGTTCGAGGGCCTCGCCGCCGAACACCACCCATCGCAGCGAGCTGTCGAACCTGCCCGCCGCGACCAGCTGGTAGAACGCGGACGGGGTCTGGCTCAGCATCGTGACGCGCTCGCGCTCCAGCAGGTCCCGGAACAGCTCCGGCGACCGCGAAACGTCGAACGGCACCACCACAACCCGGCCACCGTGCAGCAGCGCACCCCACAACTCCCACACCGAGAAGTCGAACGCGAACGAATGGAACCACGTCCACACGTCACCAACGCCGAAGTCAAACTCTTCCCGGGCCGCCGCGAACAGCTCCACCACATTGGCGTGCGACACCACGACGCCCTTCGGCGTGCCCGTGGAACCGGACGTGTACATCACGTACGCCGGATGCGACCAGACCAGACCCGTGGGCTCAATCGGGCCGGACGGCTCGTCAGAGTCCACATCCGTCACCACACACACCACGCCCGCATCCGCGAGCATGAACTCGACGCGATCCTCCGGCAGGCCCGGCTCCACCGGCAGATACGCACCACCCGCCTTCCACACCGCCAGCAACGCCACGATCAGATCCACACCACGGGGCAGCGACACCGCCACCACCGACCCGGGAACGACCCCACGACCGGCGAGCGACCGTGCGAGCTGGTTCGACCGGGCGTCCAGCTCCCCGTACGACACCGACACCCCGTCACAGACCACCGCAACCGCATCCGCATCCCGGGCGACCTGCGCGGCGAACAGCGACGGCAGCGTCGCGGGCGCGACGGAAACCTCGTGGCCGCTCCAGCCGGACAGGATCTCGTCGCGCCGCGCGTCGTCCAGGACCGGCAGCGCCGTCAGCAGGGTCGCCGGGTCCGACTCCAGCGCCGACACGAGCCCGGCGACCGTGGTCCGCAGCAGCTCCGCGACCGCCTGCGGGTCGATCGGGCCGACCGCGTCGACCAGCACGCCGAGTTCCGTGCCGTCGTCGTCCACCGACACCGTCAGCGGATAGTTGGTCCGCTCCCGGGCGTACACGGTCCGCACACCCTCGAACCCGCCCGGCTCAGTGCCGGATCCGGTGCCGGCGCCGTTGCGGCGGTAGTTGAACAGCGTCGTGAACAGCGGCGCGTCACCGGGCAGCTCCGACACCCGCTGCACCAGCGCCAGCGGGGCGTTCTCGTGCTCCAGCAGGCCCACCAGCAGCGTCCGCATCTCCTGTACGGCCGTCACCGCGTCCAGGCCGCCGATGTCCACCCGCACCGGGAGCGTGTTGATGAACAGCCCCGGCACCCGGTCGGCGCCGGCGCCCATCCGGCCGAACAGGACGGTGCCGAAGACGACGTCGTCCCGCCCGGCCACCGCGGCGAGGACCCGCGACCACGCCACGTGCATCACGGTCGCGGCGGTCACCCCGAGCCGGCGGGCGGCGTCTCGAAGCCGGGCCGTCACGGCGCCGTCGAGCCGCAGCCCGGCGCGCGTCAGGCCGGATCCGTCGCCGCGGACGTCGCCGACCCCGAACGCCACCGTGGGCTCGACGACCCCGGCGAGCAGGTCCCGGAAGTAGTCCTCGTGCACCCCGGCGGCAAGTTCCGCCCGGGCCTGCGCCACGAACCCGCGGAACGACACCGGCTCCGGCAGTTCCTCGGCGCGTCCCGCGAGCACCGCCTCGATCTCGCCGGACACCACGTCCAGCGCCGTGTGGTCCTGCACGAGGTGATGCACCCGCACCAGCCCGAGCCAGCGGCCGTCTGCCTCCGCGACGTGCACGTCCAGCAGCGGCGCCCGGCCGAGGTCCATCGACAACCCGACCGTCGACAGCAGCTCCGCCGAAGCGTCACCGGTTCCGGACAGACCAACCTCGGTCACCGGCAGCGTCACCGACCGCCACACCACCTGCACCGGCTCCCGCAACCCGGCCCACACCACCGACGTCCGGAACACGTCATGCCGCTCGACAACCGACCGGAGGCCGGCCACGAACGCGTCCAGCCGGTCGCGGTCGGCGAACTCGAGCACGAACGGCGTCACGTACGCGTCCTGGCCGCCGTCGGCGAGGACGTGGTGGAAGAAGATCCCTTCCTGCAGCGGCGCCAGCGGGTACACGTCGGCCACGTTCCCGGCGCCGCCGTCGACCGAGGCGATGACGGTCCGCAGCTCGGCCTCGGACAGCTCGACCAGGGGCAGCATGTCCGGCGTGATCGCGGTGGCGCCCGCCGGGATCCGGTTCGCCGGCACCTCGACCGTCACCCCACCGGCGACCGCGGCGATCCCGGCGGGCGTCGGGGTGACGAACAGGGCCCGCACCGGGATCGACAACCCACGCGTCCGCAGCCACTCCACCAGCCGCACTGCCAGCAGCGAGTGCCCGCCGAGGGCGAAGAAGTCGTCGTCGACCCCGGCGGCCTCGAGACCGAGGACCTCGGCGAACGCCAGGCACAGCAGCTCTTCGCGCGCGTTCGCCGGGCCGCGGCCGGTCCCGGCGAGCGCCGAGAAGTCCGGTGCGGGCAGTGCCTTGCGGTCCAGCTTCCGGTTGGGGGTCAGCGGCAGCGCGTCGAGGACCACCACGGCGGCCGGGACCATGTACTCCGGCAGCCGCGACGCCGCGTACTCACGCAGCACCGCACCTTCGGCGGTGCCCACGACGTACGCCACCAGGCGCCCGTCCCGGACAACCACCGCGGCCTGAGCGACCTGCGGATGACCGGTGAGGACCGCCTCGATCTCACCCGGTTCGATCCGGAAGCCGCGAATCTTCACCTGCTCGTCGACCCGGCCCAGGAACACCAGCTCACCGGCCGCGTCCCACCGCACCACATCACCCGTGCGGTATAGGCGACCGCCGGCCTCGAACGGATCTGCCACGAACCGCTCCGCCGTCAACCCCGCCCGACCCACGTACCCGCGGGCCAACTGCACACCCGCCAGGTACAGCTCGCCGGCCACGCCGACCGGCGCGGGCGCCAGCCGCTCGTCGAGCACGTACGCGCGCACGTTCGGCAACGGCGCACCGATCGACGCCAGCAGACCGGCACCGTCGACATCCTTCGCGGTGGCCCAGATCGTCGCCTCGGTCGGCCCGTAGACGTTCAGCACCGCCCCGGCCCGCGCCGTCAGCGTCCGCGCCAGCCCTTCCGGCAGCGCCTCGCCGCCGACGAGGACGCGCACCCCCGACCACAGCCCGGTGTCGTCGCCGACCAGGGCCTGCCAGAGGCTCGGCGTGCCCTGCACCACCGTCGCCCCGGACGACCGCACCAGCGCCCGCAACAGCGCCGGGTCCCGCACCTCGTCACGGCTCGCGACCACCACCGACGCCCCGCACACCAGCGGCAGGAACAGCTCCAGCCCGGCGATGTCGAACCCGACCGTCGTCACCGCCACCAGCCGGTCCGCCGGCTCCATCCCGAACCGGACCCGCATCGCCGCCAGGAAGTTCGCGAGGGCCGCGTGCGACACCGCCACGCCCTTCGGCACACCCGTCGACCCGGACGTGTACAGCACGTACGCGATCTGACCCGGCGACACCGGCACGTCGAGGAGAGCGCCGGCGGGTGCCGCGGCCGGCTCGGCCACGGGCACGGCGGCGATCCCGGCCGCCGCGAGCACCGGTTCGCAGGCGGCGTCGGTCAGCACGAGGGCCGTGCCGGCGTCCGCGACCATGAACGCCAGCCGCTCGCCCGGGAACTCCGGATCCAGCGGCAGGAACGCGCCACCGGCCCGGCCCACCGCCAGCAACGCGACCAGCAGGTCGACGCCGCGGCCCATGCAGACGCCGACGACCGACTCCGCACGCACGCCCCGTCCGGCCAGCCAGCGGGCGAGCCGGTCGACGCGGGCGTCCAGCTCCGCGTACGACACCGGTACCCCGTCGAAGATCACCGCCACGGCGTCCGGTGTCCGCGCCGCCTGCGCCGCGAACGACTCCGGCAGCAGCGTGTCCGGGAACTCGGCGGTCGTGTCGTTCCACCGGTGCAGGACCAGGTCGCGCTCGTCGGCGTCGAGCACGTCGACGCCCGAGATCGGCGCGGCCGGGTCGGCGAGGACCGCCTCGAGGACCCGCGCCCACCGCTGCGCGATCGACGCCACCGTCGCGGGGTCGAACAGGTCCGCGGATCCGTTGAGCGCGCCCTGCAGGCCGGCCGGCGCTCCGTCCGCGTCGAAGCGTTCCGACACCGTCATGTCGAGGTCGAACCTGGCCGCCGTCGCGGCGGTCCCGGCGGCGGTGGTGCCGTTGCCGGTCCTGGCGCCGGGCAGGTCGAGGGCCGCGTCGGCGTTGTTCTGCAGGGTCAGCATCACCTGGAACAGCGGGTTCCGCGCCAGGGACCGGACCGGCGCCAGCTCCTCGACGAGCCGCTCGAACGGCACGTCCTGGTGTTCGAACGCCGTCAGGGAGGTCTCCCGCACCCGGGCCAGCAGCTCGCTGAACGTGGGGTCGCCGGACACGTCGGTCCGCATGACGAGCGTGTTGACGAAGAACCCGACGAGGTCGTCGAGGGCCTGGTCGGTGCGGCCGGCGATGGCCGCGCCGATGGGGATGTCGCCGCCGGCGCCGAGCTTCGTCAGCAGGACCGCGAGCCCGGCCTGCAGCAGCATGAACACGGTGACGCCCTCGGCCCGGGCCACTTCCAGCAGCCGCGCGTGCTGTGCGGCGTCCAAGCGCAGCGGCACGGTGTACCCGCGATGGCTCGCCACGGTGGGGCGCCGCCGGTCCGCCGGGAGCGCGAGCTCTTCCGGCGCACCCGCGAGGGCGTCACGCCAGTACGCCACCTGACGCGCGATGACGCTGTCCACATCGGACTCGTCGCCGAGCAGCTCCCGCTGCCACAGGGCGTAGTCCGCGTACTGGACCGGCAGCGGCGGCCACGCCGGGGCGTGGCCCGCCAGCCGTGCGGCGTAGGCCGTCGACACGTCGGCGGCGAGCGGCCGGATCGACCAGCCGTCGCTGGCGATGTGGTGCACGACCACCAGCAGCGTCCGCTCGCCGTTCCCGGTGTCGAACAGCCACGCCCGGATCGGCACCTCCACCGCGAGGTCGAAGGCGTGCTGCTCCGCCGCCTCGACCGCGGCGGCGAGCCCGTCCGGCGCGACGTCGACCAGTTCCAGCTGCCACGTCAGCTCGTGGCCGGGGATCACCCGCTGGAACGGCTCACCGTCGGCCGTCTGGAACACGGTGCGCAGCACTTCGTGCCGGCCGATCACGTCCCGCAGCGCCGCGCCCAGCGCGGCCGGGTCGACGTCGCCGGTCAGGCGCAGGGCCATCGGGATGTTGTAGGTCGCGCTCGGCCCCTCCAGCTGGCCGATGAACCACAGCCGCCGCTGCGCGTACGACAGCGGCAGCCGCTCCGGGCGTTCCCACGGCACCAGCGCGGCCCGTGCCTGCCGCGCGCCCGACAGCCGCTCGGCCAGCCCGGCGACGGTCGGGGTCTCGAACAGCACCCGCAGCGACAGCTCGACCCCGAACACCGCCCGGACCTGGCTGACGAGCCGCACCGCGAGCAGGGAGTGCCCGCCGAGGGCGAAGAAGTCGTCGTCGACGCCGACCGCGTCCAGACCGAGGACCTCGGCGAACGCCAGGCACAGCAGCTCCTCGCGCACGCTCACCGGGCGCCGGCCCGACCCGGCCGCCCCGGCGAAGTCCGGCGCGGGCAGCGCCCGGCGGTCCAGCTTCCCGTTCGCCGTGAGCGGCAGCGCCGCCATCGGCACGAACGCCGCCGGCACCATGTACTCCGGCAGCCGGTCGCTCACGAACTCACGCAGCGCCGCACCCTCGACCGTGCCGACCACGTACGCCACCAGGCGCTTGTCGCCGGTCGCGTCCTCCCGGGCGATGACGGCGACCTGCGCCACCTGCGGATGCGCGGCCAGCACGGCCTCGATCTCGCCGGGCTCGACCCGGAACCCACGGATCTTCACCTGCTCGTCCGCGCGACCCACGAAGATCAGGTCACCGTCGCCGGACCACCGCACCACATCACCGGTCCGGTACAGGCGTCCACCGTCGTCGAACGGATCCGCCACGAACCGCTCCGCCGTCAACGCCGCCCGGCTCACGTACCCGCGGGCCACGCCGGCGCCGGCCACGTACAGCTCGCCGGCCACGCCCACCGGGACGGGCTCGAGGCGGCCGTCCAGGACGTACACCTGCGTGCCGGAGATCGGCGCGCCGATGGGCACACTGCTCCCGTCGGCGACGTCCTGGGACCGGATCGCGTGCACGGCCGTGAACGTCGTGTTCTCCGTCGGCCCGTACCCGTTCAACAGCCGCAGCTCTGGCAGCTCCCCCAGCACCGTGGCGCACGCCGCGGGAGACAGCACGTCGCCACCCGCCAGCAGCTGGCGCACAGGCGCGAGCGCCCGCACGTCGGTACCGACGACCTGGTGGAACAGGCCCGCGGTCAGCCACAGCGTGCCGACGTGGTGCGTGTCGAGGAAGGTCCGCAGCTCCCCGGTCGACATGGCGCCCGCCGGGGCGACCGCCAGGGCGGCGCCGTTGAGCAGCGCGCCCCAGATCTCGAAGGTCGCCGCGTCGAACGACGGCGACGCCAGGTGACCGACGACGTCGCCGGCGCCGACGGTGAAGTAGTTCGCGTCGCGCACCAGCCGCACGATCGCCCGGTGCGGCACGACGACGCCCTTCGGCGTGCCCGTCGAACCCGACGTGTACATCACGTACGCCGACTGCCCCGCGTCCGCGAGCACCGCCACGGGCGCGCCGCGCGAACCGGCCACCGCGCCCGCCACCCGCGGGTCGTCCAGCGCCACCGACCGGAACCGGCCGGCCGGCAGCTCGTCGAGGACGTCCTCGAAGCCCAGCAGCACCGCGGCACGGGCGTCGGCGAGCATGAACGCGATCCGGTCCACCGGCAGCTCAGGATCGATCGGCAGGTACGCGCCGCCGGCCTTCACCACCGCCAGCAACGAAACCACCATGTCGACACCCCGCGGCAGGCACAGGCCCACCACCGACTCGGTGCCGACACCGAGGTTCCGCAGGTACGCCGCGAGGCGGTCCGACCGTGCCGCCAGCTCGGCGTAGGACAGCGAGGCGTCGCCGCTCACCAGCGCCGGCGCGTCGGGTGTGCGGGCCGCCTGCGCCGCGAACAGCTCCGGCAGCGTCGGGAACAGCCCGTCGGCGGCGGGGCCGTTCCAGCCGAACAGCAGCTGGTCGCGTTCGGCCGGGTCGAGCACGTCGACGGTCGAGATCGGCGCGGCCGGGTCCGCCAGTACACCGTCGAGGACGCGCAGCAGTCGCTGGGCGATCGACGCGACCGTGCCGGCGTCGAACAGGTCCACGGAGCCGTTCAGCACGCCGCGAAGCCCGGCGGCGCCGCCGTCGGCGTCGAACGTCTCGCTGACGATCCAGTCGAGGTCGAACTTCGCCACGGCCATCGCCGCCGCGGCGGCCGCTGCGCCGGCGGCTCGGACGCCGGGCAGGTCCAGCACCGCGTCGGCGGTGTTCTGCACGGTGAGCATGACCTGGAACAGGGGGTGCCGGGCGAGGGACCGGGCCGGCGACAGCTCCTCGACGAGGCGCTCGAACGGCACGTCCTGGTGCTCGAACCCGGCGAGGGACGTCTCCCGCACGCGGGCGAGCAGCTCGAGGAACGTGGGGTCGCCGGACAGGTCGGTGCGCATGACGAGCGTGTTGACGAAGTAGCCGACGAGGTTGTCGAGGGCCTGGTCGGTGCGGCCGGCGATGGCCGCCCCGATGGGGATGTCGGTGCCGGCACCGAGCTTCGACAGCAGCACCCCGATCCCGGCCTGCAGCAGCATGAACACGGTGACGCCCTCGGCGCGGGCCAGCTCGGCCAGGCGGGCGTGCAGCGCGGCCGGCACCGTGACGGGTGCGACGTGGGCGTGGCGGCTGGCGACCTCGGGGCGCCTCCGGTCGACCGGCAGCACCAGCTCCTCCGGCGCGCCGGAGAGGGCCTGCCGCCAGTACGCCACCTGCCGCGAGATCAGGCTGCCCGGGTCGGACTCGTCGCCGAGCAGCTCCCGCTGCCACAGCGCGTAGTCGGCGTACTGGACGGCGAGGGGCGTCCACGCCGGGGTGCGGCCCGCCGTCCGGGCCGCGTACGCCGCTGACACGTCGGCCGCCAGCGGCCCCATCGACCAGCCGTCGGCCGCGATGTGGTGCACGACGACCACCAGCGTCCGCGTGTCGCCGTCGGTGAAGAGCCAGGCGCGGATCGGCACCTCGACGGCCAGGTCGAACGGGTGCTGCACCGCCGCCGCCACCGCGCCGGGCACCTGCCCCGCCGGGACGTCGACCGGCTGCAGCCGCCAGTCGAGGTCTTCCAGTGGGATCACGTGCTGGAACGGGCGGCCGTCGACGGCGGGGAACACCGTGCGCAGCACCTCGTGCCGTCCGATGACGTCCCGCAGGGCCGCGCCGAGCACGTCCGCGTCGGTCACGTCCGTCAGCCCGAGCACGGTCGGGACGTTGTGGGTGGCGCTGGGGCCTTCCAGCTGGCCGAGGAACCACAGCCGCTGCTGGGCGAACGACAACGGCACCCGCTCCGGGCGCTCCCACGGCACCAGCGCCGCCCGTGCCGCACCGGCGCCGGCCAGGCGGGCGGCGAGCCCGGCCACGGTCGGTGCCTCGAAGAGGGTGCGGATGGTCAGGTCGACGCCGAGGACCGCGCGGACGCGGCTGATGAGGCGGACGGCGAGCAGCGAGTGCCCGCCGAGGGCGAAGAAGTCGTCGTCGACGCCGACCGTGCCGAGGTTGAGGACCTCGGCGAACGCCTGGCACAGCGCCGCCTCGCGGGCGTCCGCCGGGCCCCGGCCGGCGCCGGTCGCGGTGAGCTCGGGGGCGGGGAGCGCCTTGCGGTCGAGCTTGCCGTTCACGGTCAGCGGCAGAGCGTCGAGGACGACGACCGCCGAGGGCACCATGTACTCCGGCAGCCGTTCGCCGGTGAACTCGCGCAGTTGCGCGCCGTCGACGTCGCCGACCACGTAGGCGATGAGCCGCTCGTCCTTCGCGATCACCGCGGCCTGCGTGACCTGCGGGTGCTGGCCGAGGACCGCCTCGATCTCGCCGGGTTCGATGCGGAACCCGCGGACCTTGACCTGGTCGTCGGCCCGGCCCGCGAACACCAGGTCGCCGCCGGCGGTCCAGCGGACCACGTCACCGGTCCGGTACAGCCGTCCGGCGTCACCGAACGGGTCGGCGACGAACCGGCCCGCGGTGAGGCCGGCGCGGCCCGCGTAGCCCCGGGCGAGGGAGGCACCGGCCACGTACAGTTCGCCGGCCACGCCCGGCGGCACCGGCAGGAGGCGGTCGTCCAGGACGTACGCCCGGCTGTTGGTGACCGGACCGCCGATCACCGGGTCCGCTCCGGTCGCCAGGCTCTGCGACATCGACGCGCAGACCGTCGTCTCCGTCGGCCCGTACGCGTTGACGAACTGCCGCCCGGGCACCCACCGGTCCACCAGTTCGCGGGACAGCGCCTCACCGGCGGAGACGAGGGTCCGCACCGATGGCAGGTCGTCCGGGGACAGCACCGCGAGCACCGCCGGCGGCAGGGTCGCGTGCGTGACCCCGTGCGTGCCGATGACCTCGGCCAGGCCCGACCCGGGCAGCAGCTGCTCGGCGGGTGCGACGACCAGGCCGGCGCCGGTGCACAGCGCCATCACCAGCTCCCACGTCGCCGCGTCGAACCCGACGGACGCGAACTGCAGCACCCGGCTGCCCGCGCCGACCCCGAACCGCTTCACCTGCGCCGCGACCAGGCTGGCGATGCCGCGGTGGGTGACGACGACGCCCTTCGGCACGCCGGTCGACCCGGAGGTGTAGATGACGTACGCCGCCTGACTCGCCAGCACCGGCGCGCCCATGGCGTCGGCGGCCTGGGCGGCGACCGACGCCGCGACCCGCCGGTCGTCGAGCGCCACCGACCGCACGCGGCCGGCTGGCAGCTCGTCGAGGACGTCTTCGAGGCCGAGCAGCACGGCGGCACGCGAGTCGGCGAGCATGAACGCGATCCGCTCGACCGGCAGCTCCGGGTCGATCGGCAGGTACGCGCCGCCGGCCTTGACCACTGCCAGCAGCGCCACGACGAGGTCGACGCCGCGGGGCAGGCACACACCCACGACGGATTCAGTGCCGACGCCGGCGTTGCGCAGGTACCGGGCCAGCCGGTTGGTCCGCGCGTCGAGCTCCGCGTAGGACAGCGAGCCTTCGTCGCCGACGACGGCGACGGCGTCCGGAGCCCGCTCGGCCTGGGCGGCGAACAGCTCCGGCAGCGACGCGCCGGCGACCTGCACCGCGGTGTCGTTCCACCCGTGCAGGATCCGGTCGAGTTCGCCGTCGTCCCAGATGTCCACCTCGGACAGTCGCAGCGTCGGATCGGCCAGCACCGACTCCAACACCCGCATCCACCGGCGGGCGATCGCCGCGACCGTACCCTCATCGAACAGATCCGCCGAACCCGTCAGCGCACCCCGCATCCCAGCGGCGCCACCACGACCGTCGAACACCTCACCGATGTTCAGATCCAGATCGAACCGAGCCGCCGACACCGCCTCCACCGCCGACGCGTGCCCACCGACCGCCACCCCCGGCAGATCCAGCACCGCACCGGCATTGTTCTGCACGGTCAGCATCACCTGGAACAACGGATGCCGCGACGGCAACCGCGACGGCGCCAACACCTCCACCAACCGATCGAACGGCACATCCTGACGCTCAAACCCCGCCAGCGACGTCTCCCGCACCCGGGCAAGCAGCTCGGTGAACGACGGATCCCCAGACAGGTCCGTGCGCATCACCAGACTGTTCACGAAGAACCCGACAAGATCATCCAACGCCTGATCCGTACGGCCCGCGGTCGCCGCACCGATCGGCACATCCACACCCGCACCCAACCGCGACAACGCCATCGCCAGGGACGCCTGCACCACCATGAACATCGTCACGCCATGCTCACGCACCACCTCACGCAACCGGCCGTGCACCTCCGCCGGCACCGTGCACGCCACCTCGTGGCCGCGGTTCGACGAGATCGCCGGCCGGGGCCGGTCGGCCGGCAGCGACAGCTCCTCCGGCAGACCGGCCAGGGTGTCGCGCCAGTAGGCGACCTGCTGGGAGATGAGGCTGTCCGGGTCGGACTCGTCGCCGAGCAGCTCCCGCTGCCACAGCGTGTAGTCCGCGTACTGCACCGGCAGCGGCTCCCACGCCGGGGCGTGCCCCTGGCGGCGGGCGGTGTACGCCGTCGACAGGTCGCGCGCCAGCGGCGTCGTCGACCACGCGTCGCAGGCGACGTGGTGCACGACGACCACCAGGACGTGCTCGTGCGCGCCGGCCGAGATCAGCTGGGCGCGGATCGGCAGCTCGGTCGTCAGGTCGAAGACGCACTCCGCCGCCTCGTCGACGGCCGCCTGCAGACCGTCGGTCGTGACCTCGGCGACGCCGAGGCTCCAGTCGAGGTCCTCGACGGGGAGGATCAGCTGGTGCGGCTGCCCGTCGACGGCCGGCAGGACCGTCCGCAGGACCTCGTGCCGGCCGAGGACGTCCTTCAGCGCCTGGTCGAGCGCGACCCGGTCGATCTCACCGGACAGCCGCAGCACGACCGGGACGGTGTACAGGGAGCTGGCCCCTTCGAGCTGCTCCAGGAACCACAGCCGCTGCTGCGCATACGACAAGGGGATCATGAGGACTCCTTCGAGGTGCGCATCGGCCGCAGCGCCGGTCGGGTCGACTTTCGGTCGTCCAGGTGCTCGGCGAGACCGGTGACGGTCGGGATTTCGAACAACGTCCGTATGGAGAGATCAACGCCTAGGGCCGCGCGGACGCGGCTGATGAGCCGGACAGCGAGCAGCGAGTGCCCGCCGAGGGCGAAGAAGTCGTCGTCGACGCCGACCGTGTCCAGGCCGAGGACCTCGGCGAACGCCTGGCACAGCGCCGCTTCGCGGGCGTTGGCCGGGGCCCGGCCCGACCCGCCCGCCGTGACCTCGGGCGCGGGCAGCGCCCGGCGGTCGAGCTTGCCGTTGACCGTCAGCGGCAGCGCGTCGAGGACGACGACCACGGCGGGGACCATGTAGTCCGGCAGCCGCTCCCCGGCGAACGCGCGCAGCTGCGCGCCGTCGGCGTCGCCGACCACGTACGCGACGAGGCGCCTGTCGCCGGGGACGTCCTCGCGGGCGACGACGGCCGCCTGCTCGACCTCGGGGTGCCGACTCAGGACCGCCTCGATCTCGCCGGGCTCGATCCGGAAGCCGCGGACCTTGACCTGCGCGTCGGCCCGGCCGGCGTAGACGAGGTCGCCGGCGGCGGTCCACCGGGCCACGTCACCGGTCCGGTACAGCCGGCCGCCGGCTCCGAACGGGTCGGCGACGAACCGGCCCGCGGTGAGGCCGGCGCGGCCCGCGTATCCCCGGGCGAGGGAGGCGCCGGCGACGTACAGCTCGCCGGCCACGCCCGGCGGCACCGGGAGCAGGTGGTCGTCCAGCACGTACACCCGGCTGTTCGCGACGGGACCGCCGATCACCGGGTCGTCGCCGGGTGCCAGCGGCCGCGACATCGACGCGCAGACGGTGGTCTCGGTCGGCCCGTACGCGTTGACCAGCCGCCGCCCGGCCGCCCAGCGGCCCACCTGGTCCGGTGGGAGCGCCTCGCCGGCGGACACCAGCGTCGTCACGGGCGCCAGGTCTTCCGGGGTCAGCACCGCCAGCACCGCCGGCGGCAGCGTCACGTGGGTCACCCCGAACCGGGTCACGACGCCGGTCAGGCCGCCGCCCGGCAGCAGCTCATCGGCGGCTGCGACGACCAGGCCGGCGCCGGAGCACAGCGACACGATGATCTCGGCGCTCGCCGCGTCGAAGCCGACGGACGCGAACTGCAGCACCCTGGCGCCGGTTCCGAGCGCGAACCGTTCGGCCTGCGCCGCCACGAGGCTCGCCAGGCCGACGTGGGTGACGACGACGCCCTTCGGCACGCCGGTCGACCCGGAGGTGTAGATGACGTATGCCGCCTGACCCGCCAGCACCGGCACGCCGAGGGTGTCGGCGGGCTGGGCGGCGACGGACGCCGCGACTCGCCGGTCGTCGAGCGCCACCGACCGGACCCGGCCCGCCGGCAGCTCGTCGAGGACGTCTTCGAGGCCGAGCAGCACCGCGGCGCGCGCGTCGGCGAGCATGAACCCGACCCGGTCGACCGGCGAGCCGGGGTCGATCGGCAGGTAGGCGCCGCCGGCCTTGACCACTGCCAGCAGCGCCACCACCAGGTCCGCGCCCCGCGGCAGGCAGACGCCGACCACCGACTCCGCCCCGATGCCGAGGCCCGTCAGGTACCGAGCGAGCCGGTTGGACCGCGCGTCCAGCTCGGCGTACGACAGGGACACCCCGTCGCCGATCACCGCGATGGCGTCGGGCGTGCGCGCGACCTGCGCCGCGAACAGCGCCGGCAGCCCGGCCCGCGGCACGTCCAGGGTGGTGTCGTTCCACCCGGTCAGCACCCGGTCGAGCTCGCCGCCGTCCCAGAAGTCCACCTGCGACAGTCGAAGCGTCGGGTCGGCCAGCACCGACTCCAGCACCCGCATCCACCGGCGTGCGATCGCCGCGACCGTGCTCTCATCGAACAGGTCCGCCGAACCCGTCAGCGCGCCCCGCATCCCAGCGGCGCCACCACGACCGTCGAACACCTCACCGATGTTCAGATCCAGATCGAACCGAGCCGCCGACACCGCCTCCACCGCTGAGGCGTGCCCACCGACCGCCACCCCCGGCAGATCCAGCACCGCACCGGCATTGTTCTGCACGGTCAGCATCACCTGGAACAACGGATGCCGCGACGGCAACCGCGACGGCGCCAACACCTCCACCAACCGATCGAACGGCACATCCTGACGCTCAAACCCCGCCAGCGACGTCTCCCGCACCCGGGCGAGCACCTCGGTGAACGTCGGATCCCCAGACAGGTCCGTGCGCATCACCAGACTGTTGACGAAGAACCCGACAAGATCATCCAACGCCTGATCCGTACGGCCCGCGGTCGCCGCACCGATCGGCACATCCACACCCGCACCCAACCGCGACAACGCCATCGCCAGGGACGCCTGCACCACCATGAACATCGTCACGCCATGCTCACGCACCACCTCACGCAACCGGCCGTGCACCTCCGCCGGCACCGAGCACGGCACCCGGTGTCCACGGTGGGAGGACGCCACCGGGCGGGGCCGGTCCACCGGCAGCGGCAGCTCCTCCGGCAGGCCCGCGAGCGCCTGCCGCCAGTAGCTGACCTGCCGGGAGATGAGGCTGTCCGGGTCGGACTCGTCGCCGAGCAGCTCCCGCTGCCACAGCGTGTAGTCCGCGTACTGCACCGGCAGCGGCTCCCAGACCGGCGCCTCGCCAGCCAGGCGCGCCTTGTAGGCGGTCGACACGTCGGCGGCCAGCACGCCCGCGGACCAGCCGTCGCCCGCGATGTGGTGCACCACGATGACCAGGACCCGTTCGTCCGTGCCGGTGCCGATCAGCGACGCGCGGATCGGCGCCTCGCCGGCGAGGTCGAAGGCGTGCCGCGCCACCGCCGTCACGGTGTCGGACAGCCGCTCTTCCGGGACCTCGACCACCTGCAGCTGCCAGGTCAGGTCCTCGGCCGGGATCACCTGCTGGAACGGCTCGCCGTCGACGGTCGGGAACACGGTGCGCAGCACCTCGTGCCGGCCGATCACGTCCCGCAGGGCCCCGTTCAGGGCGTCGGCGTCCACGGCACCGGAGAGGCGCATCACCTCCGAGATGTTGTAGGTCGCGTTGCCGCCGTCGAGCTGCCAGAGGAACCAGAGGCGCTGCTGGGCGTACGACAGCGGCAGCCGCGCCGGGCGGACCTGCGGCACCAGCGGCGCCCGGACCTCGCTCACGCCCGGCAGCCGGCCGGCCAGCGCGGCCGGCGTCGGCGCCTCGAACACGGCGCGCAGCGGCAGCTCGACCCCGAACAGGACCCGCACCTGGCTGACCAGGCGCACCGCCAGCAGCGAGTGCCCGCCCAGGCCGAAGAAGCTGTCGTCGGCGCCGACCGTGTCCAGTCCGAGGACCTCGGCGAAGGCGAGGCACAGCAGCGACTCCTGCAGGCTGCCCGGCCCACGGCCGGAGCCGGCCAGCCCGGCGAAGTCCGGTGCGGGCAGGGCCCGCCGGTCGAGCTTGCCGTTCGCCGTCAGCGGCAGCGCGTCCATCGGCACGATCGCGCCGGGCATCATGTACTCCGGCAGCCGCGCGCCCGCGAACCCGCGCAGTGCCGCGCCGTCCACGGTCCCGACGACGTATGCGACGAGGCGCTCCTCGCGGAGCACGACGGCGACCCGGTTCACCTGCGGGTGCGCCGACAGCACAGCCTCGACCTCGCCGAGCTCGATGCGGAACCCGCGCAGCTTCACCTGCTGGTCGACCCGGCCGAGGAACACCAGCTGCCCATCGGCCGTCCACCGCACCAGGTCGCCGGTGCGGTACAACCGTCCGGGGCCGAACGGGTCCGCGACGAACCGCTCCGCCGTCAGCGCCGCCCGGCCCACGTATCCGCGGGCCAGCTGCGCCCCGGCCAGGTACAGCTCCCCCGCGACGCCCGCCGGGACCGGCGCCAGCCGGTCGTCCAGCACGTACGCCCGCACGTTCGCCATCGGCACACCGATCGGCACCAGCGCCGCGGTGTCGCCGGCGGCGCACTCCGCCGACGTGGCCGTGACCGCCGTCTCCGTCGGGCCGTAGGTGTTGTACAGCCTGGCGCCGGGCAGGACCGCCAGGCACCGGTCCCGCAGCGCCGCGGTCAGCTCCTCGCCGCCGCTGAGCACGTGCCGCAGCGACCCGCACCCGGCCACCGACGGCTCGTCCAGCAGCGCCCGCAGCATCGCCGGCACGAACTCCGCGACCGTCACCGACTGCTCCCGGATCAGCGAGGCGAGGTACTCCGGATCGCGGTGACCGCCCGGCCGCGCCACCACCATCGTCGCGCCCAGCACCAGCGGCAGGAACACTTCCTCCACCGACACGTCGAACCCGACCGGCGTCTTGAACAGCGTCCGGTCCGAGTCGCTGAGACCGTACGCGTCGATCAGCCACCGCAGCGTGTTCACAACCGCGGCGTGCGGCACCACGACACCCTTCGGCGTGCCCGTCGATCCCGACGTGTACAGCACGTACGCGGCACCGTCCGGCAGGACCTCGGCGGGAGCGCCGGCACCGGCCGGACCATCCACATCGGACAGGACGCAGACCGCGCCCGCGTCGGCGAGCATGAACGCCACCCGCTCCTCCGGCAGGTCCACGTCGATCGGCAGGAACGCCGCGCCCGCCCGCACCACGCCCAGCACCGCGACCACCAGGTCGACGCCCCGCGGCAGCCGCACCGCCACCACCGACTCGGCGCCGGCGCCCAGGCCGCGCAGGTGCGCCGCCACCCGGGCCGACCGTGCGTCCAGCTCCGCGTACGACACGGACTCGCCCTCGAACACCACCGCCGTCGCGTCCGGCACCCGCGCCGCCTGCGCCGCGAACAGCCCCGGCAGCGTCGCGGCCGGCGCGTCGACCGTGGTGTCGTTCCAGCCGACCAGCAGCCGCTGCCGCTCGCCGGCGTCGAGCACGTCCACTTCGGACAGTGCGACGGCCGGGTCCGCCGCGACGGCCTCCAGCACCCGGATCCAGCGCTCCGCGAGTGCGGCGACGGTGCCGGCGTCGAACAGGTCCGCCGAGCCCGTCAGCGCGCCCCGCAGCTCCGCGCCGACCTCCGAGACGGCGAGGTCTAGGTCGAACATCGCCGACGGCGTCGCGCCCGCCACGGCGGCCGGCCCGACGGCGTCGACCCCGGGCAGGTCCAGGACGGCGCCCGCGGTGTTCTGCACCGTCAGCATGACCTGGAAGAGCGGGTTGCGCGCCAGCGACCGGGTCGGGGACAGCTCCTCGACGAGCCGCTCGAACGGCACGTCCTGATGTTCGAGCCCCGCGAGGGACGTCTCCCGGACCCGGGCGAGCAGTTCGGTGAAGGTCGGGTCTCCGGTCAGGTCGGTGCGCATCACGAGCGTGTTGACGAAGAACCCGACGAGGTTGTCGAGGGCTTCGTCGGTACGGCCCGCGACCGCCGCTCCGATCGGGATGTCCGTGCCGGCGCCCAGCTTGGACAGCAGCACCCCGAGCGACGCCTGGAGCAGCATGAACATCGTCACGCCTTCGGCACGGGCGACCGCCCGCAGCCTCGCGTGCAGGTCGGGTTCGACCCGCACCGGCACGGAGTGCGCCCGGTCGCCGGCGACCGGCGGGCGCGGCCGGTCGGCGGGCAGCGCGAGCTCTTCCGGGGCGTCGGCCAGGGCCTGCCGCCAGTAGGCGACCTGCCGGGAGATCAGGCTGTCCGGGTCGGACTCGTCGCCGAGCAGCTCCCGCTGCCACAGCGTGTAGTCGGCGTACTGCACCGGCAGCGGCTCCCACGCGGGGGCGGTGCCATCGAGGCGGGCCGCGTAGGCCGCCGACACGTCCGTGGCGAGGGGGCCGGTCGACCAGCCGTCACCGGCGATGTGGTGCAGGATCACCACCAGCACGTGCTCGCCGGGGCCGTCGGCGCAGAGCCAGGCCCGGATCGGCACCTCGGTCGCCAGGTCGAAGTGGTGCCGCGCCGCCGCCGGGGTGTCGGTCTCCTGGAGCTGCCAGTCGAGCTCGTCGATGGGGATGATCTGCTGGACCGGCCGGCCGTCGACCGTCGGGAAGATGGTGCGCAGCACCTCGTGGCGGCCGATGACGTCCCGCAGCGCCGCGTTGAGGGCCACCGGGTCGACGTCGCCGGACAGCCGAAGGCCGAGCGTGATGTTGTACAGCGCGCTGGGGCCGTCCAGCTGCCGGATGAACCACAGCCGCTGCTGGGCGTAGGACAGCGGCAGCCGGTCGGGCCGCGCCCACGGCGTCAGCGCCGTGCGGGCCGCGTACGCGCCGGACAGCCGGGCGGCGAGCCCTGCCGGTGTCGGCGCTTCGAACAGCGCCCGCAGCGGCAGCTCGACGGCGAACACCGCCCGGACCCGGCTGACGAGCCGGACGGCGAGCAGCGAGTGCCCGCCGAGGGCGAAGAAGTCGGCGTCGACGCTGACCGTGTCGACGCCGAGGATCTCGGCGAACGCCTGGCACAGCAGCTCTTCCTGCACGCTGCCCGGCGCGCGGCCCGTTCCCGCGGCGAAGGACGGCGCGGGCAGCGCCTTGCGGTCCAGCTTGCCGTTCGGCGACAGCGGCAGCGCGTCCAGGACGACGACGGCCGCGGGCACCATGTACTCCGGCAGCCGCGTCGCCACGAACTCCCGCAACGCCGCAGCTTCGGCCCCTCCGACGACGTAGGCGACCAGGCGCTCGTCACGGGCGATCACCGCGGCCTGCGACACGTCAGGGTGTTCGGTCAGCACGGCGGCGATCTCGCCGGGCTCGATCCGGAACCCGCGGATCTTCACCTGCTCATCCGCGCGGCCGACGAACACGAGGTCACCGTCGCCGGTCCACCGCACCACATCACCGGTCCGGTACAACCGGCCACCATCGCCGAACGGGTCGGCGACGAACCGCTCCGCCGTCAACCCCGCCCGGTTCACGTATCCGCGGGCCAGCTGGGCACCGGCCAGATACAGATCACCGACCACGCCGACCGGCACCGGCTGGAGCCTGCCGTCGAGGACGTACATGCGGCTGTTGCCCGTCGGCCGCCCGAACGGCACAACGGTCTTGTCGCCGTCGACCTCGCCGGCGGCGACCATCACGGCCGCCTCGGTCGGGCCGTACGTGTTCACCAGCACGCGGTCCGCGGACCACAGCTGCGCCTGCCGGGCCGAGATCGCCTCCGAGCCGACCACCAGCCGCCGCACCGGCGCCAGATCCTGCGGGGCGAGAACCTCCAGCAGGCTCGGCACCACACTGGTGATCTCGACGCCGGTCGTGGCGACCAGGTCACGCAACAGGGCCGTGTCAGTCCGCTCCGCCGACGACGCGACCACCAGCCGCGCACCCGACGTCAATGCGACCGCGAGGTCCAGCACCGACGCGTCGAAGCTGAACGACGCGAACTGCAGCACCCCAGCGCCCGGACGGGCGTCGAAGACCGGCGTGAACACCGCCGCCGCGTTCGCCAGCGCCGCGTGCGAGACACCGACGCCCTTCGGCACGCCGGTAGAACCCGACGTGTAGATCACGTACGCCAGCTGCGCGCCCTGCGTCGACACCGGTGGCAGTGGCCCATCGGAGGACGGAAGCTCCGTCAGTACACACACCGGCGCCGCATCCTCGACGATGAACGCAATACGGTCCGCCGGGTAGTCCGGGTCGATCGGCACGTACGCGCCGCCGGCCTTCCACACGCCCAGCACCGCCACCACCATGTCGGTGCTGCGCGGCAGGCTCAATCCCACCAGCGACTCGGCACCGACACCCTGGTCGACCAGCGCGCGGGCAACGCCATCCGAGCGGGCGTCCAGCTCCGCATAGGACAACGTGACGCCGTCGCACAGCACCGCGGGCGCGTCCGGGGTCCGCAGCGCCTGTGCCCGGAAGAGGTCCAGCACCGTTGCGTCAGGCACCGGAGCCGCGGTGTCGTTCCAGTCGTGCACGACCTGGTCCAGGGCGGGGGCGTCCAGCACCTGCACCGCTGACAGCGGCGTCCGAGCGCCGGTGTCGAGGTCGTCCTCCAGCGCCGACACCAGGCCGGTGACCGCCGAGGCCATCATCCTGGCCACCGCGTCCGGGTCGATCGGCGCGACGGCGTCGACGACGAGCCCGAAGCCGTCGCCGATGTCGTCGACGGCCATCGACAGCGGGTAGCTGGTCCGCTCGACGAGCAGCCGGTGCCGGACGCCGTTGTCCTGGTCGTCGCGGCGCTCGGACCGGGTGTGGTGCCGGTAGTTGAACAGGGTCGTGAGCAGCGGGGCGTCGGCCGGTGCGGTGCTCGCCCGCTGGGCGACGGCCAGCGGGGTGTGCTCGTGTTCGAGCAGCCCGGCCAGCTGGCCGCGCATGGCGGTGACGGCGGCGGCGACGTCGAGGTCGCCGGTGCGGACCCGCACCGGCAGCGTGTTGATGAACAGGCCCGGCACCCGGTCGGCGCCGGCGCCGGCGTGCATGCGGCCGAACATCAGCGTGCCGAACACGACGTCGTCGCGGGCGGCGACCACAGCGAGGACGCGGGACCAGGCCACGTGCATGACGGTCGCGGGGCTGGCGCCGAGCCGCCGGGCCACCTCGCGCAGCCGCGCGCCGAGGCCGGCGTCGACGTCGGCGTGGACGGTGACGACGGACGAGCCGTCGCCGCGCACGTCCGCGACACCGAACGCCACGGTCGGCCCGTCGACGCCGGCCAGCAGGTCCCGGAAGTGCCGCTCGTGGTCGCCGCCGGCGAGGCTGGCCCGGGCCTGGGCGACGAAGTTGCGGAAGGGCAGCGGCGCCGCCAGCTCGGCGGTCCGCCCGGCCAGGATCGCGCGGACCTCGTCGTAGACCAGGGCCGCCGCGGTGTGGTCGTGCACCAGGTGGTGGATGCGCACCATCGCCAGCCACGGGCCGCCGGCCAGCGGCGCCGCGTGGACGTCCACCAGCGGCGCGCGGCCGAGGTCCATCGAGGAGCCGACCACGGCCACGAGCGCCGCCGGGTCCTCGGCGCCGCCATCGAGGGTGACCTCGGTGAACGGCACGGTCGCCGACCGCCACACGACCTGCACGGGCTCCCGCAGCCGCGACCAGGCGAACGACGTCCGGAAGATGTCGTGCCGGTCGACGACCTGCTGCAACGCGGCGACGAACCCGTCCACGGCGGCGCGGTCCGGCAGCTCGAAGACGCGGGACACGGCGTACACGTCGTCGCCGCCGTCGGCGAGCAGGTGGTGGAACAGCATGCCTTCCTGCAGCGGCGCGAGCGGGTAGATGTCCGCCACGTTGGCCGCGCCGCCGTCGACCGTGCCGACGACGGCCCGGATCTCCGCCTCGGTCAGGTCGGCGAGGGGCAGCATCTCGGGGGTGATGCGCTGCGCGCCGGCCGGGATCCGGTTCGCCGGCACCTCGGCGGCGACCGCACCCGCGCCCGCGGCCAGCCCGGCCGGGGTCGGAGCGTCGAACAGCCTGCGCACCGGCACCGTGACACCCCGGGTCCGCAGCCATTCGACGAGCCGGACGGCCAGCAGCGAGTGGCCGCCGAGGGCGAAGAAGTCGTCGTCGACCCCGACCGCGTCGAGGCCGAGGACCTCGGCGAACGCCTGGCACAGCAACTCTTCCCGGACGTTGGCCGGTCCCCGGCCCGTCCCGGCGACGTAGGAGGGTTCCGGCAACGCCTTGCGGTCCAGCTTCCCGTTCACCGTCAACGGCAGCACGTCGAGCGACACGACGGCGGCGGGCACCATGTACTCCGGAAGCCGCGACGCCGCGAACTCCCGCAGCGCCGGACCGTCCACCGCACCGACCACGTATGCCACGAGCCGGTCGTCACGGGCGATGACCGCGACCTGCTCGACACCCGGGTGCTGGCTGAGCACCGCCTCGATCTCGCCGAGCTCGATCCGGAACCCGCGGACCTTCACCTGCTCGTCGGCCCGACCCAGGTAGACCAGCTCACCATCGTTGGTCCACCGCACGACGTCACCGGTCCGGTACAGGCGGCCCTGGCCGAACGGATCCGCGACGAACCGGGTCGCCGTCAGCCCGCGCCGCTGCAGATACCCGCGCGCCAACTGACCGCCGGCGACGTACAGCTCACCGGCGACGCCCGGCGGCACCAGCTCCAGCCGGTCGTCCAGCACGTACGCCCGCAACCCGGCGAGGGGCCGGCCGATCGCGCTCGCGCCGGTCTCACCCGGTCGCAGCGCGCGGAACGTCACGTGGACGGTGGTCTCGGTGATCCCGTACATGTTGACCAGACGCGGACCGCCGCCGTCCTGCCACCAGCCCGCCAGCCGGCCCAGTTCGAGCGCCTCGCCGCCGAACACGACCCACCGCAGCGAGCTACCCACCCTGCCCGCTGCCGCGAGCTGGTAGAACGCCGACGGGGTCTGGCTCAACATCGTCACCCGCTCGCGCTCCAGCAGGTCCCGGAACAGCTCCGGCGACCGCGACACGTCGAACGGCACCACCACAACCCGACCACCGTGCAGCAGGGCGCCCCACAGCTCCCACACCGAGAAGTCGAACGCGAACGAATGGAACCACGTCCACACATCACCCGCACCGAAGTCGAACTCGCTGCGCGCCGCCGCGAACAACTCCACAACGTTCGCGTGGGTGACCACCACACCCTTCGGCGTGCCCGTCGACCCCGACGTGTACATCACGTACGCCGGATGCGACCCCACCAAACCCGTGGCCTCGACCGGACCCGACGGCTCATCCGCCTCCACATCCGTCACCACACACACCGCGCCCGCATCCGCGAGCATGAACGCCACCCGGTCCTCCGGCAGGCCCGGCTCCACCGGCAGATACGCACCACCCGCCTTCCACACCGCCAGCAACGCCACGATCAGATCCACACCACGCGGCAGACGCACCGCCACCACCGACTCCGGACCGACCCCCTGACCCGCCAACCGCCGCGCCAACCGGTTCGACCGGGCATCCAGCTCCCCGTACGACACCGACACCCCGTCACAGACCACCGCGACCGCATCCGCGTCCCGGGCGACCTGCGCCGCGAACAGCGATGGCAGCGTCACGGCGGCGACGTCGAGCGTGCCGGCGTTCCACTCGACCGCGATCTGGTCCCGTTGCCTGTCGTCCAGCACCGGCAGCGCGGTCAACGGCACCCGTGCGTCCGCCTCCAGCGCCGACACCAGCGCGGCAAGCGTGGTCTGCAGCATGGCGGCGACCGCGTGCGGGTCGATCGGACCGACGGCGTCCACGGCCAGGCCCAGGCCGGCGCCGTCGTCGTCCACCGACACGGTCAGTGGGTAGTTCGTCCGCTCGCGCGCGAAGACGGTCCGCACACCCTCCACGCCGCCGTGCCCTGCGCCGCCGCCGTTGTGCCGGTAGTTGACAAGTGTCGTGAACAGCGGCACGTCACCGGGCATGTCGCTGACCCGCTGGACCAGTGCCAGCGGCGCGTGCTCATGCTCCAGCAGGCCCGCCAGCTGCGACCGCATGCCCCGGACGGCCGCGACCGCGTCCTGCCGGCCGGTGTCCACCCGCACCGGCAGCGTGTTGATGAACAGCCCCGGCACCCGGTCGGCGCCGGCTCCCATCCGGCCGAACAGCACCGTCCCGAACACGACGTCGTCCCGCCCGGACACGACACCCAGGACGCGTGACCACGCCACGTGCAGCACCGTCGCCGGCGTCACGCCCAGCCGGCGGGCGACCTCCCGCAGCCGGGCCACCATGTCCTGGTCCAGGCGCAGCCCGGCGCGCACCACACCGGACCCGTCGCCGCGGACGTCGCCGACCCCGAACGCCACCGACGGCTCCACCACCCCGGCGAGCAGGTCCCGGAAGTACTCCTCGTGCACCCCGGCGGCGAGCTCCGCCCGCGCCTGCGCCACGAACCCCCGGAACGACACCGGCTCCGGCAGACCGTCGGCGTTGCCCGCGAGCACCGCGGCGATCTCCGCCGACACCACCTCCAGCGCCGTGTGGTCCTGCACCAGGTGATGCACCCGCACCAGCCCCAGCCAGCGGCCGTCGGCCTCCGCGACATGGACATCCAGCAGCGGCGCCCGGCCGAGATCCATCGACAACCCGACCGTCGACAGCAGCTCCGCAGCCGCATCACCGGTCCCCGACAGCCGTACCTCCGTCACCGGCAGCGTCACCGACCGCCACACCACCTGCACCGGCTCCCGCAACCCGGCCCACACCACCGACGTCCGGAACACATCGTGCCGGCCGACGACCCACCGCAGGCCGGCCACGAACGCGTCCAACCGGTCACGGTCGGCGAACTCCAGCACGAACGGCGTCACATACGCGTCCTCACCGCCGTCCGCCAGGACGTGGTGGAAGAAGATCCCTTCCTGCAGCGGCGCCAGCGGGTACACGTCCGCCACGTTCGCGGCGCCACCTTCGACAGCACCGATCACCGCCTGCAGCTCGGCCTCGGACAGGTCGACCAGCGGCAGCATCTCCGGGGTGATCTCTTGCGCGCCGTCGGGGATCAGGTTCGCCGGCACCGCCACCGTCACCCCGCCGGCGGCGGCCGCCAGCGCCGCCGGCGTCGGCGAGACGAACAACGCCCGCACCGGCACCGACAACCCACGCGCCCGCAGCCACTCCACCAGCCGCACCGCCAGCAGCGAGTGGCCGCCGAGCGCGAAGAAGTCGTCGTCGACCCCGACGTGGTCGAGGCCGAGCACCTCGGCGAACCCCAGGCACAGCACCTCTTCACGCGCGTTGCCGGGGCCGCGGCCGGCTCCCGCGAGGAAGGAGGGCGCCGGCAGCGCCTTGCGGTCGAGCTTGCCGTTCGCGGTGACCGGCAACGCGTCCAGTGCCACGACGGCCGCGGGCACCATGTACTCCGGCAGCCGCGACCCGGCGAAGTCCCGCAGCGCTCCACTGTCGACGGTGCCCACGATGTACGCCACGAGCCGCCCGTCCAGGGCCAGCACCGCGACCTGCCGCACATCTGGGTGCGCGGCAAGGACCGCTTCGACCTCGCCAGGCTCGATCCGGAACCCGCGGATCTTCACCTGCTCGTCCGAGCGGCCGAGGTAGACCAGGTTGCCGTCGGCGCTCCACCGGACGACGTCGCCGGTGCGGTACAGGCGGCCACCGTCGTCGAACGGGTCGGCGACGAACCGCTCGCTCGTCAGCGCCGCGCGGTCCCGGTAGCCACGAGCCAGCTGGACACCGGCCAGGTACAGCTCCCCGGCCACACCCGCCGGGACCGGTGCGAGCCGGTCGTCCAGGACGTAGGTGCGGGTGTTGAAGACCGGCTTGCCGATCGGCACCACCGGAGACCCGTCCGCGACCACCTCGAACTCGGTGACGTCGACGGAGGCCTCGGTCGGGCCGTACAGGTTGAACAGCCCGGCGCCGGTCAGCACCTGGGCGAACCGGTCCCGCGCCGCCACGCCGAGTGCCTCACCGGAGCACACCACCCGCCGCAGTCCGGTGCAGGCGGCCGCGTCCGGCGTCGCCAGGAACGCGTCCAGCATCGACGGCACGAAGTGCACCGTGTCCACCCGCTGCTCGCGGATCAGCCCGGCCACGTACGCCGGATCCCGGTGACCGTCCGGGCGGGCGATCACCATGACGGCGCCCTGGATCAGCGGCCAGAACAACTCCCACACCGACACGTCGAACCCGAACGGCGTCTTGTGCAGCACCCGATCGCCCGGCTGCAAGCCGAACCGAGCCTGCATCCACGCGAGACGGTTCACGATGCCGGCGTGCGACACGACAACGCCCTTGGGCAGTCCCGTCGAACCCGACGTGTAGATGACGTACGCCGGGTTCGCCGGCAACACCGGCACATCCGCGGCCGGCGACAACCCGGACGCGTCCGTCTCCTCCGTCACCACGAACGCCGCGCCGGCCGTCATCAGCGCCACCCGCGACTCCGGCAGGTCCGGGTCGATCGGCAGGTACGCCGCACCCGCCTTCAGCACACCCAGCAGCGCCACCACCATGTCGACACCACGCTGCAGCCGGACACCCACCACCGACTCCGGACCCACGCCACGGTCCAGCAACAGCCGGGCCATCCGTGCCGCCCGGTCGTCCAGCTCGGCGTACGACACCGGTACACCCTCGAACACCAACGCAGGAGCATCCGGCGTCCGCGCCACCTGCGCCGCGAACAACGCCGGCAACGTCGAGGCCGCCACCGGGACAGCGGTGTCGTTCCACTCCACCAGCACCCGGTGCAGCTCGTTGGCATCGAGGACGTTCACCGCGGAGATCGGGGCCGCCGGGTCGGCGGCCACCGCCTCGAGCACCCGCACCCACCGGCCGGCCAGCGCCGCGACCGTGCCGGCGTCGAACAGGTCGGCCGCGCCGGTCACGACGCCTCGGAGCCCGGCGGCGCGACCGTCGGGGTGGAAGGTCTCGACGACGCTCCACTCGAGGTCGAACTTCGCCGCCGGCCCCGTCGAGCCGGGTGCGGTGTACCCGTCGACGTCGATGCCCGGCAGGTCCAGCACCGCGCCGGCGGTGTTCTGCACGGTGAGCATCACCTGGAACAGCGGGTGCCGGGCCAGGGACCGGGCCGGGGCCAGCTCCTCGACCAGCAGCTCGAACGGCACGTCCTGGCGCTCGAACCCGGCCAGCGTCGTGTCCCGGACGCGGGTCAGCAGCTCGGCGAACGTGGGGTCGCCGGCGAGGTCGGTCCGCACCACCAGGGTGTTGATGAAGAAGCCGACCAGGTCGTCGAGCGCCTGGTCGGTGCGTCCGGCCACCGCCGCGCCGATCGGGATGTCGGTGCCGGCGCCCAGCTTGGACAGCAGCACCGCGAGACCGGCCTGCAGGAGCATGAAGACGGTGACGCCCTCGGCGCGGGCCAGGTCGGCGAGGCGCGCGTGGAGGCTCGCGTCGACGTCGAGCGGGACGGTGTGCCCCTGGTGGCCGGCGACCGCGGGCCGCCGCCGGTCCGCGGGCAGCGCCAGCTCTTCCGGGACGCCGGTCAGCGCCTGCCGCCAGTACGCCAGCTGCCGCCGGATGACGCTGTCCGGCTCGTCCTCGCCGCCGAGCAGGTCCCGCTGCCAGAGGGTGTAGTCGGCGTACTGCACGGGCAGCGGCGCCCAGGCCGGCGCCCGTCCGGCGGTGCGGGCCGCGTAGGCGGCCGACAGGTCGCGGGCCAGCGGGCCGCGCGACCAGCCGTCGCCGGCGATGTGGTGGACCACGACCACGAGGACCCGCTCGCCGGCATCGCCGTTGAGCAGGGTCGCCCGGATCGGCGGCTCGGTGGCCAGGTCGAACGGGTGCCGGGTCGCCGCCGCCACCGCCCGGTCCAGGTCCGCCGATCCGACGTCGGCCCGCTCCAGCTGCCAGTGCAGCTTCTCCAGGGGGTGTACGTGCTGGAACGGCTCGCCGTCCGCGGTGGGGAACACGGTGCGCAGCACCTCGTGCCGGCCGATCACGTCGCGGAACGCCGCGTTCAGCGCGACCGGGTCGATGTCGCCGGACAGGCGGAGCACGATCGGGATGTTGTACGTCGCGCTCGGGCCTTCCAGCTGCGCGAGGAACCACAGCCGCTGCTGCGCGAACGACAGCGGCAGCCGTTCGGGGCGGGCCCACGGCACGAGCGCCGCCCGTGCCGTCCCTGCTCCCGGCAGCAGCGCGGCCAGTCCCGCCGGGGTCGCCGCGTCGAACAGCGCGCGCAGCGACAGTTCGACGCCGAAGACCGCCCGGACCCGGCTCATCAGGCGCACGGCGAGCAGGGAGTGCCCGCCGAGGGCGAAGAAGTCGTCGTCGACCCCGACGGCGTCGAGCTCCAGCACCTCCGCGAACGCGAGGCACAGCAGTTCCTCGTGCACGTTGGCGGCGGGCCGGCCGGTCCCGGCCGCCGCCGCGAAGTCCGGTGCGGGCAGGGCCTTGCGGTCCAGCTTCCCGTTGACCGTCAACGGCAGCACGCCGAGGATCACCACCGCGGCCGGCACCATGTAGTCGGGCAGGCGCGACCCGGCGAACCCGCGGAGCGTGGCGGGCAGCCCGTCGGTGTCGCCGCCGACGGGGACGACGTAGGCGACGAGCCGCTTGTCGCCGGTGGTGTCCTCGCGGGCGATGACGGCGACCTGCGCGACCTGGGGGTGCGCGGTGAGCACGGCCTCGATCTCGCCGGGCTCGACCCGGAACCCGCGGATCTTCACCTGCTCGTCGGCGCGGCCGACGAACGCCAGCTCGCCGGTGGCGGTCCAGGAGACGACGTCGCCGGTGCGGTACATGCGGCCGCCGGCGGCGTCGAAGGGGTCGGCGACGAACCGTTCGCCGGTCAGGGCGCCGCGCCCGGCATAGCCGCGGGCCAGGCCCGCGCCGGCCACGTACAGCTCGCCGGCGACGCCGACCGGGACCGGGCTGAGCCGGCGGTCGAGCACGTACACCTGCGTGCCGGTGATCGGCGGCCCGATCGGCACGCTGCCGCCTGCGGCGACGTCCTCGGCGCGGATCGCGTGGACGGCGGTGAACGTGGTGTTCTCCGTCGGCCCGTACCCGTTCAGCAGGCGAAGGTCCGGCAGCCGCTCCAGCACCGTCGCGCACGCCGCCGGCGACAGCACGTCACCACCCGCCAGGAGCTGCCGCACCGGCGCCAGCGCCCGCACGTCGGTACCGACGACCTGATGGAACAGGCCGGCCGTCAGCCACAGCGTGCCGACCCGCCGCTCGGCCAGGAACGCCCCCAGCTCCGCCGTCGACAGCGCGCCCGCCGGAGCGACCGCCAGTGCCGCGCCGTTGAGCAGCGCACCCCAGATCTCGAACGTCGCCGCGTCGAACGACGGCGACGCCAGATGACCCACCACGTCGCCGGCGCCGACGCTGAAGTAGTTCGCCCCGCACACCAGCCGCACGACGGCCCGGTGCGGCACCACCACACCCTTCGGCACGCCCGTCGAACCCGACGTGTACATCACGTACGCGGCCTGCCCGGCATCCGGCAGCGCCGGCGGCACGACGTCCGGCGAGCCCGCCACCGCCGCCGCGACCCGCCGGTCGTCGAGCGCCACCGACCGGAACCGGCCCGCCGGCAGCTCGTCCAGGACGTCCTCGAACCCGAGCAGCACCGCCGCGCGCGAGTCGGCGAGCATGAACGCGATCCGGTCCACCGGCAGTTCGGGATCGACCGGCAGATAGGCGCCGCCGGCCTGCACCACCGCCAGCAGCGCCACCACCATGTCCACCCCGCGCGGCAGGCACACACCCACCACCGACTCCGCGCCGACACCCGCGCCACGCAGATACCCCGCCAGGCGGCCTGCCCGGGCGTCCAGCTCCGCGTAGGTGAGCGTCACACCGTCGCCGACGATGGCCGGCGCGTCCGGCGTCCGCGCCACCTGCGCCGCGAACAGCTCCGGCAGGGTGCCCGCGGGACCGTCGGCGGCGTCGCTCCCCCGGCGCAGCAGTTGCTCCAGCTCATCGGCGTCGAGCACGTCCACGGCGGACAGCGGGGCCGGCCCGCCGCCGTCGAGGCCGTCCTCCAGGGCCCCCACCAGGTTGCCGACGGCGGTCCGGAGCATTCCGGCCACGGACTCCGGGTCGATCGGCCCGACCGCGTCGACGGCGAAGTCGATCCCGCCGGCGTGCTCGTCGACGATCACGGTCAGCGGGTAGTTGGTGATGTCGCGGGTGTAGACGGTCCGGATGCCTTCGAATCCGCCGGCGTCACCGGTGTCGGCGCGCCCGCCGCCGGTCTGGTGCCGGTAGTTGAACAGCGTGGTGAAGAGCGGCTCGTCCGCCGGGACGGCGCTCGCCTGGCGGGCCAGCGACAGCGGCGCGTGCTCGTGCTCCAGCAGCCCGGCCAGCTGGGCGCGCATCGCGCCGATCGCCGCGACGACGTCGCTGTCCCCGATGGACAGGCGCACGGGCAGCGTGTTGATGAACAGGCCGGGCGCGCGGTCCGATCCGGTGCCGGCGTTCATGCGCCCGACGAGCACGGTGCCGAACACGACGTCGTCACGGCCGGACACCACGGCGAGGACCCGCGACAGCGCCACGTGCATCACCGTTGCCGGGCTGGCGCCGAGCCCGCGGGCCGCGCGCCGGAGCCGCAGGACCAGGTTCGGGTCCAGCGCGACCCGGGCGCGCACGATGCCGGAGCCGTCGCCGCGGACGTCGGTCACCCCGTACGGCGCGGTCGGCTCGTCCACGCCGGCCAGCTGCTCGCGGAAGAACTCCTCGTGGCCGCCGGTGGCGAGGCTGGCCCTGGCCTGCGCGACGAAGTTGCGGAACGGCGGCGGCTCGGGCAGGGCGCCGGCGCGGCCCGACAGCACCGCCTCGATCTCGCGCAGCGTCAGCTCCAGCCCGACGTGGTCCCGGACGAGGTGGTGCCCGCGCAGCAGGCCGAGCCACCGCCCGTCGGCGAGCTCGGCGACGTGCAGGTCCAGCAGCGGCGCCCGCCGCAGGTCGACCGACAGGCCCACCACGGCGACCAGGTCGCCGGTCGGGTCGGCGGAGCCGGCGGGGAGGGCGACCCCGGTGACGGGCAGGGTGGCCGTCCGCCACACCACCTGCACCGGTTCCCGCAGCCCCGACCACACGACCGAGGTGCGGAGCACGTCGTGCCGGTCGATCACCGACTGCAGCGCCGCGACGAATCGGTCCAGCCGGTCCCGGTCGCTGAACTCGACGACCGACGGCGCGACGTACACGTCGCCGCCGTCGCCGGCGAGCAGGTGGTGGAACAGGATGCCTTCCTGCAGCGGTGCCAGGGGGTAGATGTCCTCGACGTTGCCGGCGCCGCCGTCGACGGCGTCGACCACGGCCTGGATCTCCGCCTGGGTCAGCTCGATCAGCGGCAGCATGTCCGGGGTGATGGCCTGCGCGCCGGCCGGGATCAGGTTCGCCGGCACGTCGACGGCGGCGGTGCTGGCGGCCGCGGCGGCGAGCCCGGCCGGGGTGGGCGCGAGGAACAGCATCCGCACCGACACGGACACGCCCCGGACCCGCAGCCACTCCACGAGACGCACGGCGAGGAGCGAGTGCCCGCCGAGGGTGAAGAAGTTGTCGTCGGCGGCGACGGCGTCGAGGCCCAGGACGTCGGCGAACGCGAGGCACAGCAGCTCTTCGCGGGCGTCGGCCGGTCCACGACCAGCACCGGCGGCCGCGGCGAAGTCGGGTGCGGGCAAGGCCTTGCGGTCGAGCTTGCCGTTCACCGTGACCGGCAGCGCATCGAGCGTCACGACGGCCGAGGGCACCATGTATTCGGGCAGCCGCGCCGCGGCGAACTCCCGCAGCGCTCCACTGTCGACGGTGCCCACGACGTACGCCACGAGGCGCCCATCCAGGGCGACCACCGCGACCTGATGCACGCCCGGGTGCTGCGCCAGGACCGCTTCGACCTCGCCGGGCTCGATCCGGAACCCACGGATCTTCACCTGGTCGTCGGCCCGGCCCAGGTACACGAGATTGCCGTCGGCGTCCCAGCACACCACGTCGCCGGTGCGGTACAGGCGACCCCCGTCGCCGAACGGGTCCGCGACGAACCGCTCCCCCGTCAACCCGGCACGGTTGTTGTACCCGCGGGCCAGCTGGACCCCGGCGAGATACAACTCGCCCGCGACCCCAGCCGGCGCAGGAGCCAGCCGGTCGTCCAAGACGTAGGTGCGGGTGTTGAACACCGGACGGCCGATCGGCACCACCGCCGAACCGTCCGCCACCACTTCGAACTCGGTGACGTCGACGGATGCCTCGGTCGGGCCGTACAGGTTGAACAGCCCCGTGCCGGGCAGCACCTCGAAGAACCTGTCCCGCGCGGCCGCACCGAGGGCCTCGCCGGAGCACACCACCCGGCGCAGACCCACGCACGAACCGGCCTCTGGGGCCGCGAGGAATGCCTCCAGCATCGACGGCACGAAGTGCACCGTGTCCACCCGCTCATCGCGGATCAGATCAGCGACATACGCCGGATCCCGGTGACCGTCGGGGCGGGCGATCACCATCACCGCACCCTGGATCAGCGGCCAGAACAGCTCCCACACCGACACGTCGAACCCGAACGGCGTCTTGTGCAGAACACGGTCCCCCGGCTGCAAACCGAACCGAGCCTGCATCCACACCAGACGGTTCACGATCCCCGCGTGCGACACCACCACGCCCTTCGGCTGCCCTGTCGAACCCGACGTGTAGATGACGTACGCCGGGTTCGCCGGCAGCACCGGCACATCACCGACCGGCGGCAACCCGGACGCGTCCGTCTCCGCCGTCACCACGTAGGCCGCGTCCGCGGTCATGAACGCCACCCGCTCAGCGGGCAGGTCCGGGTCGATCGGCAGGTACGCCGCCCCCGCCTTCAGCACACCCAGCAGCGCCACCACCATGTCCACACCACGCTGCAGCCGGACACCCACCACCGACTCCGGACCCACGCCATGGTCCAGCAACAGTCGGGTCATCCGCGACGCCCGGTCGTCCAGCTCGGCATACGACACCGGTACACCCTCGAACACCAACGCAGCAGCATCCGGCGTCCGCGCCACCTGCACCGCGAACAACGCCGGCAACGTCGAGGCCACCACCGGGACAGCGGTGTCGTTCCACTCCACCAGCACCCGGTGCAGCTCGGCGTCGTCCAGCACCGACACCGCCGACAGGGGCAGCGACGGATCGGCCGCCACGGCTTCCAGGACCCGTACCCACCGGCGGCCGATCGACGCCACCGACGCCTCGTCGAACAGGTCCGCCGACCCGATGACGCTGCTGCGGAGCCCGGCCGGGGCGCCGGCGGCGTCGAGGACCTCCGACACGGTGACCTCGAGGTCGAACTTCGCCGCCGTGTGGTCCGGTGCGACGCTCCGCGCGCTCAGCCCCGGCAGTTCCAGCACGGCGGCGGTGTTGTTCTGGACGGTGAGCATCACCTGGAACAGCGGGTGCCGGGCGAGCGAACGGGCCGGCGCGAGCTCCTCGACGAGCCGCTCGAACGGCACGTCCTGGTGCGCGAGCGCGGCGAGGCCGGCCTTCTTGACCCGGGCGAGCAGCTGCTCGAACGTCGGATCGCCGGTCACGTCGGTCCGGACGACGAGCGAGTTGACGAAGAAGCCGACGAGGTCGTGCAGCGCGTCGTCGTTGCGGCCCGCAACTGCCGAGCCGATCGGGATGTCGCTGCCGGCCCCGAGCTTGGACAGGAGCACGGCGACGGTGCTCTGCAGCAGCATGAACATCGTCACGCCGTTGGCCCGGGCGATCGACGCGAGCCGCGCGTGCAGGTCCCCGGGCACGTCGACCGGCACCTGGTGGCCGCGGTGGCTGCCGACCACGGGGCGCGGCCGGTCCGTCGGCAGCACCAGTTCCTGCGGCGCGTCGGCCAGCGCCTGGCGCCAGTACGTGATCTGCCGGGAGATCAGGCTGCCGGGGTCTTCCTCGTCGCCGAGCAGTTCCCGCTGCCACAGGGTGTAGTCGGCGTACTGGACCGGCAGCGGCTCCCAGGTCGGCGCGTGGCCCTCGGTGCGGGCGGCGTACGCGGTGGAGACGTCCCGCGCCAGCAGCGCCTTCGACCAGCCGTCGCTGGCGATGTGGTGGGTCACGACCGTCAGGACGTGCTCGTCCGGACCGGTGGAGATCAGCCAGGCGCGGATCGGCACCTCGCGGGCCAGGTCGAACACGTGACCGGCGGCGGCGTCGACGGCCTGCCGCAGGTCCGCCGGGTCGACGTCCACGACGGTGAGCGACCAGTCCAGGTCCTTCAGCGGGATGATCCGCTGGAACGGCTGGCCGTCCGCGGTCGGGAACACGGTGCGCAGCACGGCGTGCCGGCCGAGCACGTCGCGCAGCGCGGCGCCCAGCGCGTCGACGTCGATCCGGCCGGACAGCCGCAGGGCGGTGGGGATGTTGTACGTGGCGCTCGGGCCTTCGAGCTGGCCGATGAACCACAGACGCTGCTGCGCGTACGACAACGGGATCATCAGGACTCCTCCGAGACGTGCATCGGCCGCAGCGCCGGCCGGGTCGACATTCGGTTGTCTGCGTGCTCCGCCAGACCGGCGACCGTCGGGGTCTCGAAGACCGTGCGGATGTCGACCTCGATGTGCAGCAGGGTGCGGATGCGGCTGATCAGCTTGACCGCGAGGAGGGAGTGGCCGCCGAGGTCGAAGAAGTCGTCGTCGACGCCGACCGACTCCAGTCGGAGGACCTCGGCGAACGCCTGGCAGAGCAGTTCCTCGCGGGCGTTCGCCGGCGGGCGGCCGGTCTCGGCGGTGGTCGCGAAGCGCGGCGCCGGGAGGGCCTTGCGGTTGAGCTTGCCGTTGCCGGTCAGTGGGAGGGCGTCGAGGGCGACCACGGCGGCGGGCACCATGTACTCCGGCACCCGGCCCATCAGGAACTGCCGGACCGCGCCCGGCAGACTCTGGTCGGTGACGTCGTCGGCGTCGGCCGGCACGACGTACGCGACGAGCTGCTTCCCGCCGGCGGGGTCGTCCCGGGCGATCACGGCCGCCTGGGCCACCTGCGGGTGGGTCAGCACCGCCGCCTGTACCTCGCCCGGCTCGATCCGGAAGCCGCGGATCTTCACCTGGTCGTCGACGCGGCCGAGGAACACCAGCTGTCCGGAGGTGCCGCCGCCCGGCTCAGATCCGGTTCGCTGGCGCGGGATCCGGGTGGTGGCGTCGGGGCCGGTCCAGCGGACCAGGTCGCCGGTCCGGTACAGCCGGCCGCCATCCGGGTCGAACGGGTCGGCCACGAACCGCGATGCCGTCAGACCGGACTGGCCCACATACCCGCGCGCCAGTTGCGGCCCGGCGACGTACAACTCGCCGGCCACGCCGACCGGGACCGGCGCCAGCCATTCGTCCAGCACGTAGACCCGCGTGTTCGCGACCGGCCGCCCGACCGGGACCACTCCGTCGCCGTCCAACCGCGTGGTGAGGACACCGACTGTCGCCTCGGTCGGCCCGTAGTGGTTGAACACCTCCCTGACGGCGACGAGGTCGCGGACCAGGTCAGGGGACGCCGCCTCGCCACCGAGCACGACGGTCCGGCCGGGCAGGACCGCGTCCAGCCCGCCGGGGCCCGCGGCCAGCGCCGCGAGGTGCGACGGCACCACCTTCACGCCGTCGACCCGCTGCTCGCTCAGGAACGCGCTCAGCCTCACCGGATCGGTCACCAGTTCTTCCGGCACCACCACCAACGTGCCGCCGGAGGCCAGGGCGCCGAACACCACCGTGTTGCCGAGGTCCGTCACCTGCCCCTGCAACACCGCGAACCGGCCCGACCCCGCCAAGCCCACCGCCGCGGGCACCGACGCCACATAGTTCAGCAGGCCGCCGTGCGTCACCCCGACGCCCTTCGGCGTCCCCGTCGAACCCGACGTGTACATCACGTACACCAGCTGACCCGGCGACATCGGCATGTCCGCGGGGTCGCTCGGCATCGACGCCAGCTGTGCCGTCACGCGCAGGTCGTCGAGCGCGACCGTCCGGACGCGTCCGGCGGGCAGTTCGTCGAGGACGTCCTCGGTGCCGAGCAGCACCGCCACCCGCGCGTCCGCGACCATGAACCCGAGCCGGTCCACCGGCAGCTCCGGGTCCAGCGGCAGGTACGCCGCACCGGCCTTCCACACGGCGAGGAGACCGACGATCATGTCGAGGCCGCGCGGCAGGCACAGGCCGACCACCGACTCGGCGGCCACGCCGTACCCGGCCAGGAGCCGGGCCAGCCGGTTCGCCCGCGCGTCGAGGTCGCCGTACGTCACCTCGACGCCGTCGGCGACGACGGCGACCGCGGCCGGCGACCGCAGCGCCCACGCGGCGATCAGCGCCGGGACCGAGTCGCCCGACACCGGGACCGTGGGCCCGTTCCAGCCGACGAGAAGCCGCTGCGACTCGGCCTCGTCCAGCACGCTGATCCCGGACAGCCGCAGCGACGGTTCGGCGGCGACGGCTTCCAGGACCCGCACCCACCGCCGCCCGATCGCCGCCACGGTCGTCGCGTCGAACAGGTCCGCCGACCCGGTGAGCCCGCCGCGGATCCCGGCCGGTGCGCCGTCCGCGTCGAACGTCTCGCCGACGATCAGGGCGACGTCGAACTTCGCCGCCGCGTGGCCGCCGGACCCGGCCCCTTCCGCCGTCAGGCCCGGCAGGTCGAGGACGGCGCCGGTGTTGTTCTGCAGCGTCAGCAGCACCTGGAACAGCGGGTGGCGGGCCAGGGAGCGGGCCGGTGCCAGCTCCTCGACGAGCCGCTCGAACGGGACGTCCTGATGTTCGAAGCCGGCGAGCCCGGTCTCGCGGACCCGCGCGAGCACCTCGGTGAAGGCCGGGTCACCGGTCAGGTCGGTGCGGATCACCAGGGTGTTGACGAACGAGCCGACCAGGTCGTCGAGCGCTTCGTCGGTACGGCCGGCGATGGCGGAACCGATCGGGATGTCGGCGCCGGCGCCCAGCTTCGACATCAGCACCGCGAGCGTGGCCTGCAGCAGCATGAACGTCGTGACGCCCTGCTCGCGGGCGACCCGCAGCAGCCGGGCGTGCAGGTCCGCCGGGACGAGGACCGGTGCCCGGTGCCCGCGGTGGCTGGCGACGGCGGGCCGTGGCCGGTCCGCGGGCAGGGCCAGCTCCTCCGGGGAGCCGGCGAGCGCCTGCCGCCAGTAGGCGACCTGCCGCGCGACGAGGCTGTCCGGGTCCTGGTCGTCGCCGAGCAGGTCCCGCTGCCAGAGGGTGTAGTCGGCGTACTGCACCGGCAGCGGCGCCCAGTCCGGCGCGTGCCCGGCGAGCCTCGCGGCGTAGGCGGTGGACACGTCGGCGGCCAGCGGCGCCATCGACCAGCCGTCGCTGGCGATGTGGTGCACGACCACGACCAGTGTCGGGGCGCCGGATCCGGAGCTGATCAGCGACGCGCGGATCGGGATCTCGTTCGCGAGGTCGAAGGCGTACCCGGCCGCGGCGGCCACCTCGGCGGCGAGCCCGGACGGTTCGACGTCCAGCAGGCGCAGCCGCCAGTCGAGGCGCTCCATCGGGATCACCTGCTGGTGGGGCTGGCCGTCGGCGGCCGTCGGGAACACGGTGCGCAGCACCTCGTGCCGGCCGATCACGTCGCGCAGCGCCGCTTCCAGCGCCGCGGTGTCGATGTCGCCGGACAGGCGCAGCGTCACCGGGTCGTTGTAGGTGGCGCTGGGGCCTTCCAGCTGGCCGATGAACCACAGCCGCTGCTGCGCGAACGACAGCGGCAGCCGTTCGGGCCGTGGCTGCGGGACCAGCGCGGACCGCGCGCCCGCCGCGCCCGGCAGGCGTCCGGCGAGCCCGGCGGGTGTCGCGGCCTCGAACAGCGCGCGCAGCGGCAGTTCGACGCCGAACACGGCGCGGACCCGGCTGACCAGGCGGACCGCCAGCAGCGAGTGGCCGCCGAGGGCGAAGAAGTCGTCGTCGACGCCGACCTGGTCGAGGCCGAGGACCTCGGCGAAGGCCAGGCACAGCAGTTCCTCGCGGGCGTTGGCGGAGCCGCGGCCGGTCCCGGCGAGCGCCGAGAAGTCCGGCGCGGGCAGTGCCTTGCGGTCCAGCTTCCGGTTCGCCGTCAGCGGCAACGCGTCCAGCGTCACCACGACGGCCGGCACCATGTACTCCGGCAGCCGCGACGCGGCGTACTCCCGCAACGCCGCACCTTCGGCCGCGCCCACGACGTACGCCACCAGGCGCCCGTCCCGGACAACCACCGCGGCCTGAGCGACCTGCGGATGACCGGTGAGGACCGCCTCGATCTCACCCGGTTCGATCCGGAAACCACGGATCTTCACCTGCTCGTCGACCCGGCCCAGGAACACCAGCTCACCGGCCGCGTCCCACCGCACCACATCACCCGTGCGGTATAGGCGGCCACCGGCCTCGAACGGATCCGCCACGAACCGCTCCGCCGTCAACCCCGCCCGACCCACGTACCCGCGGGCCAACTGCACACCGGCCAGGTACAGCTCGCCGGCAACGCCGACCGGCGCGGGCGCCAGCCGCTCGTCGAGCACGTACGCGCGCACGTTCGGCAGCGGCGCACCGATCGACGCCAGCAGACCGGCACCGTCCACGTCCTTCGCGGTCGCCCAGATCGTCGCCTCGGTCGGCCCGTACACGTTCACCACCGCTGCCGCGCGGACGGCCAGCGACCGCGCCAGACCTTCCGGCAGCGCCTCGCCGCCGACCAGCACCCTGACACCGGACCACGCGTCGTCGCCGAGCAGCGCCTGCCACAGACTCGGCGTGCCCTGCACCACCGTCGCCCCGGACGACCGCACCAGCGCCCGCAACAGCGCCGGGTCCCGCACCTCGTCACGGCTCGCGACCACCAC
>NZ_JBFANF010000057.1:0-84223 GCF_040674675.1 Dactylosporangium sp. NPDC049742 | reverse complement strand
GCGGCGGACGACGCGCCGGGAGCGCTGCTCACCGGCCTCGCGACGTGGGCCCTGGACGGACCCGCCGCCGCGGTGCCGGCGCTGCGGCGGGCCCTCGACACGATCGACCCGGCCCGCGACCTCGACCTGCTGTGGCTGGCGGTGCCGGCCGCGCTGGAGGTGTCCGACGTCGCGACCGCGCACCGGCTCAGCGGCGCGGCGGCCGGCGCCGCGCGGGCGGCCGGGGCGCTGTCCGTGCTGCCCGTCGCCCTGACGCTGCACGCCGGGACGCTGCTGCTCATGGGCCGGTCCGGCGAGGCGGCGGACCTGCTCGCCGAGTGCGAGGGGCTCGCGGCGGCCACCGGCGTCGCCCGGCACGCCGCAGTCGGCTGCGGGCACGCGTCGCTCACCGCGTTCCTCACCACCGCCCCCGCCGCGCTCCTGACCACCGCGCCCGGCGCGCACCCGGCGCTGGGCCTGCGGGCGCTGGAGCTGTCCGAGGTCGTCGAGGCCGCGGTACACGCGAACGAACCGGCCGTCGCCGCGGACGCCCGGGACCTGTTGGCCGCGCACGCCGCCGCGACCGGCACGGACTGGAGCCTCGGCGCCCTCGCGCTCGCCGACGCGCTGACCGGACCCGGCGAGGCCGCCGACGGACGGTTCCGCGAGGCCGCCACCCGGCTCGACGCCGCCGGGCTCGGCCTGCTCACGGCCCGCGCCCGGCTGCTGCACGGCGAATGGCTGCGGCGCGAGGGCCGCCGCGCCGACGCCCGGACCGTGCTGCACGCGGCGCACGACACGTTCGCCGGCATGGGCCTGCACGCGCTGGCCGAGCGGGCCGCCCGGGAGCTCGCCGCGACGGGTGAGACCGTCCGCAAGCGGTCGGAGGGCCCGTCCGACGAGCTCACCGCGCAGGAGGCGCAGATCGCCCGCCTCGCGGTCGCGGGCCGGACCAACCCGGAGATCGGCGCCGCGCTGTTCCTCAGCCCCCGCACCGTCGAGTGGCACCTGCGGAAGGTGTTCGGCAAGCTCGGCATCACGTCCCGGCGCGAGCTCGCCGCGGCGCTGGTCCGGCCCTGACGGTCCCTCAGCCCTTGAGGCCGGCGGCCTCCGCCATGTACGTGGCGTACCAGGCCGGCCAGTTCTCGTCGGCGCGGCCCAGCTCCTGCTCGTGCCGGCCGTGCGCCGCCGCCGCCTCGCGCAGCGCGTGCTCCAGCTCCGCCACCGAGCCGAAGTTCGCGTGGTCGACGCGGCCCGGCAGGCGGCGGGTGATCTCCTGCAGCACGAACTCGTTGCCGTCCGGGTCGGTGAACGACGCGAACGACGCGTACGACTGCCGCCGCGGATCGGGTCCCGGCGCCCGCGCCTCCCTGCCGGCGTGATGGAAGACGCCACCGGCGTCGTGGAACACCTCGCTCACGTCCACCCCGCGGGTCGCCAGCTCCTTCTGCGCCGCGACGACGTCGTCGACGACCAGGTGCACCCCGCGCACCGAGCCGGGCTCCGCGTCGGTGACCCGGTCGCCGAAGATGATCGACGTGGCCGACCCGGGCGGGGTGACCTGCACGACCCGGAACTCGTCGGCACCGGTGAAGTCGGCGTCCTCCCGGCAGCCCATCCCGAGGTAGAACCTTTTGGCCCGGTCGACGTCCGAGACCGGCAGCACGACGATTTCGAGCTTCATGTCCACCATGCCCGTCCACTGCCCACTCCGGCGCGCATCTACCTCCCCGCCCGACACCATTGCCACCCTTCCGCCTCCTCCGCCCCGCCGCCTTCTCCACCCCCTCGCGGCGCGTCGTATTGTGAGGGTCTGACGGGGAGGATGGTCGAATGTCGATGCTCAAGGGCGCCAACATGCCGGTGCAGGCGCCGGTGGTCAGGGCCGTGCTGGGGTGGCAGAGCGGGCCGGGCGTGCCCGACGCGGACGGCTCGGCGCTGCTGCTGACCGGCGGCGGCAAGGTCCGCGACGACAGCGACTTCGTGTTCTACAACCAGCCGTCGCACCCGGCCGGCGCGGTCCGGCACGAGGGGAAGGCGACCGCGGGGAACCAGGTCACCGACACGGTGCTCGTCGACCTGGGCCGGGTCGAGCAGTCGATCGAGCGGATCGTGCTGGCCGCGTCCGCCGATGGTGGCACGTTCGGGAAGGTGCCGGGGCTGCACATCCGGCTCCTGGACGCGACGAGCGGTGCGGAGGTCGCCCGCTTCGACAGCCCCGGTGCCACGAGCGAGACGGCGTTCATCTTCGGCGAGTTGTACCGGCGGGCCGGGCAGTGGAAGTTCCGGGCGGTCGGGCAGGGGTACGCCTCGGGGCTGGCGGGACTGGCCCGCGACTTCGGCATCTCGGTCGACGACTCGCCCGCGCCCGCTGCTTCCGCGCAGCCGACGTCATACCCGCCGCCCGTCTCCAACCTGCCGATGGCGCCGCCGCCTCCGGTCGCGCCGCCGGCCCCTGTCGCACCGCCGGCCCCGGTCACACAAGGGTGGCCGTCGGTGACCGTGACCGGGCCCGACGGGCAGCCGCAGCGGATCGGCCTGCCCGCGACGGTGCCCCCGCCGGTCGCCCCGCCCCCGCCTCCGCCGGCGCCCCCGGTCCCCGTGGCGCCCCCGGCGCCGCCCGTCGCGCCGCCCGCGCCGGTGCGGCTGTCCAAGGTGACGCTCACCAAGCAGGCGCCGACGGTGTCGCTCGCCAAGCAGGGCGGCCGGTCCGGTTCGCTGCGGGTCAACCTCAACTGGAGCATGCGTTCCCTCGGCAAGCGCGGCCTCTTCGGCAAGCAGAGGACCGCGCACCTGCCCGACCTGGACCTCGACCTGTGCTGCCTGTGGGAGCTCATGGACGGCCGGAAGGGCATCGTCCACCCGCTCGACAACCAGTTCGGTCAGCTGAACGACGCGCCGTACATCATGCTCGACGGCGACGACCGTACCGGCGCCAACGAGGCGGGCGAGAACCTCACCATCAACCTCGACCACACCGACAAGTTCCGCCGGATCCTCGTCTACGCCAGCATCTACGACGGTGCCGACTCGTTCGCCGGGCTCGACGCGGTCGCCACCCTGTATCCGCAGCACGGTGCCCCGATCGAGATGCGCCTCGACGAGTGCACCGTCATGTCGCGGGCCGGCGTGCTGTTCCTCATCGAGAACGTCAACGGCGAGCTGGTCGTGCGGCGCGAGTCGCGGTACATCATCCCGGCGCCCGGCCAGTTCCGGAACCAGGCCGTCGACCTCGCCTACAACTGGGGCCTGTCGTGGGTGGCGGCGGGGCCGAAGACCTGACGGGTCACCCGACGACGACCAGCTTGCCGGTGGTGTGCCGGCGGGCGAAGTCGACGCAGGCCTGCGCGCCCTCGGCGAGGGCGTACCGGCGCCCGATCGTCGCCCGGAGGCCGGCGTCCGCGACCTCGCGCATGCCGCCGTGGACGCCTTCCATGTCGAGGACGAACCTGAGCTCGACGTCGTCGCGGCCGGTCCAGTCCTGCCGCGGCACCGGGTAGGTGATGGTGAGCAGCCGCCCGCCGGGCCGGACCGCGGCCGCGACGCCCGTCAGCGCGTCGCCCGGCAGGGTGAGGTTGACGGCGGCGTCGACGCCCGACGGGTAGCCGGGCTCGGCGTATCCGATCGTCTCCGCGGCGCCGAGGTCGCGCAGCAGGCCGGCGTCCTGGTCGGTCGCGGTGGCCACGACCTCGGCGCCCGCCGCGGCGAGCAGCGGGACGAGGGTCGTGCCGACGCCGCCGGTCGCGCCGACGACCAGGACCCGCTCGCCGGGGCGGATGCCGGCGGTGGCCATCAGCGCCCGCGCGGTCAGGCCGGTGGTGGCGAGCGCCGCGGCCTGCTCGGCCGTCAGGCCCGCGGGGCGGTGCGCGACGAACGGCGTGTCCGCCTCGACGACCGCGTATTCGGCGAGGGAGCCGGTGCTCATCGACGGGCGCGGGCCGAGCATCGGGCGCAGCGCCCGGGGTGCGGCGTAGCCGAAGATCTCGTCGCCCTCGGCGTAGCCGGTCACGCCCGGGCCGGTTTCGGCGACGGTGCCGGCGAAGTCGTTGCCCGGCACGTGCGGGAACGTCAGGGGCGTCGTGTCGCGGAACTGCCCGCTGGGGATGACGACGTCGCCCGGGTTGATCGATGCGGCGGCGACGCGGACCAGCAGCTGGCCCGGTCCGGGCCGCGGGACCGGCAGTTCGCCGACCGTGTACTCCTCGGGTGGTCCGTAGTCACCGGCGATCACTGCGCGCATGAGGTCCTCCGGAATCCGTAAGCGGACCAGTCGGTCCGCTTCTAGTGGAAACACTAGTCATAAACGGACCGCCCGGTCAACTTGTACGATGGTCACCATGACCTCGAGCCGCCCGCAGCGCGCCGACGCCGCGCGCAACCGGGCGGCGCTGCTGGCGGCCGCCGCCGACGAGTTCGCGGAGCGCGGCATGGACGCGTCGGTGGCCGACATCGCCCGCCGCGCCGGCGTCGGCAAGGGCACGGTGTTCCGCCATTTCCCGACGAAGGACGACCTGATCGCCGCGATCGTGCTCGACCGGGTCGACGAGCTGACCGCCGCCGGCGAACGCCTGCTCGGCGAGGCCGACCCGGGCGTGGCGCTGCTGGCGTTCATGACCGCCGCCGCCCACCAGCGCCAGCAGCGCGACCTGTCGTTCCTGCACGGCGCCGGCGACGTCGACCCGGCGGTGACCGGCGCCCGCGAGCGGATGTACCGCGTGATCCACGACCTCGTCGACCGGGCCCGCGACGCCGGGGCGGTGCGCCCCGACGTGACCGGCGCCGACGTCATCCTGCTGATGTGCGCCCCGAACTACGTCGCCGGCTACGTGCCGGACGCGTCACCGGACCTGTGGCGCCGCTACCTGGGCATCCTGTTCGACGGCCTCCGCCCGCAGGGCGCCCACCCGCTCCCGGCGCCACCACCCACGCTCGCCTGACCCGCCCGGCCTCGCGCCCGGCTCGACGCCGCCAGGCCTCGCGCCCGGCTCGACGAGCGTCCATGGCAGGATGCGGCGCATGCAGCGTGTCCTGCCCGACGGCGTCGCGGAGCGCATCGCGACCGCCGGCCGGGTCGTCGTGTTCACCGGGGCCGGGATCTCCGCGGAGAGCGGCGTGCCGACGTTCCGCGACGCCCTGACCGGCCTGTGGTCCCGGTTCGACGCGTACGAGCTGGCCACCCCCGAGGCGTTCGAGGCCGACCCCGCGCTCGTCTGGGGCTGGTACGAGTGGCGCCGCGCCGCCGTCCGCAGGGCCGAGCCCAACGCCGGGCACGTGGCCGCCGCCGCCCTCCAGGCGCTGGTGCCCGGCACCGTCGTCGTCACGCAGAATGTCGACGACCTGCACGAGCGGGCCGGCTCCAAGGACCCGGTCCACCTGCACGGCAGCCTCTTCGCGCCCCGCTGCGTCGCCGGCCACCCGTTCGACGCGCCGTCCGGCGACGACGACGTCCCCGACGACCTCGGCCCGGTCCCGCCGCCGCGGTGCACGGCGTGCGGCGCGCTGGTGCGGCCCGGCGTCGTGTGGTTCGGCGAGGCGCTGCCCAGGGCGGCCTTCACGGCGGCCGTCGAGGCGGCCTCCTCCTGCGACGTGCTGCTGAGCATCGGCACGTCCGGCGTGGTGTACCCGGCGGCCGAGCTGCCCGTGGTCGCCACCCGCTCCGGGGCGACCGTCATCCAGGTCAACCCGGACGAGACGCCGCTGGACGACATCTGCGACGTCAACCTGCGCGGCACCGCCGCGCGGCTGCTGCCCGCCCTCTACGCCGAGGTCGAGGAGGTCACCGCCGGCGGCCGGTGACCTTCGAGGCGGGGAGGCGCCCGGCCTTGGCGGTGCCCGCCAGGGTGTCGCCGTCGATGGTCACGTCGAAGACCAGGTTGAGCCGCAGGGGACGGGTGACGGCCTGCTTCCAGGTGAGCCGGTCGCCGTCGAGGGTGACGTCGGTGAGGGGGACCTCCTCGCCCTCACCGGCGGCCACACCGGTCAGGGCGGCACCGTCGCGGCGGATCACCGCCGTGGCGTTGATCCTGCCGATGGGCGTGGCGATGGTCAGGTCCCAGGTGCCTTCGGCCGTCATGGTTCACCACGCCCCGGCGGGCTGCGGGCCGGCGTCGCGCCAGACGGTGCCGCGCCGTTCGTAGGCGAACAGTTCCTCGACGGCGTGCGCGATCCGCGGGCCGATCTCGCGCTCCAGGAGGTACAGGGCGAGGTCGAGCCCGGAGGTGACGCCGGCGCCGCTGACGAAGTCACCGTCGTCGACGACCCGCGCTTGGACGGCGCGCACGCCGGTGGCGTCGAGCAGGTCCAGGCCGAGGTGGTGGGTGGTGGCGTGGCGGCCCTCCAGCAGGCCCGCCATGGCGAGGACCAGGGATCCGCCGCACACCGAGGCGACCGTCACGGCCGGCTCATCCATCGCCGCCTTGAGCAGCCCCGGCAGGTCGGTGGTCAGGGTCCGGCCCAGCAGGACCGGGATCGAGTCGTCGGTCGGCTCGTCCTCGGGGTCGCCGACGCGGCCGGCGGCGCCGGGCACGACGACCAGCCCCGGACGCGACGGGTCGAGGGCCGCGGTCGCCCGCAGCGCCAGGCCGCCGGTGCCGCTCACCACCTCCCTGGCGCCTTCGGCGGAGACGAGCGCCACGGTCAGGGCCCCGCCGGCGGCGACGGCGCCCGCGTGCAGCACCTCGTACGGTGCGATGACGTCCAACGGGTCGAAGCCGTCGAACAGGACTATCTGCGCATGCATGCGAATCACGCTAAGGACCTGGTGGCGGCGGCCCCAGTGGCATTCGTGACCACTTCCGACGGGATTTCGCCAACCCGTGCGGTACCGTGCCGGCCATGCACATCGTCGCCGTGCTCGCCTTCGACGGGGTGATCCCGTTCGACCTGGCCACCCCGATCGAGGTGTTCACCCGCACGTGCCTGCCCGGCGGCGGCCCCGGCTACGACGTCCGGGTCTGCGCCGAGCGCCCGCACGTCGACGCGGGCGCGTTCACCCTGACCGCGCCGTGGGGCCTCGACACCCTGGCCGAGGCGCACACGGTCGTCGTGCCCGGCACCGCCGACCCGGCCGCCGCGCTGACCCCGCCGGTCCGGGCCGCCTTGCGTACCGCGGCGGCGAACGGCACCCGGATCGCCTCGATCTGCGCGGGCAGCTTCGTGCTCGCCGCCGCCGGCCTGCTCGACGGGCTGCGGGCCACCACCCACTGGATCGCCGCCGGCAGCCTCGCGGCCGCGCACCCGTCGGTGGACGTCGACCCCGGCGTGCTGTATGTCGACAATGGACAGATCCTCACCTCCGCGGGCGCGGCGGCGGGCCTGGACCTGTGCCTGCACATGATCCGCCGCGACTACGGGTCCGCGGTCGCCGCCGCCGCCGCGCGGCTGTCGGTGGTGCCGCTCGAACGCGAGGGCGGCCAGGCGCAGTTCATCGCCCACGACCACCCGCCGACCCCGCAGGGCGCCGAGCTCGAGCCGCTCCTCACCTGGCTCCAGCAGCACCTGCGGCGCGACCTGACCCTCGCCGACATCGCCGCGCAGGCCGGGATGAGCACCCGCACCCTGATCCGCCGCTTCCGCGACCAGACCGGCCTGACCCCGCTGCAGTGGCTGCACCGCGCCCGCGTCCGCCGGGCCCAGCACCTTCTGGAGACCACCCGCCACTCCGTCGAACGCATCGGCGCCGAGGTCGGCTTCGGCTCCCCGACCGCGTTCCGCGAACGCTTCAAACGCACCACCGGCGTCAGCCCGCAGACCTACCGCCACTCGTTCAGCTGACCCGCCCGCACCCGCCGCCGCTGAAGGTCCGCGCCCGGGCCTTGAGGTTTCCCGGCAAAAGCAGCGACACCGGGGCCCGGGTCGATGACGATGGGCGGATGGCGATGGTGGTACGGCGGGTACAGGCGGGCGACGGCCCCGGGCGGGCACGGCTGTGGCAGGAGAGCGGCGCGTTCTTCGCCGGCCTCGACCCGGCCACCGCGCAGGAGCCGCAGACCGACGGGCTCGTGGAGTGGCACGAGGAGCTGCACGCGCGGTACGCGGACGACCCGACGGTGCTGATGCTGGTCGCCGACCAGGACGGGGACATCGTGGGGGCGGCGGTGGCGCGGGTCGAGGAGCCGCTGCCGACCGCGCACTGGCAGCTGCAGCGCGACCTCGCGCACCGGCGGGTCCACGTGGACGCGCTGACGGTGTCCGGCGGCGCCCGCCGAGGCGGGGTCGGGTCCGCGCTGATGGCCGAGGTCGAGCGGTGGGCGGTCGAGCGCGGCGCGGCGGCGATCACGCTGGAGACCGGCGTGGACAACCCGACGTCGATGCCGTTCTACGAGCGGCGCATGGGCTACGCCCGGCACGAGGTCGTGTTCCGCAAGGACCTGCGGTGACCGCCGGCCGCGCTCGAAGCAACCGCGCTGTGGGTCAGCCCGCCGGTGCCCGGAAGCCCTTCACGAGCAGCCAGACCGCGAGGACCATCTCGTTCACCGCGAGCGGGACCACCAGCGCCGCGTGCGCGGGTGACGCGGTGGTGAGACCCCCGAACATCACCAGGCCGGCGTCGGTCACGTACAGCGCCACCCCGGCCAGCGCCCAGCCCGGGATCCAGCGGGGGACGAGCCGTGACCGGAGGAGCACGACGTTGAGCAGCAGCGCGCTGAGGCAGAAGAACAGCGCGGCCGGCGCGTAACCCCACGTGTCCTGCGTCTCCAGCACCGACCGCACGGCCGGGTCGGGGCCGCCGTCACCGGCCGCGACCAGGATCAGCGGCCCGAACGCGGCCGGCAGCAGCAGCACCACCTCGACCGTCCGCGCCACCACGTAACCGACCGCGTGGCTTTCGCTGTACACCTTGAGCACCGGGAACAGCGCCGCCGGGATCATCGCGATCGCGCCGGCCATCACCAGCACGGCGAGCGCGCCGGCCGACTGCCGGTGCGCGCTGCCGGTGCCGCCGCCGAGCAGCGCCGCGCTGATCACCCCCGCGACCGTCGCGGTGATGAAGAGGGCGCCGGTCACCCGTGCCGGCGTTCGATGCATGTCGTTCGCTCCTGTCTCGTCGGTGCGCCCATGGTCGCGGTCGCCGGTGTGGAGCCGGTGTGCGTCCGGTTGGGAACGGGGTTGCCGCCGGTTCGCGGCGCGTGGCAAGCTCGCCGCACGTCGAGGTTCGTCGGCCCGTGGGAGCAGCACTGTGGTGCGGATCGGTCTGCTCGGTGGGGTGCGCGTCACCACCGACGACGGCGAGCCCGTCGACATCGGCTCCGCGAAGACCCAGACGCTCCTGGCCGCGCTCGCCCTCTCCCCCGGCACGCCGCTGCCCCAGGCGCGCCTGGTGGACCTCGTGTGGGGCGACGACCCGCCCCGCACCGCGCACAAGACCCTGCAGTGGCACGTCGCGCAGCTGCGCAAGGGGCTCGGCGGGCCGGCGATCGCGCGGGTCGGCGACGCGTACCGGCTGGACGTGCCGCCCGACGCCATCGACGTCGCCCGCTTCCGGCGGCACGTCGGCGACGGCGACCCCGGCGGCGCGCTCACCCACTGGGGTGGTTCGCCGCTCGCCGGGCTGGACGCGCCCGGGCTCTCCGGCGCGGTCGCCGGGCTGACCGAGCAGTGGGCGGCGGCCGTCGAGGCCGACCTGGAGCGCCGCGCGGCGGCGGACCCGCGTGGCGTCGTGCCCGCGCTCACCGAGTTCGTCGAGCAGCACCCGCTGCGGGAGCGCGCGTGGGCGGTGCTGATGACGGCGCTGTTCCGGGCGGGGCGCCAGGCGGACGCGCTCGCCGCGTACCGGCGCGCCCGCCAGCACCTCGTCACGGAACTCGGCGTCGAGCCCGGCCCCGAGCTGCGCGCCGCCGAGACGCAGATCCTCGCGCACGACGAGCGGCTCCGCGGCGCCGCGTCCTCGACCGCGCTGTTCGGGCGCGACCAGGACCTGGCGGCGACCCTCGACGCCCTCACTGCGGCGCCGCCCTCGCCCAGGCCGTCGCCGCCGGCTGCCCCGCCGCGCGGGTCCTCGCCACGTCGCGGGAGCGGCTCGGCCTGTCCGGTGAGCGGGTCCTCGCCGTCGGCCCCCTCGCACCGGACGCCGCCGTGTCGCTGTTCCACGCCCGGGCCACGGCCGCCGACCGCACCTACGACCCGCGGGCCCACCCGGCCGCGGTCGCGGAGCTGTGCCACCGGCTCGACGGCATCCCCCTCGCCATCGAGCTGGCCGCCGCCCGCACCGTCAGCCACCGCCCGCCGGACCTCGTCGCCCGCCTCGACGACCACCTGCGCGCCACCGGCGCCCGCCGCACCGGCACCCCGCGCCACCGCACCCTGCGCGCCGCCGTCCAGTGGTCGTTCGACCTGCTCACCCCCGCCGAGCAGGTCCTGTTCCAGCAGCTGTCGGTCTTCGCCGGCGGGTTCGACCTGCCGGCCGCGGCCGCCGTGACCGGCGTCGCCGACGTCGACGACGGGCTCGCGGACCTCGTCGGCCGGTCGATGCTCACGGTCGCGTTCGGCCCGGACGGCAGGCGCTTCCGGCTGCTGGAGACCATGCGGCAGTTCGCGGCCGAGCGGCTGCGCGAGTGCGGGCACGCCGACCTGGTCGCCGCGCGGCACGCCCAGTGGTGCGTGGGCGCGGTCGGCGCCGTCCACCGCCTGCTCACCGGCCCGGACGAGGCGCTGGGCGTCGCCCGGCTCGCCGAGCTCTGGCCGGACCTGCGCTCCGCGGTCGTCCGGGCCCGCACGACCGGGGACGTCGCCCTCGCCGACGCGCTGGTCCGCCCGCTCGTCACGGAGCTGCCGCTGCGCGGCCGGCAGGAGCTCGGTGACTGGGCCGAGCACATCCTGGACCTCACCACGGCGCACGACGGTGACCTGCGCGCGTTCTGGCTGCTCTGGGCCGCCGAACGGCACACGCAGCAGGCCGACCCGGACGCCTACCGGCACCTCGCGGACCGGTACGCCGCACCGGACCTGCCGCTGTGCCGCTGGGCGTCCGCGTACGCCACCGGCGACGGCCCGGGGCTGCGGGAGTGCCTGCCGGACGCGGTCGGCGCGCTGCACCGGCAGGACGAGCCGTACCTGGCCGAGTTCCTGAGCATGACGTCGGCGGGGCCGCTGCTCGGCATCGGCCGCTTCGCGGAGGTGGACGCCGCCGTCGGTGCGCTCGCCGACCGGTACCGCGGCGCCGGCCCGCCGACCCTCCTGCACTGGGCGCTGCAGACCCTGGCCTACTCGGCCGCGTTCCAGGGCCGCTCCGACGACTCGTCCCGCTACTTCGACGAGGCCGCACGCGTCGACGTCCCGCCCGGCACGCTGTCGGCGAACGCCACCGCCGAGGCTCGGTCGGCGTTCCGGCGCGGGGAGCGGCAGCGGGCGCTGCGGCTCCTGCTGTCCTATGTGGACGAGCTCATCGACACCGCGAACGTCGTCGCCGCGAGCGTCGTGTGCATCGAGTTCGTCAACATGACCGCGGCCCTCGGGCTGCTCGCCGAGTCCTCCCGCATGTACGGGTACCTCGCCGCGGCGAACGACTTCGGCGCGATGGCCGCCCGCACCCTCGTGCCGATGGCGCCGGCGCTCACGGTCGACGCCGCGGCGCGCATCGACGACCGCACCGCGCTGCTCTACATGCGCGAGGTGCTGACCGGCCTGGCGACGTGATGGACCTGCAACCGTCGGAGCTGGCGCTGCGGGACTGGGTGCGGACCCGCCTGAACGCGTCCATCATCCGCGAGATCGCCGCCCTCGACTACGGCATGCGGGTCGACGGGCACCGGCGCGCGATCGAGGAGCTGCTGGTCGCCCGGCGCCTGCCCGACGAACTGGAGTGGGAGCCGGGCGAGGTGCTCTCGCTGTGCGCCTCCACCCCCATCGCCGACCGCCACCCGGTGCCCGGCTCCGCCGGCTGGCGTGCCCACGTCGCGCGGCTGTTCGCCTGCACGATACTCACCCGCGCCGGTGAGGCCGCCCACCTCAGCTCGCTGGTCGAGTCTGCGCTGGACCTCGGCCCCGAGGCGACCGCGCAGGCCGCGCGCTTCCTCGCCTGGTGCCGCATCCACACCCCGGGCGGCTGGCGCGACGAGCCCGTGTCGCGGCCGTTCCTCACGTTGGGGCTGCTGCTGATGTACGACGACCCGCGGCTGCGCGACGAGTTCGCCGACGAGGTGCGCGCGGCGGTCCCGGTCGAGCTCTGGTGGGCCGACGACACCCCGTCGGCGCCGCTGAAGGAGGCCACCGGCGGCCCGGCGTGGCGGGTCTGGCGCTCGCTCGTCGACCGCCACACCGAGCACGCCCTCCTGCGGTCGTGGTTCCGGCTCGACGTCAGTCGCTGACCCCGAGGTGCAGCAGCCAGACCCGGCCGCCCGCGAGGACGACCAGGTCGACGTAGGCCGCCTCGTACCAGCCGCGGCACTCGACCGTCAGCTCCCACGCCTCGGCGGTGCCCGGCCACAACCGCGCCAGCAGCGCCGCCACCCACGCGGCCAGACCGTCGGCAACGGCCCGCGGCGCCGCCGCCCCGGCCCAGGCGTCCGGCTGCCGCGTCGGCACGAAGAACCCCGGCAGCGCCGCACCGACCACTGTGGACCAGTCGTCGACCGGCGCCAGCCCGGCGACCGTGCAGTCCTGCGGCAGCAGCGCCTGCACGCTCGCCGGGACCCCACCGGCCGCAAGCGGCGCATCGGCAAGCGTGAACGTGCACGCGTGGTCGGCCTCCTCGAGCAGGTCCTCGAGGACCTTCAACGCGTGCCGGACCATGTCGGGCACCGCGTCGACCCGCGCGTTGCGGCCCGCCGACAGCCCCGCCCAGTCGAATCCCGTCACGCGGGCCAAAGTAGCGGCATCTCGACATCCCACGCTGGAACCGATGGAGCCGTTCTACTTGAGGGCTTCGTGGAGCGTTCAGTCCCGGTGGCGGGTGGCGCGCCCCGCCCACCAGGCCAGGAGCAGGACCGTCGCGACCTCGGCCAGGCCGAGCGCGCGCTCCACGCCGCCCAGCGGGATCGCCCGCCACCAGCGCACGCCGGTCCACGACTCGGACACCAGAGCCCACAGGATGGGCGAGAAGCACAGCAGCGACACCACCCCACCGAGCGCGACGAGACGTGCCGCGGTGTCGCGGAGCCAGGGCGCCGCCGCGAGGAGCGCGCCGGCCGGCAGGCTGAGGAACGCGACCAGGCTCGCCGCGCGGTGCACGTCACCGCTCAGCGACGGCCCCGACGCCCAGTTGTGCTTCTCGAACCACACCACGCCGACCAGCCCCACCACCCACAGCAGCAGCGCCACCGTGGCGCCCCGGCGCACCAGCCCGGCCCGCCGCAGCGCCACCACGACCGCGACCGATCCGGCCGCGAGCAGCAGCGTCGCCACATCGAACACCCAGCCGTTGGACAGTAGCGCGTACTGGCTGATCGTGCGGCTCGTCCAGTCCAGCCCCGCCGACGGCGGCAGCACGTGCAGCAGCCCGTACAACACGACCGACGCAGCGACGCACAGCACACCCAGCCCTGAGAACGCCCCGACCGACTTCATCCCCTCCAGCCTGCCACGGCGACGGGGTCGAAATGTGGGGCCTGGGGGTGCTAAGCCTGAGCGCATGGTGACGCTGGACGAGGCGCTTGAGGCTGGGCAGCTGGACGGGTTGCACGGGGTCGTGGCGGTGCGTGGTGGTGAGACTGTCCTGGAATACTACGGGCGCGGCGCGGACCGGAGCTGGAACCGGTCGCTCGGGGTGGTCGAGTTCGGGCCGGACACGCTGCACGACCTGCGGTCGGTGACGAAGAGCGTGACGGCGCTGCTGTACGGGATCGCGCTCGGGGAGGGGCGCGTGCCCGAGCCTGACGCGCCGCTGCTGCGGCAGTTCCCGGAGTACGGGGATCTCGGCGCCGATCCGGAGCGGGCGCGGCTCACGGTGGGCCACGCGTTGACGATGACGCTCGGGCTCGAGTGGCGGGAGGACATCCCGTACGACAGCCCGGCCAACGCCGAGATCGCGATGGAGCTGGCGCCGGACCGGTACCGGTACGTGCTGGAGCGGCCGATCCAGGAGCCGCCCGGCACCAGGTGGGCGTACTGCGGCGGCGCCAGCGCGCTGCTCGGCCGGCTGATCGCCGACGGGACCGGTCTGCCACTGCCGGAGTACGCGCGGGCCAGGCTGTTCGAGCCGCTGGGCATCGAGCGGTTCGAGTGGATCGAAGGCATGGACGGGGTCGTGTCGGCGGCGTCGGGGCTGCGGCTCGCGCCGCGCGACCTGGCCAGGATCGGCGAGGTCGTCCTGCACGAGGGGCGGCAGGTCGTGCCCGGGGCGTGGATCAGCGCGATGCTGGAGCCGCGGTGCACGACCGACTGGGGCGCCGGGTACGGCTACCAGTGGTACCTCGAGTCCGTCGCCGGCCGCTCGGTGGCGCAGGCCGCGGGCAACGGCGGGCAGCGCCTCGCGGTGGTGCCGGAGCTGGACCTCGTCGTGGCGGTCACCGCCGGCAACTACGACCACCCCGAGCAGTGGCGGACCCCGTTCAACCTGCTGGACCAGGTCCTCCTGCCCGCGGCGGCGTGACGCCCGGACGCTATCGTTCAGGTTGTGTCGGAGCGTGAGGTGCGCGGGTTCGCCGTCGCCATGGACCGGTTGGCGGCCGAGGGCGGCACGGGCGACTCGCTCGCAGAGGTCGTCGTTTCCATCGGGATCCCGGTGTACGAGCAGCGCACCATCTGGCTGCAGGAGACCATGTTCCTCGACTGGCGGCCGGTCCTCGACGCGCTGAGCCTGCCGACCCTCGCGCAGCTCTGGGGGACGTCCAACGTCGGCGGGCCGGCGTGGCCGGTGGTGACGGAGCTGCAGCCGGCGGTGCTCACCACCGAGCTCGAGGCGAGCGGGTGGCGGGAGCGGCTGGAGGAGCTGCCGGACGACGCGTTCACCGACCCGGACGGCGAGCCGGTCGAGGACGCCTACGACGTCCGCGAGGAGCTCACCGACTCCCTGGAGCTGCTCACCGCCTGGTGCCTGCGGACGACCGAGACGGCGCCGACGGCTTCTCTCGTACTGGTGATGCACGGCGACCAGTAGCGGTCGATGCAACCATCGGCGGCGGTCACCTCGTCCTTGGATGCACGGGGCACGGCCGAGGGGGTTCGCATGCGCAAGGTTGTCATCGCGGTGAGCGGCGTCGTCGCGACCTGCCTGATGGTCGTCGGGGCGGCCGCGTGCGCGGCGAAGACCGGCGGGGAGCAGGCGGGCGGGCCCGTGACGCCGTCGCCGGTGCCGATCACCGTCAATCCCAGCGCGCTGCCCGTCGGTGACACCGTGCCGACCGGGGTCGTGATCAAGGGCAAGGAGATGGTGCTGTACTTCTGGGGCGCGCCGGAGCGCCCGTACCTGGACCAGGCGTGGCGTGACACCGGTACGGGCGAGGTCCGCGTCGACACCATCTGCGCCGGCGGCACCGGGTACATGGCCGAGTGGGGTCCGGTCGAGCCGGGGCGGGTGTTCGGGCTCATGCAGTGCGTCACGCCCGACGGCACGCTCGTCGAGTTCGGCGCCGTGTGGGCCGAGGCCACCCGCGTCACCAGCCAGGCCGAGGGCAAGACGGTCGAGGCGAAGTACGCGAAGTGGAGCAGGAACCCGGCGGTCACCATCTTCTGGGTGCAGCGGCACGGCAAGCCCATCCCGCAGAACGTCCCGGCCGGCGAGGGGCGCACCACGCCGCTGCCCGACGACCGGTATCCGCTCATCACCGCGTACGACGGCAAGGGCGCCACGATCGTCGCCGTGCGCCTGCGCCCGCCGGCCACCGAGCAGAAGGGCGGCTGACCCGCGTCACGGGCGGCGCCCGAGGTAGGCGGCGAGCCGGTCCGCGGCGGTCGCGCCCGCGGGCGGGGACTGTTCCGGGCCGAACGACCCGCCGGGGGTACGGGGCAGCTCGCCGTACATCGCCCGTACTGCCGGCAGTACCGCCTCGGCGACGTCCGGCACGAGGTCCGTCGGCCGGCCGAGCGCCCGCGCCAGGTCCCAGCCGTGCACGAGCATCTCGATGACGACCTGCTCGACCAGCCGCCAGCCGGGCGCCGGCCCGAACCGCTCCCGCAGCATCCCCGGCCGCCGGAACGCGGCGAGGGTGCCGGCGGCGGCGGACCGGAACGCCGCGACGTGGTCGCCGCCGAGATGGTCGGCGTCGAAGTCCCCGCGCGGCGCGCCGGTGGCGAGGCCGGTCCACAGCAGGTTCTCGTAGACGAGATGGTTCAGCAGCGTCTGTACGTCCCAGCCGGCGCACGGCGTGCCGTCGCGGAACCGGTCGGCGGGCACCTCGGCGACGATCGCGCTCACCGCCGCCAGGACCCGTTCGCAGGCGGCGAGCATCGCCTCCGGGTCGCCGTCGGATTCCAGGACCGCGGCGATGGCGGCGGTACGGGCGCCGGGTGCCGGGTTCGCCCGTAGTGCGGTCGTCAGCCACCGGCCGGGTGCGGCGATGCTGGGCCGGACCGGCCAGCCGTTGATGACGCAGAGCAGCTGCCAGTACCGCTCGACCCCGGCGTCCGCGGCGACCTCCAGCTGCTCCAGCAGCCCCGCCCGCGCCGCCTCGCCGTCGCCGCCGGCGTCCAGGCCGGTGCGGGCCTGCGTCGGGATCCACGCCTCGACGATGCCGGCGACGACCGGGTCCGCCGCGGGCGAGTCGGGCATGACGCCCGCCTCCATCGCCGCCGTGACCCGCTCCACCCACAGGTCCGTGAGCCGCTCGACCGCCGCCAGGTCCTCCTTGCCGTGCTCGCCGGGTGCGTGCTCGGCGGCGTACGCGGCCATCCGCGCGAGCGCCGCCCGTAGTGCAGGCGTCCGTACCAGCGCGGCGAGCTCGATCCACGCGTCGAGCTGCTCGTCGGTCGGCTGCTCGGGCAGGTCGGGCGTCGCCGCGAGCAGCCCATCCCGGTACGTCGGCACGTCCAGCCCGCCGACGGCCTCCCGCACGAACCCGTGCACGACCGCGGTGCGCTCCGCGGCGGACAGGCGCGCCAGCCGGGTGAGCTCGGCGAGCTCCTCGGCGGTCGCGGCCCGCCGCGCGACGGACCGCAGCACCGCCTGCTGCAGCCGCAGCGACCGCACCTGCGCCTCGATCGCGTCGGCGTGCACGGCGGCCGCCTCGGCGATGCTGCGTTCCCGGTCGACGACCTCCCGGATCGCCGTCATCCCGAGCCCCAGCTCCCGCAGCGTCCGCGCCAGCTCCAGCCGCGCGAGCGCCTGCGCGTCGAACCGCCGGTACCCGCCCGCGCTCCGCCCCGTCGCCGGCACCACCCCGATGTCCGACCAGTGCCGGACCACCTTCACCGGCAGCCCGGTCCGCCTGGCCAGCTCCCCGATACTCCACAGCCCGTCACCATCCACACCCACACCTTCGACTCTCCCACCATGGGAGAGTCAACCGCCGGTCAGCTCTCCACCGCCACGTTGTCAACGGTGCGGCCGGGGCCGAAGCGGACGGCGACGAGGTGGTCGGTGAGATGAGGGTCGAGGGTGTAGTCGAAGACCGCGCCGGTCTCGGGGTCGCCGGGGTGCAGGCCGACGCGGACCAGGCGCAGCGCCGCCGGGAAGGCGTCCGGGGTGGTGTGCGGCAGGGCCTCGGCACCGTCGAAGTCGAGGTAGTCGTCGAGGACCGCGTCGACGTCGTCCTCGATGGCGGCACGGGCGCGGGCGTCGAAGGCGGCGAGCTCGGTGACGAACGGGGCGACCTGGTCCAGCGCCGCGGCGCAGATCGTGGCGCCGTCGAACGTCAGGTCCACCCGGACCGTGCCACTTGTCGTCTCCCACTGGCACTCACGCCCGGCCGGGTCGAACTCGACCGTGCCGAAGACCGGGTGCGTGACGGTGTGCGGGGTCATGACGCGAAACCGTACCGGCGGACCGGCCCGAACGGCGTGTCGCGGATGCCTTCGAAGACGCCGCCGGCGCGCTCCAGGGTCCTCGCCGAGGCCTCGTTGTCGACGGCGCACACGGTGAAGAGCCCGGTCAGGCCGAGGGTGCGGGCGTCGGCCAGGGTACGGGCGAGCGCCCACGTGGCGAGGCCACGCCGGCGGGCGGTGGGGCGGATGCCGTACCCGATGTGGCCGGCCCACCGCACATAGTCGTCGTCACCGTGGCGCAGCGCGATCGCCCCGAGCACGCGGCCGTCCTCGACGATCCAGCGGTGCCGGCAGCGGTGGCGGCCCGAGCCGTCCGGCACCGAGCGGGCGGCGAGGCGGGCGACCCACGTGGCAAAGCCGGCCGGGGAGTGCACGTCGTCAGTGGGTGCGAGGCCGAACCCGTCCTCGTGCGCGCCGGGACCCCACTCCGCGTGCGCCTCGAGCCAGGCGCTGTGCAGGCGGGCATCGGGCGCGACGAGTTCGGGCACGGCCCGACCGTACCCTTCGCGGCCACCTACCGGCCGGGGTCTCGTCACGGCAGGTAGAACGTGAGCAGGTCCGCCGTCACCGGTGGGAACAGGGTCCGCATCAGGTCGGCGTTCGGGCCGGGGTAGACGTCGGCGTGCCAGGCGGCGAGGCCCTCGATGCCGTGCGGGCCGAAGAGCAGCGGGCCGACGAGGTCCGGTGCCACGCCCGCGCCGCCGTGCGACGCGGGGCCCTGCATCGGGCCGCCCGCGACGACCTCGGTCACCGTGCCGCCGGCCCGCCGCAGCCGGACGTGCCGGCGGAAGAACGACACGACGACGTCGTCCTCGCCGCCGAGGTGGCGCAGGCGCTCCGACAGCACGGGCCTGAGGTGGTCGAGCAGCGCCGCGACGTCGGGGATGCGCAGGTAGTAGTCGTTCGCATCGGCTGGGGGCGGTGCGAGGTGCGGGCCGAGGAGGCCGCCGCGGTCCTTCGCCGAGAACGGCTCGCCGCCCGCGAGCGTGGCGGCGTGGGCGAGGAGCGCGGCGACCGCGTCCGGTTCGGCGGCACCGACCTCGCCCAGGACCACGCCTTCGTCCGGCGGCGTGACCCGGCCCGTGCCGATCGTCCGCCCGGCCCGCTCCACGACGACCTGGCTGCTGCCCGCCCGTGCGACCAGCGCCCGCCAGCACAGCGGCGAGTGCGGCATGCTCACGTCGTGCCCGCGCTGCACGGCGTCCTGCAGCCGCGTCATCGCCGCGATGTCGTCCGGCCCCGCGACCCGCACCGCACACCCGGCGGGCATCGCCGGCACGGTGTGGACCGCTCTGCTGTGCGGGATCGGGATGCTGTACTGGTATCCGAACTGCCGGTAGAAGTACGGGATCCCGATCATCACCTGCAGCAGGTGCCCGCGGGCGGCGGACCGCTCGTGCGCCCAGCCCATCAGCGCCCGGACCAGCCCGCGCCCCTCGTACTCGCGGTCGGTCGCGACCAGCTCCACCTGCCCCGCCGGGATCGCCACCCCACCGAGGACGACGGTCTCGTCCAGCAGCGTCGCCGTCGACACGACCCGGTCCCCGTCGACGACCACCGCGCACGCGTCGAACCCACCGTCGGCGTCCTCGACCACCAGCCGGTGATCCTGCCGGTCAGCAGGCTCGCCACGGTCGGCGAGCAACGCCCCGATCTGTTCGAGATCCGCGGGCCGCGCCGCCCGCACCACCAGTCCACCGGCCAGCTCCACGCCGCCCACCGTACCGCTTTCGTCCGGTGTCACCCGGAGCGTGACCCGAACAACGACGTGTATGGCCAACTGCTGCGCTACCGCAATGGTCAGCCGATCCTTCTGGGAGCGCCAACGTGACGAGTGCCGCGCCTGGGGCATCAGGAGCCGGCGAGGGCGGGCCTAGTTGTTCGTCTGGTTCGGTACGTAGTGAGCCGAACGCGGTCAGCGGCATAGCGTGCGCGGATAGACGCGACAGCCGCTGTCTTGGGCAGTAACGCTGGAACTGCCGGTGTGCGTCGCTGCCTCAGCGCTCGTTCTTGTCGTAGAAGACCTCGGTCAAGCGGGGCAGGAGGCGGGCTCTGGTGTGACGCCTCGGGTCGACGTCGGCGCGATGATGGCGATGTGTGCTGGTGCGCCAGTCCACAGGCGTTCATCGTCCGGCAGGTGGAACCGGACGACATGAACTCGAACTGAGCGTCATCATCATCGCCGCCGACCCGCGCTGGCATACTCTGCCGGCATGAGTGCGCAACATACGAGCATTGAGCAGTGGTTCACCTGGTGGTACGGGCCGCCCGATCAGCCGACGGACGACAGCAGCGCCGCCACGACCGGCGTCGCGGTCCTGGATGCCTGGTATGCGACCAGCCGCCGGTGGACCCTCCCGGTGATCGACCAGAACAGGTTTCTGGCTCCTGAGGAGTTGCGCGTCGAGTCGGGCCGCCTGGTGTTCATGGAGGAGCAGTTCGGCGACTGGGCCTGGGCGACCGACCCGCAAGGTGGCGACCCGCCCGTGTATGACCGGTCGGACGACGACGAGCCGTGGCAACCGCTCAGTCCGCACCTCTCGGAGTTCCTGGAGGCGTACTGGATGTTCGAGGCCGTGTTGAGTGCGCCGTTCGCCGCCTCGAGGGCGCGCGGCACCGCACAGGACATCGATCGGCTGCGATTCCAGATGCCCTGCGTCGGGTCGGCACGGTGGCGGTGGCCGGCAACGTCCCTGCAGTTCTTCCGTCGTGACCGCACGCTTGCCATCGCCATGTCCGACGACGACGACCTGTTTTCCATCACGGTCGCCACCACGAGCCCAGCCGACCAGAGGATCATCGACGCGGTCGCCGAGCCATCCTGGTCACGCAAACAGCCGAGCGGCCCGGCCTGAGCGCAGCACAGGTGCGGCCCCGTGGTTTCCCGGCATCGCCGAGATCCCAACGGGGCCGCGAAGGCGGGCTAGAGTCCCTTGAAGTAGCGCCACCCGACCGAGCCGTCCGCCAACGGGAAGAAGACCAGGAGCTCGACATTGGTCGGCAGCAACTCGTTCAGGTTGGGCCCGCAGTAGTCACATGGCCCCTTGCCGACCAACTTGTCCATGTAGAGCTTGCCCCGCATGACATCCGGATTGGCGTGGAACCACCGCACCACCTGCATCTCGGGGTGGTGATCGAAGCCGCTGGCCATCCCAGGAACCTTGTCCAGTTCAGGAATCAGCCGGTTGGGGTGGCCACTCATCAGCTCGCCGTAGTGGCCGTCGGCAAGGAAGATGCCGGCCGCCCGATTCGGCTTGTCCCGCCCCATACTTGCCGCCTTGGCGACGAGCGCCTCCTTGCTGGCGGTCTGTGCCCATGCCGCCCTCGCCGCCTGCGCGGCGGCCTTCTCCGCGCCCACGCCGGGTATCGCGCCGAGCACATCCGCGCCGATGCCGACGATGAAGAAGGACCAGGCTGCCCAGCCGGCGTTGTACTCCTCGTTGTGCACAAAGGTGTAGGCACGGTCGCTGACCGCCACAGTGGCAGTGAAGGCGCCGGTTGCGAGGCAGCCCACGCCGGTCACGCAGGCGACGACGCTCGCGACCGCCAGGCCGGCAATGACGATGCCCTTGTTGTCGTGCCACCACTGGCCGACGCTGTGGCAGTCCTCGCCGAAGAACCCGCACTTGGGCGGTTCCGGCTCGACGAAGTCGGTGATGCACTGGTCCTGCGTGCCGTGCCCGAACAGGGTGGACGGGCCGAGTTTGGGATCGACCCACACTGCCTTGATCAGGGAGGGCTTCGGGCCCATCGGCACGATGGTGCGCAGGACCAGGAAATAGAACAGCAGTGGGTTTCCGATGCCCATACTGATCCATCCGCCCGGTGCCTGGCACCGACCGTCGCTGGAGCACAGGATGTACGTGTCGTACTCGTCGTGGATCCGGAAACCGTTGCGGGTCCAGTTGGTCGACCAGTGCCCGACCTTGCGGTAGCTGTAGGTGATGCCGCCACTGCCACCGTTGTCGTGGCTCAGGCCCGACGGATCGGACATGGTGGTGGGGTTGTTGTTCGCGTATGCGTAGCCGTTGAAGGTCTGCGCATCGGCGCTGTTGAACTGCGGGTCGACGGTGACGAACCGGCCGAGGCCCGGGTCGTATGGGCGTGCCCCGACCTGCACGAGACCGGTCGTCTCGTTGACGCCACCCACGAAGCCGCGAGTCGTCGGCCAGCTGGGATCTGCCCCGCGGACGGCTCCGAACGGCGTGGTCCGCCGCTGTGTCTTGGACAGGGTTGCCGCGACGAACGTCAGGTTGCCGGTGCCGTGCGCATCCGATGTGACCCAGCAGAGGCCGGCGGCACTGGTGCGCACGGCGTTGCCGGAATATTGCCGGGTTGTGGAGACGACGTTGCTGTTGGAGACGTGAATCTCTTGAGGGCCGAGGTACAGCGTCGTGCCGGTGCTGTCGTGCGTGATGAGCCGGCCGCCGTCGGTGCCATAGATGTAGCTCGCGGCGACATTGTTGGTGTCCGTGACGCCCGCCAGATGCCCTTCGGCGTCCCAGCTCAGCGTCTGCTCCGGCTTTCCCGCCGGGGCCCGGGTCCGCATGTTGCCGGCCACGTCGTAGGCGTACGAGCTGGTGCTGTTGCCTGCCGCGCCGGTCACCGTGACGCCGGTGACCGCGTGCGGGCGCGCCGCGGTGGCCACCGGGTACGCGTACGTCGAGGTGGTGTCGCCCGCGGCGGTCCGGACTTTCTGGGTGAGCCGGTTGCCGGAGGAGTCGTACGTCCACGCCTGCCAGTAGGGCGATGGGCCACCGAGCTGAGCCGCCGTCACCGTGGTCGGGTCGGCGGCACACGTGCCGCTGGCCGGAGTCCAGGCGTTCGTCAGTCGCTGCGCGTAGTCGTACTTGAAGCACTGGTTGTCGTCTGGACCCGCGCCGTACTGCGCCGTCAGATCCTTGATGGAGGTGACGTTGCCCGCGTTGTCATAGTCGTAGTACGCGTCCTGGAAGACGTCGCCCGTGTCGTTGTCATAGATGCCGTGCTCGAGCAGACGCCCGGTCCCAGGTTCATAGGACCAGAGCTGGGCCAGGTTCTTGGCGCCCCCGTCGTTGAACAGCGTGCCCGTCATGCGTCCGAAGGCGTCGTACGTCGTGTCGGCGACGTAGGACTGCAGTCCGGTGAGCGTCTTGAGCAGACCGGCGCTGTTATAGCCGTAAGTGAGTGTCTCGGACGGTTGCGACCCGGCGCCGCCACCTCCGATCGCCGGGAGTGTCGTGGTGGCCAGAGAGCCGTCGGCGTTGAAGGTGCTCGAGCTCGAGTATGAGCCGGCCACAGCGCCTTCGCTCGCCGGGATGGTCACCGTCAGGCCCGCCGGCTGATAGCCGCTGCTGTATGCGGTGATGGTCGACGTGTACGCGTTGCCGTTGACGTACCGGGTGCTGCTCGTGACGTGGCCCTTGGCAAGGGTGTCGTAGGTCGTATCGGTGAGCTTGGTACCGGTGGCCTGGTCACCCTGGTAGGTGGCGATCGCACGGCCGGTCGCGTCATAGACGTTGGTGAGCGTGACACCACTACCGTCGGTCACCGTGAGCTGGCGGCCCGCATCGTTGTACGTGTAGGTGCTCGTTCCCCGGTCCGGGTCGATCGTCTTGATGTTGCGGCCGAGAACGTCGTACTCGAAGCTCCAGATGGAACCGGCCTCGTCCTTGATGGTGGCCGGGTATCCACGCTTGTCGAACGTGTATGTCGTCTTGTCGTACGCGCCGGTCGGCGTGTTGCCGCGGTACCGGCGGATCTCCGTCACCTGACCGAGGACGTTCCTCGTGGTCCGGCTGGCCGAGCCGCCGACAGGGACGGTCTGGTCGGAGTAGTCACCGCCGAACGTGGTGGAACTCTGCCACTTGTCCACGCCGTTGACCTGGAGCTTGACGGCGGAGGCCCGGCCGGCGTTGTCATAGGTGATGAGGTTGCGGCTCGGGGTGGGACTCGAGGGCACGAACAGGGTCCCCCATGAGACGCCACTCTGGAAATACGCGTCGTTGCTCTGGACCGTCCGGCCACGCGAGTCGTAGAAGTTGTCGACCAGCACGACGCCGCCGCCGACGGCCGGGGACTGGACCTGCCGTGGACGCAGCAGCGCGTCGTACAACTCGTAGGAGGTGGAATAGCCGGTGCCGTCCGTGGTGAGCACGGACGTGGCGGTGCTGGTGATGGTGTTCGAACCGCCGACGACGTAGGTGTACTTCTTGCTGGCCGTCTGCGTCGCCTTGTCGCGGCCGGGAAGCCACACCGCCGTTGCCCGGCCCAAACCGTCATACGTGGTCTCGGTCCGGCGACCGTTGGGGTCGGTTTCGGACAGGGAGCCGCCGTAGCCGTCGTCCAGCGTCGTGGTCGACAGCCAGCCCGCCGCGTTCGTCGTCGTCACCGTCGTGGGCAGCGCCCCGGTCGCCGGCGAGTAGCTGGTGGTCGTCGAATCATCGCCGGTGGATGCGAAGGTCAGCGTGCGGCCGTGGGCGTCGTACGTCGCGGTGCTGTGTGTGGTGTAGACCGGGCTGCCCGCAACCACGTCCTTGACGTGCTCGGCCGCCGTCGCGTCGCCCTTTGTGATCACACCGTTGAACGTGGCCGCGCCGTCGAACCGGGTACGAACTTCGGAGATCAGGTCCGTGGTCAGGTTCGGTGTCGCGGCGCAGGACGCCGCCACGACACGCTTCTGGGCGATCGCGGACTTGATCGCGCCCGTCGGATGCGTCGCGTACGTGACCGTCGTGCAGCGGTCGTCGTCGTTCTTCGACGTGTCGTTGCTGTCAGCGACCTTGACAACGCGGCCGATCGGGTCGGTGACGCCGGTCTCGGTGTCGAAGGTGTTCGTCGACTGCATCGTCAGCCAGCCACCGGCGGCGAGTGCGACCTTCTGGGTCGTCGAACGCAGGCCGGTGAGGTACGCGGTGATCGTGATGCCGTTGCGGGTCCGGGTCGCCGTGGGACTCGACTCCCACGGTTCGTAGACGGTCTTGGAGAGCACTGGCGCGCTGTCGCCGACGCCGTTGTAGACAATGGACTCACGGACGGTGCCGTTGCGCCAGTCCTCGTCGTTGATCGCCAAGCCGCCGAAGGTCGTGTCGGCGGCGATCGTCACGGTGCGGGTACCGGTCGAGGTCTTGTCGCCGTGCATCCCACGGAAGTAGACCGAATCCGACTGCTCCTGGGCCGAACTTGCGGCGCCGTGCAGCGTCCGGACCCGCTCGTAGCCACGCCACTGACCCCAGCTGCGGTGGTTGGCCGGCGTGAGCTCGGAGTTGTCGTAGTGCCAGGCCGGCGAGCCTTGGTACGTGTAGGTGGTCTCCTCGGCCGGGGCGTGACCGGTGGGGTCGGACACCGTCACGCCGGTGACGACGTACTTATGGAACCAGTCGAACGTCGCAGTGGCGGTGCCGTACGGGGTCCAATAGACGGGGAAGCAGCGTTTGGTGTTGTTGTCCGCCGACGCGGGCATGTTCGAGCCGACGACACATTCCGGCTGCGAATAGGTGACCGCCGTGACGGCGCCGCTCTCGTTGACGATTGAGGAGATGCGGAACCGGATGATCGGGTTCTTGGTCGGTGAGGTGTCGACGCGATTGCTCAACTGGACGCCGGTGAAGGTGATGTCCGGCATGGTCGTGCTGGTCCCGGCCGGCATGTTGTTGAGACCGGCATGGGCGATGCTGTTGAGCCAGAGCGTCTTGGCGTGACCGTCGCCTGGGTCCTTGAAGACGTGGTTGAGCGTCCATCGTTCGACGTCGCGGAAGCCGGTGCCACTGCGCACCTGCGTGGTGATCGTGGACAGGCGCTTCTGCGTGAACAGCGCTGGCGAGAACACGCCACCGCATGACGTCGTCGAGTCGCACTGCTGGTCCCATGGGACGTCAGGCCAGTTCGACGGGTTCGTCTGCACACATCCTGAGCCGGGAGTCACGCATCGGTCGGCGAGCCCGAAGGCCACCCGCGCCGGCGCCGGATCGGTGGAGTAGATGCTGTCGACCCCGTTGTCCTGCCGCGTGCCGTAGTCAATGTGGTCGATGTGACCGGCCCGGACGTACGTGGAGACCGTGCTGGGCGTGACGTTGCGGGCATAGTGATTGAGCTGCTGGGCGTACCACAGTGACATGCTGTTGCCGTGCGGGTCGATGACGTAGTCGAGGTTCCACGCGTACGCCTGGTCGCAGGAGGCGTTTGCGAACGTCGCGTTGTAGCAGGGTTCGCCGCTGTTGTTGCCGAACACGGGCACGGTGAACACGGACTGGGTGACGCTCTTGCCGCTGCTCCACCCAGGAAGCCTGTTGAGGCCGAAGAAGTACTGCCAGCCGTCGGCGGTGGTGACCTTCCAGTACTCGCCGTTGCGGGCTCCGTTCGTCGCTCCGGTCAGCCGCTCGACCAGCGTGCCGTCGTCGTCCTGCAGCTTCCAGCGATCCGGTGAGGTGGAGACCTGGATCAGCTCGCCGGAGTGGCCCGAAAGACTCAGGTTCGCGTTGTCGGTGCCCCAGCACAGGTCGCCGATACCGGTCTTGCCGTCGTCAGCGCACGCGGGGTACACCCGGTTGACCTGCCCCGGGCTGAAGTCGAAACCGTCGCCGATCCAGGAGGGTTGGTTGTTCGACGCGGCCGTCTTGCCATCAAGTGATTGCGCGGAGTACGAAAGCCCAACCGAGGGGCTGGGGCCGTTCAGCGCGGCAGGCGTCCGAATCGGGTACGACCAGGAGAAGTCACCCGACTGGCCGCCTGCCGTCCAGGACGCCGTCGGTGAGAAGGGTCCAGCGCTGTAGTCGCCTCCACCGCCGGACGACTGCGCCGACGACGCCAGTGCAACCATGGCGCCCGACGGAACTGACGCGGCGCTCTTCGCCGAGTTGCCGCCGCTCGCCGCCGTGGCCAACGGGACCGTGGCCGTCACCGTGCCGCGGGCCACATCGTTCATTGAAGGCAGGTCCGATGCCTGGCATTCGGGAGCCTGCGGCGTACGCAGCGCGCACTCGGGGAGGCTGACGAGCCGCAGGCGGCTCGCCCAGTCACCGCCGTAGGCGTCGCGGAAGCGGCTGTAGTCGATCTCCGCTCTGATCTTGGTGGCCGTGCCGGGACTGGCATCCGAGCGGGTCAGCCGCACGACGAGCGACCGTCCCGAGGTTTTCGCCGTGGCGCGATCCAGCACCTGCACGCGCACGGAGTCGGGTCCTGTGTCGATCTGACGGGCGGCGTTCCCGCCGCCGAACGCCACGCGGGCAATGCGCAGGGGTGCGGAGGGGACTACTTCGCCCGTCCGGGCTTCGGCATCCACAAGGGACGACGGCGTGGGAGCAGGCAGGGTGACCGTGCTGTCGATGGCGGCCGGCCACTGGACGGCAGGCGCAGACTGCATGTTGTTCTTCGCGGTCGGGTCGCCCGCGGCGCCCGCCGCCTTGACATAGCTGCCCGGCACCGACGCGACAGGCGCGGATGGAGTGATGCGCTTCGGTGGTGCCGCAAACCCCGGGACCTGAGCGCCAATGGTTGTCGTAACCACCACGGGCAGGGTGAGGGCGAGAATCCGTCGCAGCATCCGGATGCCCGCCCGTCGAGTTCCGATCGTGCGAGCCAATGGAGGCGCTTCCGGCTGGCGCCGCAACCGCGCATGTTCGACGGGCGGCAGCAGTGTGCCATCATGCGGCCGAGATGTCCGCCGGTTGTGGACGGCACGCAATACGGCGCGCATACAACACCCCCCATGACTGTGTACGACGACGGCAATCTAGGGCACGCAGCCAGCCCACACAACAAGGCGGCAGAAGCGACGGCGGCCAGGTAGTACGTACCGTCACCACACCTGTCGCAACCCTCAGGCCACCAACAGGCACAGTCACACACGGCTATCACCGGCCAGTCAGCCATGAAGAGTTTTCATCTACAGAAAGTTATGGCGACCGACGGGCTCACCGCCCGCGGTCACCTCGACGGCGATGAGCTCCAGCACCTGAGTTCGCCACAATGCGGGTCGGCGAGAATGATCGTCATGACTGTCCGGTACGACGAGGTGCTCGGGGCCCTGCGCACGGCGTACGACGCGGGTGCGGCACGGCGCGACGGGTTCGTCAAGGAGCCGTGGAAGCTGGCGGAGCGTCAGGCGTTCGGGGACCGGCTGGCGGTGGGGGCGCGGTTGCTGGAGATCGGCGCCGGCACGGGGCAGGACAGTGTCCACTTCCAGCAGGCCGGCCGAAGGTCCGATCGCCGGCGATGAGCACGTGCCGCCGCGCTTCTTCTCGTGGCGCACCGACGAGCAGCTGCTCGGCTTCGCCACGGCCTGGTTCGACGTCGTCGACTTCCACCCCGTGGACGCCGGTGGGGGCCGGCGGTTCCAGTCGCTGACGCTGTGCCGGCCCGGATGAGAACAGCGGGCGCGGGGACCGCCGACGATCCCCGCGCCCGGTTGTGCCGTTCAGACCGCTAGCTGGCGTACACCTCGAACTCCAGCAGCGAGTAACCCCACGCCGTGGCGCGGGTGGTGCCGTTGATGCGCACGTAGCGGCCCGTGGCGGCGAGGCCGGTGTTGTCGTCGACGCCACCGTCGCCGCCGGTCACGGAGCGGACCGTCGTCCAGTTCGTCCCGTCGGCCGAGGTCTGGATCTGGTACGCGGACCCGTACGCGGCCTCCCAGGTGAGCTTCACCCGGCCGATCGCGTACGACTGGCCGAGGTCGACGCGGATCCACTGCGGGTCCGCGAAGGCACTCGACCAGCGGGTGGTCAGCGAGCCGTCGACGGCCCCCGACGCCGGGGTCCCGGCGTTCTCGACGCTGGACGCCGTCGCCGGCTTGTTCAGCGCGAGGTTGGTGGCGGGCGGCTGGGTGACCGTCCCGCCGTACACCTCGAACTCGAACAGCGAGTAGCCGTAGGCCGTGCCGCGCGCGGTGCCGTTGATGCGCACGTAGCGGCCCGTGCCGGTGAGGCCGGTGTTGTCGTCGACGCCACCGTTCTCGCCGGTCACCGTCTTGATGGTGGTCCAGGTCGTCCCGTCGGCGGACGTCTGGATCTGGTACGCCGAACCGTATGCCGCCTCCCAGGTGAGCTTCACCTGGTTGATGGCGTACGACTGGCCGAGGTCGACCCGGATCCACTGCGGGTCGGAGAAGGCGCTCGCCCACCGCGTCGTCAGCGAGCCGTCGACGGCCGCCGACGCCGGGGTGCCGGCGTTCTCCACGCTGGACGCCGTCACCGGCTTGTTCAGCGCCAGGTTCGACGACGGCGGCTGGGTCGTGCCGGAGTTGAACGTGAAGTCGTCGATGTCGAACAACGACCCCGCGCCGCCGGTGAACACCAGGTACAGCTGCTGTGTGCCGGCCGGTGGGCTGATCGTCCCGGTGACGTCGGCCCAGGTCTCCCAGCCGCCGGTCGGGGCGACCTGCACGGTGCCGGCCACCGGGCCGGTCGGCGAGCCGGTCCGCACGGTGATGGTGCCGCCGGTGCCGGCCGAGGCGACCCGCGCCTTGATGCTGTTGACGCCGGCCAGGTTGTACGTGTTGAAGGAGATCCAGTCGCCGTTCTCGATGTACCCGACGGCGTTGCCGCCGTGCGCGCTGGCCTTGGCGGCGAGCTGGACGCCGTTCATCGTGTTGTAGTGCTCGGCCTGCCGGGTCCGCGGCTGCAGCTGGTGCTGGTCCTGGACCGCGGTGCCGCTGACCGGGGTGTACACGGCGGCCATGACCCCGAAGATGTTCGAGCTGGGGTCGTGCTCACCGTCCACTGTGGTCTGGATCGACCCGGTGCAGCCGTTCTTGCTGGTGATCGGGTGACCGTGACTGTCGTGGCCCAGGACGTAGTTGACCACGACCCGGTTGCAGTCGATGGTGCCGGCGTTCGGGTCGGTGACCCTCACCTCGAACGGCACCAGGTCCCCGAACTGGAACACCGAGCCGTCGGCCGGGGTGATGAGCTGGATCGTCGGCCGGCCGACCCCGACGACGACACTTGCCGTCGCGGTTCTGCCGCCGGTGTCCCGCACCGTCAGCGTCGCGGTGTACTCGCCGTTCGTGGGGTACGTGAACGTCGGGTTGGCCGCGGTGGAGTCGGTGCTGCCGTTGGTGGTGAAGTCCCAGGCGTACGTGATCGCGTCGCCGTCGGGGTCGTTGCTGCCGGCCGAGCTGAACTGCACGGTCAGCGGTGCCGCACCGGAGGACGGGGTCGCCGCCGCCTGGGCGATCGGTGACCGGTTGCCGCCGCTGTTGTACTCGATGCGGTAGAGCGCCGAGTTGGCGTCGCCGCCGAACCAGGTGGTGCCGTAGTCGAGCACGTACAGGGCGCCGTCCGGCCCGAACTCCATGTCCATGATGGCGGTTCCGGTCCACGGGATCTGGGTGATCGCGCCGGCCGTGCCGTTGGCGTTGATGGCGGCCGCCTTGATCCAGCGGCTGGTGAACTCACCGAGGAAGACCTGGCCGTTGTAGGAGGCCGGGAACTTCACGTCGGAGACCAGGTTCGGGTTGAAGTTGTAGACCGGGCCGGCCATGGGGCCGCCGCCGCCCAGCTCCGGCCGCCACGGGCCCTGTCCGCCGTACGGCAGCCAGGCGGCCTGCGACGCCGGCAGGGTGGTGATGCCGGTGTTGTTCCGCGAGTTGTTCGTCGGCCCGCCGGCGCAGTTGTACGGCCCGGACGACGGTCCAGTGGGGAACGTGTACTCCTGGTACGGGGTGTTGTAGTTGGAGCAGTACGGCCAGCCGAAGAAGCCCGGCTGGGTGATCCGCTCGAACGAGACGGTGCCCGCCGGTCCGCGGTTCGGGTCGGCGGAGCCCGCGTCGGGGCCGTAGTCACCGAGGTAGACGACCCCGGTGGCCTTGTCGACGCTCATCCGGAACGGGTTGCGGAAGCCCATGGCGTACACCTCGGGCTTGGTGTTCGGCGTGCCCGGGGCGAACATGTTGCCGGCCGGGATGGTGTATCCGCCCGTGGCGCCCGGCTTGATCCGCAGCACCTTGCCGCGCAGGTCGTTGCTGTTGCCCGAGGTGCGCTGCGCGTCGTAGGCGGGGTTGCGGTCGGCCCGCTCGTCCAGCGGCGCGTAGCCACCGGAGTCGAACGGGTTGCTGTCGTCGCCGGTGGACAGGTACAGGTTGCCGGCGGCGTCGAAGTCGATGTCACCGCCGACGTGGCAGCACAGCCCACGGCTGGTCGGCACGTCGAGGATCGTCACCTGCGAGTTCGGGTCGATCGTGTAGTCGTCCCGCACGGTGAACCGGGCCAGCTTGTTGGAGCCGTTGAACGGGGCGAACTGCGCCGCCGTGCCGGTGGACGGGGCGTCGCCGGCCGGGGTGCTGAGCGGTGGCGCGTAGTAGACGTACACCCACTTGTTGGTGGCGAAGTTCGGGTCGGCCTTGATGCTCTGCAGACCCTCCTCGTCGTGGGTGTAGACCTGCAGCGTCAGGGCGACCTTCGTGTTGCCGTTGACGTCGGTGTACCGGATGACGCCGTCGCGCGCGGTGTGCAGCACGCCCCGGTTCGGCAGGACGGTGAGACCCATCGGCTCGCCGGTCTCCGCCACGCCCTTGGCCAGGTTGACCTGGTTGAACGTGCCGGCGGCCGACTGCACCGAGCAGTTGCCGAGGTTCTGCGCGGCGTACTTGATGCCGCCGAGCAGGTGGGTGCGGAAGTTCGCCTCGGTGTAGCTCTCCTGGGTGTGGCCGAGGCCGGTGTACCAGGAGCGGCCGCCGTCGTAGGCGCGGCACCACGAGATCGGGTGGTCACCGTTCATCGTGCCGCCGGTGTACGTGGCCTCGTTGAGGTTGGCCAGGACGTGCACCTGCGAGCGCGGGTTGGTGCGGTAGTTGTACAGCTCGTCGGTGCGGTTCCAGTTCGCCGGGATGCCGGCGTTGGACGGGTGCGCGGTGTCCTCGATGCGCACCGTCACCGGCTGGATCGCCGGGTGGCTGGAGAAGTAGGCGCCGACGAGGTTGCCGTACCAGGACCAGTCGTACTCGGTGTCGGCCGCGGCGTGCACGCCGACGTAACCGCCGCCGGCGCGGATGTAGCGCTCGAACGCGGCCTGCTGGTTGGCGTCGAGCACGTCGCCGGTGGTCGACAGCCAGATGACCGCCTTGAAGCGGGCCAGGTTCGTGTCGTTGAACTGCGTCGCGTCCTCGGTCGCCTCGACCGTGAAGTTGTTCTGCGTGCCCAGTTGCTGGATCGCGGTGATCCCGGCGGGGATCGCGTCGTGCCTGAACCCCGCGGTCTTGCTGAAGATCAGCACCGAGAAGTCGGCCGCGAATGCCGGGGCGATGTTGAAGCCTGCCGCGGCGAGCACGAGGGCGACGCAGAGCAGCACTCTGCGGAACATGATCGGTTGCACCTCTCCTACGAAGAAAGCAGCGAACGACGTGCGCCGATCACGTCCGATCCCTGATGGGGCTTCCGGCATGCGGGCACGGTGAAGCGCCGCCCGCTCCGGCGGGTGGATGGGGTGTCACACGGGCGTCGATGCCACGCGAAGGGCCGCACACCATGCGCCTCGCCGAAGGTCACACGGTGCCGCGGTGGTGTCCGTCGCCATTGGCGGTGGCGATCGGACCTGTTGGGGGGCGGGGGTTACTCCTTCCACCCCGGCGGGCGCCTCAGAGAGCGCTCTCTCACCAAGGTGCCGATCAGTTAAGCAGACTCGCCACCCCCTGGCAACGGTTCTGCATAGACCATCGTTTATTCAGTCGGCGGCCTGCGCCGACGGCGCCGGGATGACCCGCAATGACCAGGTCATCGAGAACCATCCTTTGTCCTCGTCGGCGACCGCGAGCCGGGTCCCGTCGGCGTTGAACGCCACGCCCAGGAAGCGCCCCCGGGCGATCCGCTCGAACTGGCCGCCCTTCACCAGCCACACGCCCGCCTTGCCGTTGGCCTCCCCGGCGAGCACGATCCGGTCGCCGTGCACGGTCAACGCCGAGGGCGCCTGCACGGCCCGGGCCACCGTCCGCGCCGGCCCGTGCCCGACCCGCCGGCACACGGAGTAGACGGGGAAGACGGACTCCGGCCCCGGCGCGTCGGTGCCGCACCGGGTGGTCAGGTAGACCAGCGACCCGTCGGCGGCCACGTCGCCGAGCATCGCGTCATGCTCGCCCAGACACGTCGACGGCAGCTCCCCCGCCGGACGGTTCTGCGGGCAGGAGGGCGTCGGGTAGTACACCGTGCCCTCGCCGCCGGACCAGGCGACGCCGCCGGAGTGACCGACCTTGCCGACGACGGCCGACCGCCCGGTGTCGGCGTCCCATCGCACGACCGCCGCGGGGGCGTCGGCGCCGGTGCCCCGGCAGGACATGACCAGACCGAGCTCGTGACCGCTGACCGCCAGGACCTTCCGTAACCTGGCCTTCAGCCCGCGCGGGTCCGGGCAGTCCGGGTGCTCGACCGTCACCTGTTCCGGACGGCCGCCGGTGCGGACCCGCATCAACCGCGGCGGGGTGTCGGAGTCGTCCTGGAGCTGCGCGAGGTAGTAGACCGTGTCGCCCACCCAGACCGGGCTGGAGTACTGATCCGCGTTCGACGAGACCAGCTCCTGCCCCCGCCCATTCGCACAGCCGGCGGCGGTCGCGAGCCCGAGGACCGCGACCGCCGCGAGAATGCGTCTGAGGATCGTCACCGGCCCACCCAGGTACCGCCTTCCAGGGCGCGGGCGCGTAGGAGCTCGGCGACCGACCATGCCTGGAACGGGCAGCCGGTGGCGGCGTGCGGCGCGTCGCCGTCGGCGGTCTCCGACACCGAGCCCAGGCCCCACTCACTGAGGTGCAGCTCCAGGCCGTCCAGGACGCCGGTGGTGTCGGCGCCGGTACGGCGGGCGGCGTCGACGAACGGGCCGATCAGCCACGGCCAGACGGTGCCCTGGTGGTAGGCGTGGTCGCGGTCCGCCGGGCCGCCGCGGTGCCGGCCGTGGTAGCCCGGGGAGCCCGGGGCGAGCGACCGCGGGCCGATCGACGTCAGCAGCGTCGCCCGGCACAGCTCCACGATGTCCGGATCCGCCGCCGGTACGTGCGGCAGCCCCACCGCGAGGAGCTGGTTGGGCCGGATGGACGGGTCGTTGCCGGCCGGACCGTCGACCACGTCGTACAGGCCGAGGCCGTCGGGGCGGGTGAAGCGGTGCTCGAACGACGCGGCGGCCCGCGACGCCGCCGCGGACCAGTCGTGCCCGCGGCCGATCCGGTCGAAGAGGGCGGCGGTGCTCGCCAGGCCGTTCACCCACAGGGCGTTGATCTCGACCGCCTTGCCCTGGCGTTCGGTGACCGGGACGCCGTCGACGCGGGCGTCCATCCAGGTGAGCGCGAACCCCGGCTTGCCCTGCATGAGCAGGCCGTCGGCGGGGTCGGCGGCGATGCCGAACCGGGTGCCGCGGCGGTGCAGGTCCAGCACCTCGTCCATGGCCCCGGCGAGGGCGGCCACGGTGTCCAGGTCGCCGGTGACCTCGGCGTACCTGTCGATGGCGCGCAGGAACCACAGGGCCGCGTCGGCGGTGTTGTACTCGAGGGTGCCGGTGTCGGCGGTGTTGGCGAGCATGCCATCGGACACCGTCGCGCCGGCGCGGAGCAGGACGCGGCGCGCCTGCTCGTGGCGGCCGGTGGTGAGGAACAGCCCCTCGAACGACGTCATCAGGTCGCGGGACCACTCGCCGAACCACGGGTAGCCGGCGACGGCCGACGGGCCGGTCGGCGTCTCGATGACGAACTGGTCGGCGGCGATCGCCAGCTGCCGCCCGACGGCGTCGCCCCCGCCCAGCGCGACGGCACGGCGCCGGGCCGCGGCGACGATCTCCACCGCCGACGGCGTCTCGCCGTCGATGAACGCGGCCGGCATACCACCGGCGAAGGTGGTCGGCACCGCGCCGGCGGCCGGCTCCCCGGTCGCGAACGCGGTCACGGACGCGGTCTCGCCAGGTGCGAGCGTGGCCGTGAAACAGCCGGCGGCCCACAGGTCCTCGTCCGGGTTCAGCCCGCGGGCGGCCTCATCGCGGGCGTGCACGCCGCGGTACCACTCGCCGCCGGGCCGCCACGACGGGCCGGCGACCCGGTACACGCCCTCGAACTCGAAGCCGCCGGCGACCGGCGTGACCTGCGGGTCGCCCCACGCGTGGCGCTCGCCGTGCGCGTCCCGCCAGGTGCACAGCGGGGTGAGCTCGAGCTCGACCGGGCGCGGGGCGCGCAGGACGCGGAACACGACACCGACCGCGGACCGGCCGTGCGCCATCGCGATCTCCCGCTCCAGGACCACGTCGCCGAGGTCCCAGCGCCAGCACGGCACGCCGTCGGTGAGCCGGAACTCGGCGAGGTGCGTGTGGCCGGCGGGGTCGACGGCGCCGCCGGCCCACTCGTCGGTGGCGAGCCGGAAGACCCGCTCGCCGGCCCGCACGACCGGGTCGAGCGCGGCGAGGCCGAGGCTCCGGGAGGCGGCGCCGGGCGCCGCGACCACGAGCAGGCCGTGGTAGCGGCGGGTGCGCAGGCCGGCGACGGTGCCCATCGCGTAGCCGCCGAGGCCGTCGGTGACCAGCCACTCGCGGCTGGCCGCCGCGTCGAGATCGCCGCACACCTGGCGGCCGAACCTGATCATGAGTGGACCTCCACCTGGTGCGCCGACGGCCGCGCGATCATCTCCGCCAGCAGGCCGGTCCAGCCGGTCTGGTGGGTGGCGCCGAGGCCGGCGCCGTTGTCGGCGTGGAAGTACTCGTAGAACAGCAGGTTGTCGCGCCAGTGCGGGTCGTGCTGGAACTGGTCGATCCAGCCGAACGCCGGCCTGCGTCCGTCGGGACCCCGCCGGTACAGCGCCAGCATCCGCTGACGGAGGTCCTCGGCGATCTCACCGGCGGTGCACTGCCGCCCGGACCCGGTCGGGTACTCGATCTTCACGCCGTCGCCGAGGTGTGCGTGGTTGTCCTCCAGGGTGCGCATGACGAGGTAGTTGAGCGGCATCCACAGCGGCCCGCGCCAGTTGGAGTTGCCGCCGAACATGCCGGTGCTCGACTCGGCGGGCTCGTAGCCGACGGTCGCGGTCCAGCCGGGCAGCTCGACGCTGAACGGGTGCTCGGCGTGCCACTTCGACAGCGCCCGCAGCCCGTACGGCGACAGGAAGCTCTCCTCGTCGAACAGGTGCGGCAGGATGCGCCGGGTCCGGCCGTGCGCCGCGACCCCGACGCCGACCGTGCCGTCGGTCCCCGGCACCACCTGATGCTCGGGCATCGCGGCGAAGCTCTTGGACAGCCGGCGGACGCGGGCGAAGACCTCCTTCGGCAGCGCCTTCGTGGCGAACAGCGGGATGACGCCGACCATCGACCGGACCCGCAGCGGCTCGCTGCTGCCGTCGGGGCGGCGCAGCATGTCGTAGTAGAAGCCGTCCTGCTCGTCCCACAGGTCGTTGTCGTGCATCGCCTCGGAGATCAGCGCGAAGTGTTCGAGGAACTTCACGACGAGGTCGTCGAACGCCGGGTTCTGCGCGGCCAGCTCGCGGGCCATCTCCAGCAGGTTCAGGCAGTAGAACGCCATCCACGCCGTCGCGTCGGACTGTTCCAGGCGGTACCCCGGCGGCAGATGCGAACGGTCGATCGGGCCGATGTTGTCCAGCCCCAGGAACCCGCCCTCGAACAGGTTCCGCCCGTCCTCGTCCTCGCGGTTGACCCACCAGGTGAAGTTCAGCACCAGCTTCGAGAAGACGCGGGTGAGGAACTCCAGGTCGCGCCGGCCGTCGATGTTGTACACCTGCAGGGCCGCCCACGCCTGCACCGGCGGGTTGAGGTCCTCGAACGCCCACTCGTACGCGGGGATCGCGCCGTTGGGGTGCTGGAACCACTCCCTGCACAGCAGCAGCAGCTGGTACTTGGCGAACTCCGGGTCGAGGTGCGCGAGCGCCACCGCGTGGAACGCCGAGTCCCACGCCGCGAACCACGGGTACTCCCACGGGTCGGGCATCGACATGATGTCGGACGCGTCCAGGTGCCGCCAGCCGGCGTTGCGGCCGTGCTGCCGCCCCGGGGGTGGCGGCGGCTGCCCCGGGTCGCCGCTGAGCCACTTCGCCACGTCGTAGTTGTAGAACTGCTTGCCCCAGATCATCCCCGCGAAGCCCTGCCGCATGATCATCGCGTCTTCGTCGCTGGTGCCGGCTGGGGCGAGCTCGGCGTAGAAGGCGTCGGCCTCCTGCTTGCGCTGGTCGAGGACCTGGTCGAACGCCGGCCCGAACGCGTCCGGGGCGGCATTCGGGGCGAGCCGCAGCGACAGCTCGACCGTCTCGCCCGGGGCGACCGTCACCTGGTACCAGAACGCGGCCTTCGTGCCCTCGTGCGCGGGGTTGACGGTGGCGGCGCCGTGCACGACGTGGTCGTTGATGCCGTCCTTGGGGAACGCCGCGCCGGACGGCATGCCGTAGAGCCGCTGCGAGTTGGTGTCGTTGTCGCAGTACAGCTGCCGCGGCATCGACCCGTCAGGACCGGGTGCCGCCTGGAGCACCATCGAGCCCATGCCGATCGTGTCGCCGCCCGCCGTGGCCAGCCGCGGCTTCTCGCCGCCCTCCTCCCACGACCACGTGTTGCGGAACCAGACGGTCGGCAGCACGTGCAGCGTCTCCGTCTCCGGGCCGGGGTTGGTGATCCGCACGCGGATCCGCATGTCGTCGGGGTCGGCCTTGGCGTAGTCGGCCTCGACGATCCAGAACCGGTTCTCGTCGAAGATCCCCGTGTCGAGCAGCTCGAACTCCGGCTCCTCCCGCGAGCGGCGCCGGTTCTCGCTGAGCAGCTGCTCGTACGGGAACTCCCGCTGCGGGTAGTGGTACCGCCAGCGCAGCCACGAGTGGCTCGGCACCGCGTCGAGGTACCACCAGTACTCCTTGGCGTCCTCGCCGTGGTTGCCTTCGTTGCCCGTGAGGCCGAAGATGCGTTCCTTCAGGATCGGGTCGCGCCCGTTCCACAGTCCGAGGGCGAAGCACAGGCGCTGCTCCACGTCGCAGATGCCACCCAGGCCGTCTTCGCTCCACCTGTACGCCCTGGACCGCGCGTGGTCGTGCGGGAACGCCTCCCATGCGGTGCCGTCGCCGCTGTAGTCCTCGCGGACGGTGCCCCAGGCTCGCTCACTGAGGTACGGTCCCCACCGGTACCACGGATTGGCGTGCTCCTTCAGGCCGACCGGTGCACGCTCGGCGTCGGCTGGTGTCTGGTCGGGGGTCTGAAGGGGAGTGGCCATCCGCTCCCGCTCCGGATTGCTCATGCTGCCAGGACACCACCGGGACCCTTCGGTGGCGTCACCTCCCGCGCGCGACCGGGTCCGTATTCCTCCGTTTTGCGGTAGTCAGGGGGATTTCCGGGCGAAGATGACGGGGTGAGCCAGCCTGACGACGAGCAGCATGTGGTCCACGTCGGCCGGCAGCCGATCTACGACCGCGACGGTGCCGTGGTCGCGCACGAGCTGCTGTTCCGCGCCGGCGCGACCGCCGCGACCGCCGCCCGCCGCGACGCGCACGCCACCGCCAGAGTGCTGGTCGCGGCGTTCACGGAGTTCGGCCTCGACGAGGTCTCCGGCGGGCAGGTCTGCTTCATCAACCTGACCCGGGACTTCCTCACCGGCCATCTGCCGCTGCCGTTCGACTGCAGCCAGGCCGTCCTCGAGGTGCTCGAGACCACCGACGTCGACGAGGAGGTCCTGGCCGGCGTCACCGCCCTGCACGAGCAGGGCTACACCATCGCCCTCGACGACTTCGTCTTCGGCACCAGCCACGAACGCCTCCTCGACGTCGCCACCTACGTGAAGATCGACATGCTGGACACCGACGAGGCCACCATCCGCGCGACCGTCGTCAACTGCCGCCTGCACGCCCACCTGCAGCTCATCGCCGAACGCCTCGAAACCCCAGAGGCCCTCGACCTGGCGATGTCCCTGGGCTTCGAGTTCTTCCAGGGCCACGTCCTGGGCCGCCCGCACGTCAGCTCCACCGTCGCGCTCGCCCCGTCCCGCCTCACCCGCCTGCGCATCATGGCCGCCCTCAGCACCGACGACGTCGACGTCGACTCGCTCGTCCCCCTCATCGGCCAGGACGCCAGCCTCAGCCTGCGCCTGCTCCGAGCCACCAACGCCGCCTCCTTCGGCCTCAACCGCACCGTCTCCTCCATCCGCGACGCCGTCGTGGCCCTCGGCCTGACCCGCCTGCGCCAGTGGGTCACCCTGATGGTCGTCGCCGACATCACCGAGGCCGACCCCGAACAGCTGAGCCACCTACTGATCCGCGCCCGCTGCTGCCAGCTCCTCGCCGAGGCCGCCTCCCTCCCCGGCGAACCCGCGTACATCGGCGGCCTCCTGTCCGCCGTCGCCGACCTGTTCAACGAACCCACCACCCGCATCCTCAACGGCGTCCCCCTCGACCCATCCCTCACCGCCGCCCTCCTCACCGGCGCTGGCCCCCTGGGCCAGGTCCTCACCACCGTCCGCGCCTACACAACCCCCACCCCCTCCCCCTCCGGCCTGTCCAACGCGTCAGGCATGTCCGGCCACTACGGACTCACTGGAAGCACCGAACCCACCGAGATCGCCGAACCCGCCGTGAATGCCCGACCCGCCGGGATTGCCGAACTCACCGGGGGTGCCGGACCCGTCGAGCTCTCTGGACCTGCCGCCTCCGAGAGACTCGTTGGAGCTGCCAGACCTGCCGGACGAGCCGAACCTGCTGAACCTGTTGGACCCGGACTCCATGACCCAGCTGAAAGCGCCGGCCGTGCTGGAAGCGCAGGCACAGCTGGGAACGCCGGTCCCACGGCCGAACCTGCCGAGTCCGCTCACCCGGCCGGAGCCGCCCCGCCGGCCCCCACAGACGACCCCGCCGCGCTGGCGTCCTTCTACCTCGCCGCGGTCCGCTGGACGAACACCACCCTCAGCGAACTCGCCAACGAGTTCCGCCACCCCCAACCCGCCAACCACACCACCGCCCCAGTCCCCCAGAACCGCTGACGCCCGCGCCTCCAGACGACACCCCACCCACTGCCACACCCAGCTACAGCACCACCGCACCACCCCGGCTCCGTCACACGACAACCGTTGCCGCGCTCGGCACAGCAACATCCATTCGCCGCACCGCCACACCCGGCCGCCGGCGCCGGCACATCGGCCCCGGGGCCGTCACGCGACAACCGCACAGCGCCCGGCACAGCCGCACCCAGCCGCAGCATCGCCACACCCCGCGGGGGCCGCCGCATCGACCCAGGTCCCGTCCCGCGACAACCGCACAGCACTCGGCACCGCCACAACCAGCCGCAACACCGCCCGGGTCCATCGCACGACAAACCCGCACGGCACCCGCCACGCCCGCACCCAGAAAAAACAGCGCAGCCGGCACCCAGCCGCGGCACCACGGGACCATGCGCGACAACCACACGGCGCCAGCGCCGCCACACCGGCCGCGGTGCCGCCGCTCCCGGCTCGGGGCGGCGCGAGGTAACCGTGCGGCGCTCGGCTCGGCTGCGCCCAGTTGCTGGACGGCCGCAGCGTCGGGATGCGGACTCGAGCCAGCCCGGCACGGCGCGGGGCCAGCGCGGGGGCAGCGCGGGGCAACAGTGCGGCGGTTGGCGGGGATGCTGGCGGTGGCGGGGGTGCGCGACGATGGCTGGTGTGAGCCGAAGCTCTTGGCGCCGCTGGCTGCGACCCGACCGTGCCGCCGCCGCTGCCGACCAGCAGCCGGCCGACCAGCCGCCTGCCGACGAGGGTGAGGCCGAAGTGTGGCACCGGCGGGCCGTTGCCGCCGATCCCGGGCGCACGCTGTCGATGGTGAAGCTTGCCGACCTGTTGCGGAAGCGCGGTGACGGGGTCGAGGCTGAGTTCTGGTATCAGCGCGCCGCTGACGCTGGTGATCCCTTCGCCATGAGTACGCTCGGCGATCTCCATCTGGACCGTGGTGACCAGGCCGGGGCCGAGAGCTGGTTTCGCCGTGCCGCCGGCACTGGCTACGTCGTCGCCATCTGCAACCTCGGCGACCTCTACCGGGGGCGCGATGACCCGGCCGAGGCGGAGGCCTGGTACCGGCGTGCCGGCGACGACGAATACGCGATGAGCCGCCTCGGCAGCCTCTTCGCTCACCTCGGTGACGCCGGCCGGGCCGAGACATGGTTCCGCCGCGCGGCGGAGGCCGGCAGCACCTACGCGATGGACAGTCTCGGCGGGCTCCTCCGCGACCGTGGCGCCGTCGACGAGGCCGAGCGCTGGCTCCGCCGGGGCGCCGAGGCGGGCAACGACTTCGCCATGTGCAGTCTGGGTGAGCTCCTCCGCGACCGCGGCGCTGTCGGCGAGGCGAAGCGCTGGCTCCGCCGGGCGGCCGACGCCGGCAACGCCCGCGCCATGTCTGCCCTCGGTGACCTCCTCGCGGGCGGCCAGGCATGACCGCATGACTGCCAAGTAGGACACCACTGCCGAACGACCGGCACCATCAGGTCCAGCGGAAGCCGAGCCGGACCACGGCGGCGACGCGGGCTCGCCGGCCAGCACCCGGGCGTTGCGCAGGCGGGTCAGCTTCGCCGCGTGGCGGGCCCGCAGCCCGTGCGCGCGGGCCTCGGCGAACTCCGCCCTGACCCGGCGCTTCTCCTCACGCCGGCGCTCCCACGCAGCGGCCGACGCCGCGAGCCGAGCCTGCGAGTCGATCGAGCCAGGGACCGTGGAACACCCGGAATCTGGGGCTGACAAAGAAAAGTAGGGTCGTGGCACGTGCCGCCTCCCCCCGGTAGGCGCTGCCCCACCATTCTCCCAACTCCCCAAACCCCCGTCCAGCGCGCACCTGCCACATGACTCAACGCTGCCCCAACCGTTACACTCCGACGTGCAAGCACCCAGGGTGCGGCCCGGCTAGTGGTGAACGGGGACGCCGAGGGCGTCCAGGAACTCGCGGGCCCACTGGTCGACGTCGTGGGACTGGATGCGGGCGCGCATGGCGCGCATGCGGGTGGTGCGGTCGGCGGGTGGGGCGGCCAGGGCGGCGAGGATGGCGCGCTTCAGGTCCTCGACGTCGTGCGGGTTGGTCAGGAACGCCTCGTCGAGCTCGGCGGCGGCGCCGGTGAACTCGCTGAGGACCAGGGCGCCGAGGGCGTCGCGGCGGGCGGCCACGAACTCCTTCGCGACGAGGTTCATGCCGTCGCGGAGCGGGGTGACGAGCATGACGTCGGTGGCAAGGTACAGGGCGACCAGCTCCTCGCGGGACCGGTTCTGGAAGAGGTAGTGCACGGGCATCGTGCCGACCTCGCCGAACTCGCCGTTGATCCGGCCGACCTCGCGCTCGACCCGTTCGCGCAGCTGCTGGTACTGCGCGACCCTCATGCGGCTCGGGGTGGCGACCTGGACCAGGACCACCTCGTCGCTGGACACCGCGCCCTCGGACAGCAGCTCGCCGAACGCCTCGACGCGCTGCTCGATGCCCTTCGTGTAGTCGAGGCGGTCGACGCCGAGCAGCATCCGCCGGTCGCCGCCCAGCTCGGAGCGCAGCCGGCCGGCCGCCTCCTGCACGTCGGGCGACGCGGCGAGCCGGTCGATCTCCGTGATGTCGATGGAGATGGGAAACGCGCGTGCCACGACGGTGCGGTCCTCGTACACCACGGAGTCACCGGACGGGTGGAGGCCGAGGAGCCGGTCGGTGAGCTGCAGGAAGTTCTGCGCGGCGAGGGGGCGCTGAAATCCGACCAGGTCGGCACCCAGCAGGCCGCGCAGCAGCTCGGCCCGCCGCGGCAGCTGCATGAAGAGCTCCACCGGCGGAAACGGGATGTGCAGGAAGAACCCGATCCGCAGGTCCGGACGCAGTCGCCGCAGCATCGCCGGCACGAGCAGCAGCTGGTAGTCGTGCACCCACACGCTCGCACCCTCGGCCGCGACGTCCGCCGCGGCGTGCGCGAAGCGCCGGTTGACCTCCTCGTACGACTCCCGCCAGTCCCGGCGGTGCACCGGCTGCTCCACGAGGTCGTGGAACAGCGGCCAGACCGTCGAGTTGGACTGGCCCTCGTAGTAGCGGTCGACGTCCTCCGCGCTCAGCGGCACCGGGCGCAGCTGGATGCCGTCGATCTGGACGGGCGCGGTGTCGTCGTCGGTGGCGCCGGTCCAGCCGACCCATGCGCCGCCGGAGCTGCGCACGATCGGCTCGAGGGCGCTCACCAGCCCGCCGGGGCTGCGCGTCCACTGGGTCTCGCCGTGCTCGTCGGTGGTGCGGTCGACGGGTAGCCGGTTCGCCACCACGACGAACGAGTATCCGTCAGCCATACTCCTCGGTTTACCGCACGGGCCGCACCGGAAACCGGGAAGCCCGGAATTTCCCGCCGCCGCTGTACCAGTACAGCGCGGCGGCACCGCTCCAGAACCGCTCGAGGACCGCTCGAGGTGCCTTTCCGGGGCGGCGAGGGTCGCGTACGGTGGCCGGCGTGCCCGCCGTCGAGATCGTCCTGCCGGGTCCCGTCGAGCCCGAAGGCATGGTCGTGCGCCGGAGGCCGGTGCCCGTGCCGGCGCCGCACGAGGTGCTCGTCGAGGTCGAGGCGAGCGGCATGTCCTTCGACGACATGCTGATGCGGCGCGGCACCTGCCTGGACCGCCGCGCGTACCCGATGGTGCCGGGCCGCGACCTGGCCGGCGTCGTCACCGCGACCGGCGACGCGGCCGACCCGCGGCTCGTCGGCCGGCGCGTCGCCGCCGTCGTGCCGGGCGGCGCCTGGGCCACCCACGTGACCTTCGACGCCGGCGCGCTCACGCCCCTGCCGGAGACGCTCGGCGCCGTCGATGCGGTGGCGCTCGCGTATCCCGGCCTGCTCGCCCGGTACATGCTGCATGACGTGGCCCACGTCCAGCCCGGTCAGGTGGTCGTGGTGCCGGGCGCGCCGGGCTGGGTCGGCACGACGCTCGTCCAGCTCGCGCGGCAGGCCGGTGTGCGGGTCATCGGCGTGTCGAGCACCCGCCAGCTCGCCGAGACCACGGACCTGGAATTCGAGCCGGTCGACCACTGGACCGAGGACGTCTCCGCCCGGGTGCGGCAGCTCGCGCCGGACGGCGTCGACGCGGTGTTCGACTCGATCGGCGGGCCGAACCTGGCGGAGTCGTGGGACCAGCTCGGCGCCGCCGGGATCCTGGTGTCGTACGGGCACAACTTCACCCGCGACGCGACCGGTGACCCCGCGGACCGGCAGGCCGCGCTGACCGCCCAGTTCGACGCGTGGGCCGCGGCGTCGCCCGGGCGCCGGGCCACCACCGCCGACCTGTTCGCCGCGGGCCCGCCCGACCCGGCGTGGGCCGGCACCATCCTCAGTGGACTGTTCGGGTCCGCCGCCGAGGGCCGGTTGCGCCCGTACGTCGCGGCGACGTTCCCGCTGGCGGAGGCCCCGGCCGCGCTGCGCGAGCTGGAGACCGGCGGCCAGGTCGGCCGGGTCGTCCTGACCGCGTAGCCGGGCTCAGTCCCACCAGGCGCGCCACACCGTCGCGTGGCTGAGGCTGATGGCCAGGTCGGCGTAGCCGGGCTCAGTCCCACCAGGCGCGCCACACCGACGCGTGGCTGAGGCTGACGGCCAGGTCGGTCAGCGTGTCCGCGCCGTAGTAGTCGTACTCGCCGTCGTTGTACACCCGGTACTCCGCGGCGAGCCGCAGCGCGCCGGCCCGGTCCCGCGGCGGCCACTTCACGGTGAACTCGGCGGTCGTGTCGGTCATCGCGACGAGCTCGGCGCCGTACGCGGCGTGGAAGTGCTTCAGGATCGCCGCGTGCTCCGCCGGCGTCGGGTACTCGTTCCACCCGCCGCAGTGCAGCGCGAGCGGCACCTGCCACGGCGCCGCGACGGGCACCAGCGCGACGAACACCTCCTCGGCGTACTCGGAGACGCCGAACCCCGGCAGCTCCGGCCGCGGCCGCCATTCACCTTCACCGCGCAGCTCGGCGCGGAGCGTGTCGGCGTAGTCGCCGCCGTACCGGGCGAGCCGCCCCTCGAACCACTCCGCGAGCAGCGCCGCGCCGTCGTACCGCAGGGCCGACTCCTCCTCCGGCGTCCGAATCCGGAACGGAGTCAGCTCCTCGGGCGTCTCCGGTGTCATCAGCACCGGCCACAGCCCGGTCCCGCGGTGCTGCGCCCGCAGCCGCCACCACCATTCGAGGGAGTCCTCGCCGGGCACCAGGAACCCCTGCACAGCCGTCATGATCGCGACGATACCGCCCACGACGCGGCGAGCAGACCCGCGCCCGCGGCGCAGAGCAGCCTGGCGCCGGTCGTGTGCGCCAGCGACGCCCCGGGCAGGAACGGCGTGAGCGCGGCCAGCGGCAGCGCCACCGCGCAGGCCACCGTCCAGAACGGCAGCGGTCGCCGACGGCGCGGTGGCGGGTCGCCGTGCCAGCGCCGCAGCAGCCGGCCGCGGCGGATCCGCACGGCTGTCGCGGCCAGAACCAAAACGCCCAGCACGTGCATGACGTACTCCGACCAGGGGACCGCGAGCTCGAGCCGGTCGAGGGCCAGATGGCTCGCCGCGCCGAGCAGCGCAGACGTCACGGTGACCGGCCACGCCGGCCGGTGCGACAAGAGCACCCCGTAGTCGCCGGACCCCGGCAGGTGCGCGGCGAGCGCCGGCGCCGCCCGCCGGATCAGCCACCCGACCGCCACGGCGACCGGCAGGCACCACGCGACGAGCCCGGGCAGCTGGTGCGACAGGGGCCAGACCGGCAGCCCGGAGCCGTCCAGCACGTACGCGAGGTCCGGCGCCACCGACCCGGTGACGAGCGCGACCCCGTCGAACCAGCGCGGCCGCCACACCTTCAACGGCAGCACGGCGGCGGGGTGGGTGGGGAACGTCAGGGGCACCAGCGCGACGGTAGCGGCGGCCGGTGGGGGCGGGGCGCCGGAACCGTGAAGATTCGGCAAGGATGGGGACCATGACGACGATCGAGGAGGCGCCGCTGCGGCAGGCGCGCAACTCCGCCGCCTTCTGGGCCGCGACCGGCCGGGCCCGCGGGCACGAGGTGGTCCGCCGCCCCGGGTACCTCGCCGTCGTGGGCGACGCGCGGGCGGGGGTGCGGGTGCTGATCCAGCGGGCCGGGCTCGACACCGCGGAGGTCGCCGAGATCACGGACCTGGCGGCTCAGGCACCCGGGCCGGTGGACGTCGAGGACCCGTTCAGCGCGACGGACCTCACCCACCTCGGTATGCGCAACTGGCAGATGCCCGTCATGCTGCGCGGGCCGGGGCCCGTGGGCGTGCCGGCGATGGACGTCATCCGAGTCCGCGCAGACGTGGATCTCCAGTCGGCCGAGCGTGCCGTGATCGACGGCTTCGAGCTCAGCCGGTTCACGCCGTACAAAAGCGGCGAACTCTTCCCGAATGCCTTGATCGAACAGTCCGGGGTGGACGTCTTCGTCGCGCGGCTCGACGGGGAGGTCGCTGGCGCGTGCGTCACCGTCCTGGACGACGGGCTCGGCAGCCACTACTGGGTCGGGACCCCGCCGAAGTTCCGCTCCCGCGGCGTGGGGCGGGCCGTCATGCTCGGCTCCCTCGCCCACCTCACCGGGGTGCCGGTCACGCTGACCGCGTCGCGCCTGGGCCGCCCCTTGTACGAGTCGCTCGGCTTCACGGTGACGTCCCCGGCCACCTGGTGGTCATCTACGCCGTGACCGAGAGGTACCACCACGTCGCGGCCTCGTCGTCCATCGCGAGCACCTGCTCGTCGGTCGGGCGGTGCCCGTCGGGCAGCGGCACCGACATCGCCTCCGTCCGCGCCACGAGCTCCCGCAGCCGCCGCACCTGGTCGGCGACCTCCGCGGTCACCTCGCCGCCGACGAGGATGTGTGGGCCCAGGGTGTACCAGAGTGCGATGAGCCGCACGTCACCGGCGCGCTCGGCGGCCTCGGCGACGGCCAGGACGGCGTCGACCAGGAGCACCGGCCGTGGTGGGACCGCGTCGGCGCCGGTCAGCTCGCCGGCGTCGACCAGCCGGCGCCACAGGGCGGTGCCGGCGTCGCAGTACAGCAGCGGCGGCTCGACGTAGCCGTCCTCCAGCTCCGACTCGAAGTCGGCCTCGTCGACGACCGTGCGCAGCGCCGTGAACTCCGTCAACCCGTCGAAGTACCCGCGCCGCCGCGCGTAGTCAGGGTGCCGGTCGAGCGGGAACCCGTACACGAACCGCCGCCGCCGCAACAGGTCGATGTCGCGGAAGTGCGTGATCGCCCCGTCGAACTGCCGCCCGAACGCGAGCAGCACCGCGAACCAGTCGCGTGGCCGGTCGTCGTCCGCGCCGTGGTCCGCGTCGAGGAGCCGCACCGAGTCCCACACCATGTCGTCGAACACCCGCGCAACGGTGTCACATCCGCGGGCCCGGCGGTGCTCAATATGTGTGCAGGAAGAAGTCAGGCTGGTCTGGCCCGTCGCCGCGGCCCGGCCGGCCGAACGGAAGGACGCCGTGCGGACCGACCTCGAGCAGGTGTTCCGAGCCTCGTATCCCCGCGTCGTGGCCGTCGCCGCCCGGGTCCTCGGATCCCGGGACCAGGCAGAGGACGTGGCGCAGGAGGTGTTCCTGTCGTTCGGTCGCTCGTCGGTACCGGCGGCGGAAGCACCCGGCTGGCTGTCGGTCGCCGCGGCGCACACCGCCCTCAACCAGCTGCGGTCCGGGCGGCGCCGGGCGTCCCGGGAGGAGGCGGCCGGCGGCGCCGACACCGTCGCCCCCGACGTCGCCGACGCGGTCGTCGCGCGCGACGAGCACCGCCGGGTCCGCGCCGCGCTCGCCGGGCTGCCCCGCCGGCAGGCCGTCGCCCTGGTCCTGCGGCACAGCGGCCTCAGCTACGCGGAGGTGGCCGCCGCCCTCGACCTCTCCCCCGGCAGCGTCGGCACGATCGTGCGCCGCGCCGAGTCCGCTCTACGCAAGGAGTTGAACCGTCATGCGCCATCCGAATGACGGCACGCTGCGCCGGCTGCTGGACGAGCCGGAAGGCGTCGCCGACACCGATCGTGAGCACGTCGCCGGCTGCCCGGTGTGCCTGTCCGGGCTCGCCGCCGCCGGGGAGGACGCGGCGTTCGCGGGCGCGGCGCTGCACGTCGGCACCGACCCGGACGTCGACGCCGGCTGGCGCCGCCTGACCGCCGCCGGCGAACCACGCCGGGTGCCGGCCGCCGCCCGCGGCACCCGGTGGCGGGCGGCGCTGCGCAGCCCGGTCGTCGCGGCCGTCGCCGCCGTCGCGCTGCTCACCGGCGCGAGCGCCGCGGCCGCCGCGGACTGGCTGCAGATCTTCCGGACCGACCGGATCGTCCCGATCACCGTCACTCAGGCGGACCTGGTCACGATGCCCGACCTGGCCGCGTACGGCGACGTGAAGGTCACCAACGGCCCGAACGTCCGGAAGGTCGGCGACGCCGCCGCGGCCGCGGCGATCACGGGCCTGTCCGTGCCGCGGACCGGCAGGCTGCCGCGCGGCGTGACCGGCGACCCGACGTTCCAGGTCGGCGACCAGGCGAACGCGGTGTTCACGTTCTCGGTGGAGAAGGCCGCGCGGACGGCCGCGGCGGCCGGCGCGACGCTGCCCCCGCCGCCGCCCGGCCTGGACGGCAGCCAGTTCCGGCTGAGCGCCGGGCCCGGCCTCGCCCTCGTCTGGCAGGGCGGCGGGCGCAGCGCCCCGGCCATGATCGTGGCCCGGGTCGTCGCGCCGGTCGCGTACTCCTCCGGCGTCCCGTTCGACACCGCCCGCGACTACCTGCTGTCGCTGCCGGGCCTGCCGGAGTCGGTCGCCGCGCAGCTGCGCGCGTTCTCCGGCAGCGGCACCACCCTGCCGATGATCGTCCGCTCCGGGCAGCAGGCGACCGCGACCGACGTCGGCGGGACGCCGGCGACCGTCCTCACGACCCGCGACGGCGTCATGTCCGGCGTGGTGTGGGTCGACGACGGCGTGGTCACCGCGGTCGCCGGGTCACTGTCCGCCGACGAGGTGTTGTCGGTGGCGCGCGGGCTGCGGTGGGACCGGTGAACGCGTCGCCGGCCGTGTGGTGTTCCGGGTTGCGCAAGCGGTACCGGCGGCAGACCGCGCTCGCCGACGTCTCCTTCACCGTCGGGCGGGGCGAGGTCCTGGGGCTTCTCGGCCCGAACGGCGCCGGCAAGACCACCGCCATCAAGATCCTGCTGGGGCTCGTCCGGCCGGACGCTGGCGAGGCGCTGCTGCTGGGCCGCCCGGCGCGGGACCCGGCGGCCCGGGCCAGGGTCGGCTACCTGCCCGAGCTCTTCCGGTACCAGCCCTGGCTGACCGCGGCCGAGGTCCTCGACCTGCACGTGAAGCTCGCCCGCGCCACGGTGTCCGCTGACGATCGGCGCGAGTGCCTGGCCATGGTCGGGCTCGCGGACCGCGCCGGCGACCGGGTCGGCGGCTTCTCCAAGGGCATGCAGCAGCGGCTCGGCCTGGCGGTCGCCCTGGTCGCCGGGCCCGACCTCGTCGTGCTCGACGAGCCGACGAGCGCCCTCGACCCGCTCGGCCGCGCCGACGTCAGGGACCTGCTGCTGGCGTTGAAGGAGCGCGGGGTGGCCGTGCTGCTCAACTCGCACCTCATCGGCGAGGTCGAGCGCGTCTGCGACCGGGTGGTCATCCTGGACAAGGGCCGGGTCGCCGCCGCCGGTACGCTGCCCGAACTGCTCGGCCGGCGGTCCCTGCACCTGCGCCTGGACGGTGTGTCCCCGGCGGCCTCGGCCCGGCTCGCCGCGGCCGGCGCGGTGACCTCCGCCGGCGACCAGTTCACCGTCGCGCTGCCGGCGGATCCGGCCGATTCGCTGATCCCCGACCTGGTCCGCGACCTGGTCGGCCTCGGCGTGCGCGTGCACGCGGTCGAGCCGGCCCGGATCACGCTGGAGGAACGCCTCCTGGACATCCTGCGCGCCTCGACGGAGGATCGATGACCGTCCTGACGATCGCCTCGCTCACGCTGCAGGAGGCGTCGCGGCGCAAGGTGCTGCGGTCCCTGGCCGTGCTGACCGTCCTGCTGCTCGGGCTCAGCACCTGGGGCTTCACCCGCATCGACGCCACGTTCGGCGGCCTCACCAGCGGCGAGTCCCGGCTGGCCGCGGCGACCGTGCTCAACCTCGTCATGTTCGGGCTGAGCCTCATCTCGGCGCTCGGCACCGCGTTCCTCGCCGGCCCCACCCTCGCCGGCGAGATCGAGTCGGGGATCGCCCTGGCCATGATGACCCGCCCGGTCCGCCGCTCCGCGGTCCTGGTGGGCAAGTGGCTGGGCCTGGTCGCGTTCGGCAGCGGCTTCGTCGCCGTCGCCGGCCTCGCGCAGCTGCTCATCGTCCGGGCCACGGTCGGGTACTGGCCGCCGCAGCCGTTCCTGGGGCTGGCACTGCTCGCCGGCCAGACCGCGGTGCTGCTCACCCTCGGCCTGCTGCTGTCGACCGTGATCTCACCGATGGCCTCCGGCATCGTCTCCGTCGGCCTCTTCGGCGCCACCTGGATCGCGGGCGTCGTCGGCGTCGTCGGCGAGGTCCTCGGCAACGCGAGCCTCGCCCAGGTCGGCACCGTGTCCAAGATGCTCCTGCCGACCGACGGCCTGTGGCGCGGCGCGATGCACGCCTTCCAGGACCCGACCCTGCTCAGCCAGTTCAGCGAGGCGTTCGAAGGCCATCCGTTCCTCAGCCAGACCGGCCTGACCCCCGCGTACGTCGCCTGGGCCGCGATCTGGACCGCCGTCGTCCTGGCGCTGTCCGCCCTCGCCTTCCACCGTCGCGACCTGTGAACCTACCGCCGCAGGAGCGGCTTGCCGTCGCGGGCCCAGGCGAGGGCGAGCCGGTCGTCGACCCAGCCGTCGTCGCGGACCAGGCCGTCGACGAGGTCCGGCGAGGTCTCGCCGAAGCGGCGGTTGAGGACGTGGCCGGTGCTGTCGACCTCGAGGTTGCCGTCGTCGTAGATGGTGAGGGGGCAGTCGGTGGTGCCGCCGATCGACAGCGTGCCGTCGGTCGTCGCGAAGTGGATCAGGCGGCTCACGACGGCGCCGCCGTAGACGTACAGCATCGTGGCGTCGACGCTGACGACGGCCGCCCGCAGCGTGCCGGTGACCATGAGGGCGAACGTCTCGGGGGCGCCCTCGTCGAGGTCCAGCGTGCCGCCGACGGTGAGGTCGCCGTCGATCACGAACGCCGTCAGCTCGTCCGTGCTGCCGACGCCGGCCATCCTGTACAGGTCGCCGCCGGTGAAGTCGCCGTCGGCGTGGACGTCGCCGCGCCGTACCAGAGCCGCATCGAACTCGACGTCGAACTCCTCGAAGGGGCTCGGCGGCAACACCGCGTACGCAACGTCGAACTTCTCCCAACGTGTCATCAGCGCAATGTAGCGGCCGAAAATGTCGGGGGGTCCGGCTATGGTGGCCCGGTGCATGTGGCAGACAGTCATGACCTGATCAAGGTCCACGGGGCCAGGGAAAACAACCTGAAGGACGTCAGCGTCGACATCCCGAAGCGCCGCCTGACGGTGTTCACCGGGGTGTCGGGATCGGGCAAGAGCTCGCTGGTGTTCGGCACGATCGCCGCGGAGTCGCAGCGGCTCATCAACGAGACCTACAGCGCGTTCGTCCAGGGCTTCATGCCGAGCCAGGGCCGGCCCGACGTCGACCTGCTCGAAGGGCTCACCACGGCGATCATCGTCGACCAGGAGCGGATGGGTGCCAACTCCCGTTCCACGGTCGGCACCGCGACCGACGCGAATGCCATGCTGCGGATCGTGTTCAGCCGCCTCGGCGTGCCGAGCGCCGGGCCGTCGTTCCACTACAGCTTCAACGTGCCCGCCGGCGCGTGCCCCCGCTGCGAGGGCATGGGCACCGCCAACGACATCGACCTCGACGAGCTGTTCGACCGGGACAAGTCGCTGAGCGAGGGCGCGATCACCATCCCGGGTTACAGCGTCGACGGCTGGCTCGTGCGGATCTTCACCGCGTCCGGCTTCGTCGACGCCGACAAGCCCATCCGCGACTACACCGAGCAGGAGCTGCACGACTTCCTGTACAAGGAGCCGGTGAAGGTCAAGATCGAGAGCATCAACATGACCTATGAGGGGCTCATCCCCAAGGTCCAGAAGGGGTTCCTGCAGAAGGACAAGGAGGCGCTGCAGCCGCACCTGCGCGCGTTCGTGGAGCGGGCGGTCACGTTCACTGCCTGCCCCGAGTGCAACGGCACCCGGCTCAACAAGGCGGCGCTGGAGTCGCGCATCGACGGCATCAACATCGCCGACGCGTGCGCGATGCAGATCAGCGACCTCTCCGACTGGGTCCGCGGCCTCAAGGACCCCGCGGTCGCGCCGCTGCTGACGACCCTGCAGCAGACGCTGGACTCATTCGTGGAGATCGGCCTGGGCTATCTGTCGCTGGACCGGCCGTCGGGCACGCTGTCCGGCGGTGAGGCGCAGCGCACCAAGATGATCCGGCACCTCGGGTCGAGCCTCACCGACGTGTCGTACATCTTCGACGAGCCGACCGTCGGGCTGCACCCGCACGACATCCAGCGGATGAACGGGCTGCTGCAGCGCCTGCGCGACAAGGGCAACACGGTCCTCGTCGTCGAGCACAAGCCCGAGACGATCGCGATCGCCGACCACGTCGTCGACCTCGGCCCGGGCGCGGGCGGCGCCGGCGGCACGATCTGCTTCGAGGGCACCGTGGCGGACCTGCGGGCCAGTGACACGCTCACCGGCCGCCACCTCGACTACCGGGCGGTGCTCAAGGCCGACCCGCGCAAGGCGACGGGTGCCCTGCCGATCCGCAACGCGTCCCGGCACAACCTCCAGGACGTGAGCGTCGACGTGCCGCTCGGCGTGCTGGTGGTCGTCACCGGCGTCGCGGGGTCGGGCAAGAGCTCTCTCATCCACGGCTCGGTGCCCAAGGGCGCGGGCGTCGTCTCCGTCGACCAGACCGCGATCCGCGGCTCCCGGCGCAGCAACCCCGCCACGTATACCGGCCTGCTCGACCCGATCCGTGCCGCCTTCGCCAAGGCCAACAAGGTGAAGCCGGCCCTCTTCAGCGCCAACTCGGCGGGCGCCTGCCCCAACTGCAACGGCAACGGCGTCATCTACACCGACCTGGCCATGATGGCGGGCGTAGCCACCGTCTGCGAGGAGTGCGAGGGCAAGCGCTTCCAGGCCGCCGTCCTCGAATACAAGCTGGGCGGCAAGGACATCAGCGAGGTCCTGTCGATGTCGGTGACGGAGGCGGAGGCGTTCTTCGCCGCCGGCCACGCGAAGTCGGCCGCCGCCCACGCCATCCTGCACCGCATGGCCGACGTCGGCCTCGGCTACGTCACCCTCGGCCAGCCGCTGACCACCCTCTCCGGCGGCGAGCGCCAGCGGCTCAAGCTGGCCATCCACATGGCGGAGAAGGGCGGCATCTACGTCCTGGACGAGCCGACGACCGGCCTGCACCTCGCCGACGTCGAGCAGCTGCTGAAGCTCCTCGACCGCCTCGTCGACTCCGGCAAGTCCGTCATCGTCATCGAGCACCACCTGGCCGTGATGGCCCGCGCCGACTGGATCATCGACCTCGGCCCCGGCGCCGGCCACGACGGCGGCCGCCTCGTGTTCGAGGGCACCCCCGCCGACCTGGTCGCCGCCCGCTCCACCCTGACCGGCGAGCACCTGGCCCAGTACGTCGGCGCTTAACGTCGACCCACCGAGCGGCACTGAGATGTGACGACTCGACGGGTACTGGAAATGCCTTTCGAGCTGGGATGATTGGAGTTATCCAGGCTTCCGTCATCCTGCTCGAGAGGTCATCTCGCAGGTGCGGTTGTTGCAAGCAGGCCGTGCGGTGGGCGCGGTGCTCGATGAGGCGAATCTGGTGTCGTGTGCCGGGCTGGTCCTGGTGTTGGGGTTGGCCGAGCGGGTTGGTCTGGCCGGGCCGGTCGGGGTGCGGGTCCGTCCGGACATGTCGACCGGGTCGAACCCGGGCGGGGAGGCCGCTGCGGTCGTGGCTGGATGTGCGCAGGCGCGGACAGCATCGATGACCTGAACGTATTGCGGCACGGCGGGATGGGCGGGCTGTTCACCGGCGTGTGCGCGCCGTCGACGTTGGGGTCGTTCCTGCGGTTCTTCACCTGCGGTTACGCCCTGCAGGTGAAAGCCGCCGACCGGAATCTGCTGACCGCCCTCGCGGCGGCGACGCCGTTGCTGCCGGGCGGGAACGTTCAGTACCATCCGGTCGGCCTTGGGTCAGGATGTCGCCGGGCGGCCAGGTGCATAGCGCTGCCCTCCCCGCTGCGCCGCTGCCTGCTTGTCAACACACAGGTCACTGGATCAACCGCTGCCACCAAAACGCGATCCCATCGGTCTGGTGGTTGAGCCACCAAATCCACGGAAGTTGCTCCGACAGCTCTCGGACAGCCGGCATCGGCAGTTCACTTCGTCATGCGTTGCACTTGGGCACGGTGTTCGGCGTGCCAATCCACTGGCGTATCAACGACGACTTGGTCTCAGTGCTCGTCGGACATAACGACGAGACGTGGCAGATCGGCATTTCATACTGGTGGAGGTGGCGGACCGGCTCTGCGATAGGGAGCGATCTTTGTCACGCACAAGGTGCCATGCCGCGGCAATTTCGCGGTCGCGCCTGTCGCATGGTGGAAGCTTTGCCGTCCATGCCGCGGCGCCAACGGAGAAAGTGTTATGCAACCGATGGTCGGAAGGTCGCGGTTTCCAGGTTCGGAAAGTTACATCCGAGGTGGGGTCAATGACCGCGTGGGCATGGATGGCGACTTGAATAGCCGATGCATTTCTGACACCCTCGGCGCCGCAATGTTAGCGATAACAGGAACAACTTCTGGAGGGCGTGTGACGCCGTCGAGCACTGGTCGCCGCCACTTCACCGTCCCCAGCGGACAGACCGCGCAGATCGACTGGATGCGGGCAAACGGACCGTCCAATGGGCGCATCACCGCCACCGGCGCCGGCTGCAACGCCGTCATGACACTGCTCGACGCCTCCACCGGCAAGACCGCCAAACCGGCCGGGTGGCCGTTCGGCACAGAGATCGACGCGAAACAGCATCAACGACCGGAAGGAATCCGATGACACAGGATCAGCAGGAGCCGGTGAGCGGCAAGCGACGGTTGCTGAGCCGCCGAGCCGCCCTGACAACCATGGGTGCGGTGCCGGTTCTCACGGTCGCGGCGTCGGTCCTGAGGGCTACCGAGGCCTCGGCCGCGGCGGCGAACATCAATCCGTCGGCGCCGCGCCAGACGATCCGGGGCTTCGGCGGCATGGCCCACGCGGCCTGGATCGGTGACCTCACCGCCGCCCAGCGGACCACGGCGTTCGGCGGCGGTGAGGGCCAGCTGGGATTCTCCGTGCTGCGGATTCCCGTCGGCGAGAACCAGTCGGACTGGAGTCGCGATCTGACGACGGCGAAGCGCGCGGTGGAGCTCGGGGCAACCGTCTTCGCCTCGCCCTGGAACCCGCCCGCGAGCATGGTCGAGACGTTCACGCGCGGCAGCCAGACCAACGCCAAGCGCCTCAAGTACAGCGCGTACGGCGCATACGCCCAGCATCTCAATGACTTCACCACCTACATGCGCAACAACGGCGTCAACCTGTACGGCATCTCCGTGCAGAACGAGCCGGACTACGCGGCGGACTGGACGTGGTGGACCTCCGCCGAGATCGTTCGGTTCCTGCGCGAGAACGCCGGCGTGATCAGTACCCGGGTCATCGCACCGGAGTCGTTCCAGTACGTGAAGTCCATGTCGGACCCGATCCTCAACGACGCCGCGGCACTGGCCAATGTGGACATCATCGGGGCGCACCTGTACGGCACGTCGTACGCGAACTTCCCTTACCCGCTGTTCAAGCAGAAGGGCGCGGGCAAGGAACTCTGGATGACCGAGGTCTACTACCCCAACAGCTCCGACTCGGGTGACCTCTGGCCCCAGGCGCTCGACGTGGGCGAGCACATCCACCACGCGATGGTGGATGCCGAGTTCCAGACGTACGTCTGGTGGACGATCCGGCGCAGCTACGGCCCCATGCGTGAGGACGGTCAGATCAGCAAGCGCGGCGCCATGATGGCGCACTTCGCGCGGTTCGTCCGTCCCGGGTACACCCGCATCGACGCGACGGCGAATCCGACGTCGAACGTGTACGTCTCGGCGTACCGCGGCGGCAACACCGTCGTGATCGTCGCCGTCAACAAGAACACTTCTGCGGTGACCCAGCAGTTCACGCTGGCCGGCACCACGGCATCGGGCAGCGTGTCGAACTGGCTGACCGACGCGAGCCGGAACGTCGCGCCCCAGACGGCGCTTCGGATGTCGAACGGATCGCTCACGGCGACGCTGCCCGCCCGCAGCGCGATGACCTTCGTGGCCAGCGTCAGCGACACCCCGCCGTCCAGCCCGTCGCCGAGCATCACGCCTTCTCCCACGCCGAGTCAGTCACCCATCGGCGGCACGGGCCCCCGGGTCGCGTACACGATGAACACCTGGGACTCCGGGTTCACGGCCAGCATCAGCGTCACCAACACCGGCACCTCGACGATCAACGGCTGGACGCTCCGCTTCACCCTGCCTTCGGGCCAGGCGATCACCTCGGGCTGGAACGCCACGTTCTCACCCTCCAGCGGCCAGGTGAGCGCCACCAACGTCAGCTACAACGCGACGCTCGCGCCCGGGGCCACCGTCGACTTCGGCTTCCAGGGCACCCACTCCGGGAGCACCGCCGAACCGGCCGCTTTCACGCTCAACGGCATCCCCTGCACCGTCGTCTGACCGGCGGGCGTATCACCGCACGGAAGCCCGGCGGGGTGTGCGCCGTCCGGCTCGCGCGCGTCAGGACTATTTCCGGTTCGCGCCGCGGGGCGGGCGGCGATCGCCAGCAGGACGAGGTGTTCGCTGCCGCCGACCCGGCTTGGTCCCACACCCAGGTCATGACTCGGATGCTCGTCGGGCATTCCGGGTGGCTGGGGTCGGCGTCGTACGAGGCGGCATGTCGTTCCTTCAGATGCGGTGGGACGCGGCGGTGTGTGCCGGTTCGGGTCCGGCGGCGATCGGCGCCAGCCGGGCGGTTCATGCGTGCGGTCCGCCGCCCGGCGGTCTGGGATCGCACCTGCGGGTCCCTGCCCGGCGGCGCGAAGATCAGGAGGTGCTGGCGCGGGCGCAGGTCGGTGCGGGCGGCCTCCGGCTGCGGAAAGCTGCGATGCTCGGCCGGCGCTTCGGGGTCCACGACGGTGACGTGTGCGTACAGCTGGAAGCCGCTGTGCTCCGCTTCGGTCAGCAGCCGCCAGCCGTGCGTTCCGTAAGGTTCCTCGGTCGGGCGGGTCGGCAACGCGCCACAGCGTGATCGGCACCGGGGCGGCGTCGATTGCCGGCGGCGGCGCGGCGTCCGGCCGCTGCGGCTGGCGGGCCGCGAGGCCCGCGGTTTCACGCGGGCCTCGGCCGAAGCCTGACCGCGTTCCTGTCGCGGACGCGTCAGAGGATGGTGGGGCGGGCCCCTACAGTGCGCTCATGCCTACGAGTCGTCGTTGTGCCAAGTGTCAGTGTCCGCGCCTGTGGCACATCGATCCGGTCATGCTTCCCGAACCCGACAACCGCAACGTCGTCGATGTCCTGCCGGCCGTCGCTCGGTGGGCTTCCGGATCGGCGGACGGCGGGAGCACAGGCAAGCGCATCGAGGCCGGGCGCTTCGAGGTGTGGATCTGCGCGGCATGCGGGTACACGGAATGGTACGCGCTCCAGGTCAACGAGATGCTCGCGTGGCTCAGCCGCAATACCAGCTCGGGCGTGCACTACTACGACGCCGACTCGGCGGCCCGGCCCGCCCCGCTCGGCTGACCGCGGGGGGAGGTTCAGAGGTAGCTGACGCCGGTCAGTTCCTCGGCCGCCGCCCAGAGTCGCCGGCCAACGGCTGGGTCGGTCGGCTCCCGGCTGAGCCGGGCCGCGGTGACCCGGGCCCGCGTCACCCACAGCGCTGCCGCATGACGATCAGCGAATGAACGCCGTCTGAACCGCGCGGACCTCGATCAGTGATGCCAAGCGCTCGGTACTGCGGAGCCGCTGTCCGCTGTCGTCCACGCGACCGGTTGCGGCCGCGCCACCAGCTCAACGCGCCGACGAGGGCCGGCGCGGCGAGCCCTGGGGCGAGTGCCTCGTAGCGCGCCGTGGGCGAGCCCAAGGCTCAGGCTGCGACTTGTCCTTCCGGCTGCGTCAAGCGTTCAGCGAACAGGTCGCCGGGTCACGCCGCCGCCGCGGCATCCAGCGGGATGCGCCGAAGGATCGGCGCGCACGCTCGGCGGGAGAACAGTATGTTTGTCTGAGCGCGGGCGGTGCCGGTCAGGTCAGCCAGAGGTTGTCGTGTTCCTGGTAGAACGCGGCGCGTTCCTCCTCGCCCATCTGCGCGACCTGGACCAGCCCTTCGAAGTAGCCCTCACGGGGTGCGCCCGGCGAGAAGTGCAGCAGCATCGACGCTGGCGCTCCGGACTCGTTCTTGAACCCATGAATACCGCCCGCTGGGACGTGCACGTAGTCTCCGGGCTCGGCGTCGATCCAGCGCCTTCCGTCATAGATTCGGATGGTGCCGGACAGAATGTAGAAGGACTCCGTCAACGACCGATGGAAGTGCGGTTCCGGTCCGGTCACGTCGGGTCCGCACTCCCATCGGTACAGACCGAACAGGCCACCGGTCGACGCGCCGGTGGACAGATAGTGCACTCGAGTGCCGTTCGGGTAGACGAGGTCCGGCGCGGTGCCGTCCGGGCGGTAGGCTGCGCTGATCTCGCCGTTTTTGTCGTGGTACAGCGGAGGAGGATAAGTCACGGAAACATCATGCACGCCAAGGGCCGGACCACCCTGGTGTTGATCGGATATTTGCTCATCGGCCAAAAGTCGTGAGCCGCGACCAGTGCCGGAGGCCATGTACGCGGCGAGGATGTAGTTCGGGTGCCGGTCGAGGTTGCTGCGGGCCCCGGTCGTACCGCATCGTCGTTCGCGGGTCGGCGTGGCGGGCAGCGATCTGCACGTCGCGGCGGCTGACGCCGGCGTCGAGCATGGTCGTGACGAGGTCCGCATCGGCGAGGACAGGCCCGATGCGGCCACGCGACCACGGGAACAGCTTGCGTCAATCGATGGAGCCGCTCTTCGTCGCGCTGCAGTACACGTTGGCGCCGGATGCGCCGTTTCGCAGGCACACCCGCAGCGTGAAGCGCACCCCGAACTGGAACTACGAGCCGGACATGTCCGCGTAGCTGCAGCCGTTTTCCGCGCCGTTCGAGTCATGGACCTTGTAGGTTCCGACACCGGAGTGGTTCACGATCGTCACGGCTCGCAAGCCGTCCGGGTAGCCGACCGCAGCACGTCCGGCCCCGCCACCTGCCGACGTGCCACGGACCGCCTTGATCGAACTGCTGGCCCGGTGCGCCGGCGGCGACCCGGACGCGATCGAGCGCCCGCCCGGCGTGGTCAACGCTCAATGCAACGGCGCCGTGGGCAGCGCTCCGGAGCGCGGTGTGTCCCCAACCAAGACCCTCTCCTGAGGAAATATGGCGCCCAACGGCGTCGCCTCGGCGCGCCGGCCGAGCCGTGAGATTGACGTTCGTAAACGCTTGACACGTCCGTCGATGCGGTGATCCCATCTGTATTAACTGTCAGGCAACTTGCCTAACAATTCAAGGCTCCTCAGGCTTTGGAGGCTCGATGGGTTCCAGAGGACGACAACAGGCGAGACGCTGGATCACTCCGCTGCTGGCGGCAGCAGTGGTGGCCGCGATCCTTCCGCTGGCGGAACCGGCACAGGCCGCCGCGACCCGGTATGAGGCAGAAAGCGCCACCATCTCCGGCGGGGCCGTGGAGTCCAACCACACCGGCTTCACCGGAACAGGATTCGTCAACTACGACAACGCGACCGGCAGCTACGTCGAGTGGACCATCAACGCCGCCACGGCGGGCACCGCGACGATCGGGCTGCGCTTCGCCAACGGCACCACAACCGACCGGCCGATGGACGTCAGCGTCAACGGCACGGCGGTCGCCACGTCGCTGTCGTTCCCGGGCACCGGTAACTGGGACACGTGGCAGACCAAGACCATCACCGCTGCGGTGAACGCCGGCAGCAACAGGATCCGTGCCGTCGCGACGACCGTCAACGGCGGCCCCAACGTCGACCGGATCGACGTCGACGTCGCGCCGCCGACGTCGGACTACCAGGCGGAGAACGCGACCGTCTCACAGGGCGCGGTCGAGTCCAACCACACCGGGTTCACCGGCACCGGCTTCGTGAACTACGACAACATCGTCGGAAGCTACGTCGAATGGTCGATCCCGGCCGCCACCGCGGGCAACGTGAGCGTCGCCATCCGATACGCAAACGGTGTCGCGAACGGCGCGAGCGTCGACCGGCCGATGGACGTGACGGTCAACGGCACCCTCGTGCGCAGTGCCCTGTCGTTCCCGAGCACCGGCAACTGGGACACCTGGCAGACGGTGACGTTGACCGTCGGCCTCTCCGCCGGCACCAACCGGATCCGGGCCATCGCCACGACCGCCAACGGCGGGCCCAACGTCGACCGGCTCAGCACCGGCGTCCCCGGCGACACCGCACCGCCGACCGCGCCCGGACAGCCCGCCTGCGGCACCATCACCGAGAACAGCGTCAACCTGTCGTGGGGTGCCTCGACCGACAACGTCGGCGTCGTCGCGTACGACATCTACCACGACGGCAACAAGATCGGTGAGGCCGCCGGGAACGCCACCGCGAAGTCCCTGACCGGCCTGCAGCCCAACTTCGAATACCGCCTGTCGGTCTTCGGCCGCGACGCGGCAGGCAACGTGTCCACGAGCAGCCCGCAGGCGATCTGCCGGACCCTCGCCAGCTCTGACACACAGGCGCCCTCCGCGCCGACCGGCTTCGCCGCCGCCAACGTCGCCGGCAGCTCCGTCGACACGTCGTGGACCGCGTCGACCGACAACGTCGGCGTGACGGGGTACGACGTGCTGGGCGCCGGCGGCTCGGTGCTCAAGTCGGTCGGCAACGTGACCTCGACGACGGTCACCGGACTGGCGTGCAACACCACGTACACGCTGACCGTGGTCGCGAAGGACGCCGCCGGCAACACCTCTTCGCCGAGCAACGCGAGAACCATCACCACCACCGCGTGCAGCGGGGGCGTGCCCTCGAGCATCACCACCGTCTCGACCGGCTGGACGATCCCATGGGGACTCGGGTGGCTGCCGGACGGCCAGACGGCGATCGCGACCGAACGCGACTCGTTCAAGGTCTTCAAGGTCACCCTGAGTGGCGCGCGGACCCAGGTCGGCACCGTGCCGAACACGGTCACCACCAACGGCGAAGGCGGCCTGCTCGGCGTCGCGGTCGACCCGAACTGGAACAGCAACCACTACGTGTACTTCATGCACACCGCCGCCGAAGGCAACCGCATCGCCCGGATGACCTACAACGGCACGACGCTCTCGGCGTACACGTCGCTGGTCACCGGCATCATGAAGAACCGCTACCACAACGGCGGTCGCCTGGCGTTCGGCCCCGACGGCTACCTCTACGCGACCACCGGCGAGGCGCAGACGCCCAATCTCGCCCAGGACAAGAACTCGCTCAACGGCAAGATCCTGCGGATGAAGACCGACGGCACCCCGGCGCCCGGTAACCCGTTCGGCACGCTCGTGTACAGCTACGGCCACCGCAACCCGCAGGGCATCGCCTGGGACTCGCAGGGTCGGCTGTGGGAGGCCGAGTTCGGCAACAGCCAGTTCGACGAGCTCAACCTCATCAAAGCGGGACGCAACTACGGCTGGCCGACGTGTGAGGGCACCTGCAGCGTCTCCGGGATGGAGAACCCGAAGCGGCAGTGGTCGGTGAGCACCGCCTCGCCGAGCGCGATCGCGATCGTCCGGGACGTCGTGTACATGGCGGCGCTGCGCGGCCAGCGGCTGTGGCGGATCCCGTTGCTCGACGGCGAGAACACCGGCACACCGACGGCGTACTACGTCGGCACGTACGGGCGGCTGCGCACCGTGGTCAAGGTGCCGGGCGCCGATCAACTGTGGCTGTCGACCACCAACTGCGACAACAACGGCGGTGCGGCCGCCGGCTCCGACCAGATCTTCCGGATCACGATCAGTTAGTCGATTCCGAACCCCTGGAGGAACGATGCGACTCATGAGCAGGCGCGCGGGTGTGACCGCGCTCGCGGTCGGCGTCGTGGCGGCGCTGACGCCACTCGCACTGCAGATCCCGTCCGCCGAGGCCGCCACGACGGTCTACCAGGCGGAGAACGCCACCATCTCGCAGGGCGTGGCGGAGTCCAACCACGCCGGCTACACGGGCACCGGATTCGTGAACTACGACAACGTCAGCGGCTCGTACGTGCAGTGGTCGGTGACCGCCGCGGCCGCCGGCAGCGCGACGCTCACCATCAGATTCGCCAACGGTACGACCACGAACCGGCCGATGAACATCAGCGTCAACGGCACGACCGTCGCGTCCGGCGTGGCGTTCAACGGCACGGGCAACTGGGACACCTGGCAGGACGTCAACGTCACCGCAACGCTGAACGCCGGCGCCAACACGGTCCGGGCCACCGCCACCACGGCCGGCGGCGGACCCAACGTCGACAAGCTCACGGTCGTCGACGGCAGTACCGGCGGGCCCAGCATGGCCGTCGCGCCGTACGAGTACTTCGGCTGGGGCAACCCGCAGAGCCCGACCTCGGTGATGTCGGCGACCGGCATCAAGTTCTTCACGCTCGCCTTCATGCTCTCCGACGGCGGATGCAACCCGCTGTGGGACGGCTCGCGTCCGCTCACCGGCGGCGACGACCAGGCGAAGATCAACGCCATCCGCGGCGCCGGCGGGGACATCATCGTGTCCTTCGGCGGCTGGAGCGGCAACAAGCTCGGCGAGAAGTGCTCGTCGGCATCCGCGCTCGCCGGCGCGTACCAGAAGGTCATCAACGCATACCAGCTCAAGGCGATCGACATCGACATCGAGGCGACCGAGTTCTCCAACGCCACCGTCCGGCAGCGGGTCATCACCGCGTTGAAGACGATCAAGACCAACAACCCCGGCATCAAGACGTTCGTCACGTTCGGCACGACCCCGACCGGGCCGGACTCCGACGGCGTCGATCTCATCAACAAGGGCGCCGCGGCCGGCCTGAACAATGACGGCTGGACCATCATGCCGTTCGACTTCGGCGGGCACAGCGGCACGATGGGCGCCGCGTCGGTCAGTGCCGCCGACGGCCTGAAGAACGCCGTCAAGAACGCCTACGGCTACAGCGATGCCGTGGCCTACACGAGGATCGGCATCTCGTCGATGAACGGCAAGACCGACGAGACCGACGAGACCGTCACGCTCGCCGACTTCCAGACGATCCTGGCGTACGCGCAACAGCACCACCTGGCCCGCCTGACGTTCTGGTCGGTCAACCGCGACCGGGCCTGCGGCAGCGGCTCCGACGCCGATTCGTGCAGCGGCGTCTCGCAAGCGGCATACGCGTACACCAAGGTGCTCGTCCAGTACACCGGCTGACAAGGGAATCCCATGAAGCTCAGACAGTTCGGTTCGGCGCTGTCCGCGGTCGGGCTGGTCGTGGCGCTGTCACCATTGACCTCACCGGCGGCAGCGGCGGCGCCGTCCGTGGACTATCAGGCCGAGAGCGCGACGATCTCGCAGGGTGCGGTCGAGTCCAACCACACCGGCTACACCGGCACCGGATTCGTCAACTACGACAACGTCAGCGGCTCCTACGTCCAGTGGTCGGTGACCGCGTCGGCGGCCGGCACGGCCACGATCGTCCTGCGGTATGCGAACGGCACCACGACGAACCGGCCGATGGACATCTCCGTCAACGGCACGGTGGTTTCCGGCGCACTGTCCTTCCCCGGTACCGGCAACTGGGACACCTGGCAGACCAAGACGGTCACGGCAGCGGTGAGCGCCGGCACGAACACGATCCGCGCCACCGCGACCACCGCCAACGGCGGGCCCAACGTCGACAAGCTCAGCGTCGCCGTGGACACCGGACCGCCGCCGGGCGGTCCGGCCGTGCCTTTCGGCAGTCACCTCTTCCCCTATGCGAGCGGCACGCTCAGGCCGAGCGGCACGCAGTCCACTGTGGACCAGGCGGTCGTCACCTACTACAACAAGTGGAAGGCCGCGTTCGTCAGGCAGAACTGCGGCAACGGTTGGTACGAAATCATCTCGCCAGACGCCGATCACCCCTATGTCGCCGAGGCGCAGGGCTACGGCATGGTGATCGTGGCCACCATGGCCGGCGCCGACCCGAACGCGAAGACCGTCTTCGACGGGCTGGTCAAATACATGTTGGCCCATCCGTCCGTACACAATCCCGATCTGCTCGCAGCTGAGCAGGACACGGCCTGCAAGAGCGTCAACGGTTCGGACTCGGCGACCGACGGGGATCTCGACGTCGCGTACGGGCTACTTCTGGCCGACAAGCAGTGGGGCAGCGCCGGAACCTACAACTACAAGCAGTTGGCCATCAGGCACATCAATGCGATCAAAGCCAACGAGGTCAACCCCACGACCCATCTGCTACTCCTCGGCGACTGGAGCACCCCGGGCGACAGCCTCTACTGGACCACCCGGCCGTCCGACTTCATGATCGACCATTTCCGCGCATTCAAGACGGCCACCGGTGACACGGCGTGGGACACCATCCGCACCGCGCACCAGAGCCTCATCACCGACCTGCAGAGCCGGTACGCGTCGAGCACCGGACTGCTGCCCGACTTCGTCGTCGACACCAACACCACGGCGCGGCCGGCGCCCGGCGAGGTGCTCGAGGACCCGAACGACGGCAAGTACTTCTGGAACTCCTGCCGCACCCCGTGGCGTATCGGCACGGATGCGGTGACCAGTGGCAACGCCGCCTCGCTCGCCTCGGCCCGCAAGCTCAACACCTGGGTGCGGGGCAAGACCGGCGGCAACCCGAACAGCATCGCCGTCGGCTACTCGCTGAGCGGCACGGCGATCTCCTCCGGCAGTGAGCCGGCGTTCTTCGCACCGTTCGCGGTGGCGGCGCTCACCGACTCCGGCAGCCAGACGTGGCTCGACGCGCTGTGGACCAAGATGGTCAACACGTCGTTCACCAGCAACGACTACTACTCGACGAGCATCCAGCTCCAGGTGATGATCGTCGTCAGCGGCAACTTCTGGGCTCCCTGATCGCAACTGTCGGGTCCGGTGTCCCGCTGGGCACCGGACCCGACCACGTGTGCATCGGCGGGGATGGCACGGCGGCGACGCCGGTCGCCCGACGCGCGGCCCGCGCGGGGAGCAGGTCGTTGATAGTGCCGGGGCACGGTTGGCCAGGCTGCGTTTGAGGTTGGACCACAGGTTCCCGCCGGGACATCCGATGATCGCCGCAACACACCGTTCGGGACCGCGCCGCCGCCCGGGTGGAGCGGCACGGCGCATGCAATGCGACACGACATCGCATGCGCCGCACCGGATCAGGGGGCCGTCGGGCCCATCTTCGTCAGGCGGGAGTAGAGTTCCGGCCGCCGGTCGCGCAGGAACGGGCGCTTGCGGCGCGTACGGTCGACGAGACTGAGGTCCACCTCCGCGACCGCCAGGCCGTCCGTGTCGTCCGCGGCCTGGGCCAGCACGTCGCCGTCCGGGCCGTAGACCGCGCTCAGGCCGAAGTAGTCCTTCGCGCCCTCCCGGCCCACCCGGTTCGAGCAGATCACGAACAGACCGTTGAAGACCGCGTGGGCGCGCAGTTCCAGCTGGAAAACCTCGCGCATCGGGGCGCTCGCCGAGGCCACCGGCACGCACAGGACCGAACCGCCGCGCAGGGCCACGATGCGGCTCAGCTCGGGGAAGTGCCGCTCGTAGCAGATGATGGTGCCCACGCCCGTCTCGCCGGTGTCCACGACCTCGGGTTCCGTGCCGCCCGGCTGGAAGTAGAACTTCTCCGGGAAGCCGTTGGAGAACGGCAGGTGGGACTTGCGGTACACCGACTTCAGCTCGCCGCCGACATAGGTGCACGCCGTGTTGTAATAGACCCCGGGCACGTCCGCGGCCTCGAAGATGGACGAGACGACGGTCATGCCGTGCCGGCGGGAACGAGCGGCGGCCATCCGGTTCGAGGGGCCGTCGAGGCGCTCGGCGAGCTCGAAGTAGTCCAGGTCCGGCTCCGGCTGGACGAACGGGACAGCGAAGAGTTCCGGCAGCAGCAGGATTCGGGCACCGTCCCCAGCGGCGGCGTCGATCAGGTCGGCGGCGCGGCCGATCGTCTCGGTGCGGTCCGCGGAGGGCCGAAGTTGCAGCGCGGCGAGTTTCACGCGGGGACCCTCTCGTGAGCGGTCTGGGGCAGGCCGGTGATGGCCACCCCGGACCGGGTCTTGTACCGCTTGTTCACCGAGATGAGCACGGCGGTGAGCGGTTCCAGCTGACGGGCCAGGCGCAGCCGGCCGGCGTCGACTCCTCGGCCGCCGGTCACGTCCGCGGCCAGGCCCATGACGAGTTCCTTGGCCTCGCGGTCGTCGCCGCAGACCAGGACGTCCTCGTGGCTCAGGTCGGCGTCCGGGTCGAGCAGGAGCGGGGCCGAGAGGTGGTGGAACGCGCCCACCACCGTCGCCGCGCCGGCGAGCGAGGCGGCCTCCTCGGCCGCGCTGCCCGCGGGGACGTCGAGGCCGAACGGGCCCTGCTTGTCGAACCCGAGCGGGTTGACGCAGCTGATGACGATCTTCCCGGCCAACGCGCCGGCGAGCCCGGTGATCAGCTCGGTGTGGCCGTCGTAGGGCACGGCGAGCAGCACCACGGGGGCGGAGGCGGCCGCGTCGAGATTCGCGGCGCCGGTGATGTCCCCGGCCTGCCGCCGCAGCTCCACGGACGCGATTTCGAGCTCCCGACGCAGCTCCACCGCGGCGGCTTCGGCCTTCTCACGAGCGCGGGAGCCGAGCACGATGGAGTGTCCGGCGCGAGCCAGTCGGTAGGCCAGGCCGCGGCCCTGGGGACCGGTGCCGCCGATGACGGCGATCGTCGTGACGCTCATGCCTTGGCCGCCTGCGCGAGCCGGGTGAGGGTCTGCTCCTTGTCCCCGAGCGTCGAGATGATCGGGCTGCGGACGCCGGCTTCGTGGTACGACATCAGCTTCTGGAAGGCATCGTCCGTCGATCCGCAGGCGGTCACGTTCTGGACCAGGCTGTTCGGGACGAGCCGCATCGCGCGCTTGATGTCCTCGGGGGTCGCGGGCCAGCCGGCGATCTTCTGCAGCCGGTCGACCAGCTCGCGCTCGACGCCGCAGTGCTCGGCGATGTGGGGCTGCTGGCAGAGGTACAGCGTCAGGAACGCCTTGCACGCGTCGATGGCCTCCTGCGGGTCGTCGTCGTTGATGCTGCACGAGACGATCTGGGTGAGGTCGATCGAGGTCTTGCCGTCGGTGCGCTTGGCGAGGCCGCGCTGGATGGCCGCGGTGGCGCCGACGAGGTACGACGGCGGCAGGAGGAAGTCCATGTGCACGCCATCGCTGATCTCGCCGGCCAGCTCGAGCATCTTGGGGCCGACGGCGCCGATGTAGATGGGGATGTCGACGGGCTTGTTCTCGCGGTACATGCTGTCGAACCGCACGCCGCGCATCTGCACGAACTCGCCCTCGAACTCGACGAGTTCGTTGCGGAAGAACGCCTGCAGGACGGTGATGTACTCGCGCATCGACGCGATCGGCTTGACCAGGGGCTGGCCGACCTTGGTCGCGAGGGGCTCCCACCAGGCGCCGATGCCCAGGATCGCGCGGCCGGGCGCGACCTCGTCGAGGGTCTTGAAGGTGACCGCCATGAGCGCGGCGTTGCGGCTCTTGTTGTTGACGACGCCGGTGCCGATCTTCACGTGGCGGGTCTTGCTCGCGATGATCGCGGCGGGCACGATGCCGTCGCGGGCGAGGCGCCCCTCGGCGACCCAGACGGACTCGAAGCCGTTCTGGTCAGCGAACTCGGCCTGCCAGTAGGTCTGCTCGAGGCTGAGCCGCTCGCCGACGTGGATGCCAAGAGGAATCTTCATATCGCTCCGTTCAGAATCCGTTCAGAAGAGGTGCGGCGCGCCGCGCTCGGCGAAGGATCCGCGGCCCGCGGCGCCGTAGAAGGAGCCGTCGGCGCCGACCAGGTGGTCGCCGCGGGAGAAGACGTGGACCGGCTTGCCGGTCACCCGCATCCCGTCGTAGAGGTTGTAATCGGTGCGCATGTGGGTGCCCTCGGTCGTGATGACGTGGTCGGCCTTCGGGTCCCACACGACCAGGTCGGCGTCGGCCCCGACGGCGACGATCCCCTTGCGGGGGAACAGGCCGAAGAGCTTGGCCGGCCGGGTCGAGACCAGGTCGACGAACCGGCAGGCGTCGAAGCGCCCGCTCGCCACGCCGCCCTCCCAGAGCACCATGAGCCGGTCCTCGATGCCAGGCACCCCGTTGGGCACCTTGGGGAAGTAGCCGGGGCTGCGCAGCTTCTGCGGGGGCAGGTCGTCGGGCTGGTGCAGGCAGAAGCCCGCGTGGTCGGTCGCGACCGTCGCCATCGCGCCGGTGACGAGCGCCTTCCACAGGCCTTCCTGGTTGCTGCGCTCGCGGATCGGCGGCGAGCACAGGTAGGCCGCGGCCTTCTCGCCCAGGCCCTCGTAGTCCTCGTAGGCGACCTGCAGGTACTGCGGGCAGGTCTCCGCCCACACCCGGCGGCCGTCGGCCCGGGCCCGGCTGATCTCGTCGGCCGCGGCGGCACTGGAGACGTGCACGACGTACAGCGGCGCCCCGACGGACTCGGCGAGCACGATCGCGCGGTGCACGGCCTCGGCCTCGGAGTCGTGGCCGTGGGCGGTCGCGTGGAAGTGCTCGGCGGTGTCCCCGCGGTCGATGAGCAGCTGGGTCTCCCGGGCCACCATGTGCCCGTTCTCGGCGTGCACCATCGGCAGCACGCCGAGCTCCCGGGCGAGGGCGAAGCCCTCCAGCAGCTCGCCGTCGTCGACCATCTGGGTGCCCGGATAGGCCATGAAGAACTTCCAGCTGGCCGCCCCCTCGCCGGCGAGCCGGCGCAGGTCGTCGAGCACGTCGGGCTGCTGGGCGCGGGGCGGGACGATGGCGTGCAGCCCGAAGTCGACGACCGAGCGCTCCAGGGCCGCGTCGCGGCGGCGCAGGTACGTGTCGTACAGGGACCGGTCCGGCTCCTTCTTGACGAAGTCCAGGATCGTCGTGGTGCCGCCGTGCGCGGCGGCGACGGTCCCGGTGTAGAAGTCGTCGGCCGTCCTGGTGGTGAACCCGTCGATCGGGTACTCCAGGTGCGTGTGCGCGTCGATACCGCCCGGGATGACGAGCATGCCGGTCGCGTCGATCACCTCGTCGGCGGTCCAGTCCGAACCGATACCGAGCGCGACGATCCGCCCGTCGCGCACCAGGACGTCGGCGCGGATCGCCGAGTCGGCGTTGACGACGGTACCGCCGCGAATCAGTGTCGATCCCATGTCACTCCCCTGTCACTGCGCCTGTGTCGCGTTCAGCCCTGGTAGTGCTCGTCGGCGAGGGCGAGGACCTCGTCGAGCACGCCGAGCGCCAGGTCGATCTCGGCGGCGTTGATGACCAGCGGCGGCGTGAGGCGCAGGACGTTGAAGTTGGCGGTGAGGTACACGCCCCGCTCCATCGCCGCCTTGAGCAGCTTGCCGACCGGGGCGGCCGCGGGTCCCTTGGCGTTGAACGGGACGAGCGGCTCCTTGGTCGCGCGGTTCTTCACCAGCTCGACGCCGTAGAAGAGGCCGCGGCCGCGGATGTCGCCGATGCTCGGGTGCCGCTCGGCCAGCTGGGCCAGGCCGGCGCCGAGGCGCTCGCCCATCGCCCGCGAGTTGTCGACGATGCCCTCGTCCTGCATGATCCGCAGCGAGGCCACGCCGGACGCGCACGCGAGCGGGTGACCGGCGTAGGTCATGCCGCCCCAGAACATGTTCGTCCGCAGCCACTCGGAGATCCGCTCGTTCACCGTCATCGCACCGAGCGGGACGTAGCCCGAGTTCAGGCCCTTGGCGGTGATGAGGATGTCGGGCGTGACGTCCCAGTGGTTGCAGGCGAACCACTCGCCGGTGCGCCCGAAGCCGGCCATCACCTCGTCGAAGATGAGCAGGATGCCGTACCGGTCGCAGACCTCGCGCAGCGACCGCAGATACCCCTCCGGCGGGTAGAGCAGGCCGTTGGTTCCGGTGACCGGCTCGACGATCACGGCGGCGACCGTCTCGGGGTTCTCGTACTGCAGGATCTCCTCGAGGTGCGGCCCGCCCGAGCAGACCGGGCACGGGTCGGGGTGCCCGGCCGGGCAGCGGTACGTGTACGGGTCGAGCATCCGCACCACGCCGCTGATGCCCGGCTCCGCGGCCCACCGGCGCGGGTCGCCGGTGAGCGACATCGCGCCGGCGGTGGCGCCGTGGTACGAGCGGTAGCGGGCGACGATCTTGTGCCGGCCGGTCACGTGGCGGGCGAGCCGCACCGCGTTCTCGTTGGCCGCCGCACCACCGGTGGTGAAGAAGCTCATCTTCAGGTCGCCGGGCGTCAGGTTCGCGATCATCTCGGCGAGCTCGGCCCGCGAACGCTCCGCGAAGCCGGGGCCGATGTAGCACAGCTCCTCGGCCTGGGCGCGGATCGCCTCGACGAGGCGGGGGTGCTGGTGGCCCAGGTTCAGGTTGACGAGCTGCGACTGGAAGTCCAGGTACTTGCGGCCGTCGTAGTCCCAGAACCACGAGCCCGAGCCGCCGGCGACGGGGATCGGGTCGAGCGAGCCCTGCACCGACCAGGAGTGGATGACGTACTCCTTGTCGACCGCCTTCACCCGCTCCGCGGTCCAGGCGTCGGTGCCGATCTGGTTCTCGGTGATGGTCATGCGCCGGCCTTGACCTCGGCGCCGAACGTGGCGAGGCGGGCGAGCGGGCGGCCGGCGTTGGCGGCGGCGACGATCACGAAGATCTCGCGGGGGCGCGGGACGTCGGCGACCTGCAGCGTCACCGTCTGGTGGTGCGAGCGGGTCTTCGAGTCCAGCTTGTGCTTGAGCGGGATGTCGATCGGGCTGCCGGTGAGCCCGACCTTCTCGGCCGCCGGGAGCAGCTCGGTGCCGCCGGCGGCGTTGCGGAACATGTTGCCGAACCGCAGGTTGTGAATGAGCGCCGAGCCGTGCTCGAGCTCCCCGTCGATGCCGACGAGCGCCGCCTTGCCGAAGGCCTCGACCTCGTCGCCCAGCAGCTCGACGCAGGCCGGGCCGATGAGGCTGCCGATCTCCTCGCCCAGCTCGTCGGCGAGGGTCACCAGATCCTGCACGTACTCGCTGGGGTAGGGGTTCTCGATGACGACCCCGACGAACGCGACGCGGTGGTGGGGCTGCACGTCCTGACCGTTCTCGAGCCAGGTCTCCTCGAGGTGGCGAACGATCTTCCGGACCCTGATCACGATCACTCCTTTGTGGTTCATTGAACGAACCGTCGGTTCAAATACTGTAGACACTGCGGGGGACTGTCAAGAGCCGTGAGAACCCGAGATCAGCTCGAGTAGAGGTCGGTCCGCCGGTCAGCCAGCGGCTGGTTGAACGGGTTCTCCCGCCGCTCCCGCCGAGTGCCGATGAGGTCGACCTCGGCCAGCACCAGCTCTTCGCGGTCGCGGCTCGCGGGCTCGGCCAGCGGCCAGCCGTCGGGCCCCACGAGCACGGATCGCCCGACGAACTCCTGCCCGCGCTCGACGCCGATCCGGCTGACGCCGGCGACGAAGAACTGGTTGCTGTGCGCGCCCGTCATGCACATCAGGTGCGCCATCGCCGGCCCGGTGTCGGGCTGCCCGGGTACAGGCACCCAGTTCGACGGCAGCACAAGAAGATCCGCACCTTGTACGGCCGCGCTGCGGAACATCTCGGGGAACCAGGCGTCGTAACAGATGCCGACGCCGATGCGCCCCAGCGGGGTGTCGAACACCGGGAAGCCGGCCGTGTTCGGGTCGTAGACGCGTTTCTCGTCGTTCCACAGGTGGGCCTTGCGGTACGTGCCCAGGTGGCCGTCCGGGCCGAGCACCACGGCGGAGTTGTAGACCCGGTCCCCGTCGAGCTCGGTCAGGCCGCCGACGATCCAGATCCCCAGCTCCGCCGCGAGCGCGGCCCAGCCGGTGCTCGTGGGGCCGTCGGGTATCGGCTCCGCGTACGTCGCCGCCTCCGCCCGGTCCTCAAACACGTAGCCGGCCGAGGACGCCTCGGGCAGGACGACGAGCCGGGCCCCCTCGGCCGCGGCCCGCCGGATCCAGGCCGACGAGGCCGCGAGGTTGCCCTCGACGTCACCGAGCACCGGTTCCCACTGGACGCCGGCCAGGATAAAGCCGGTCACCAACTCGCCCGGACGGCCGTGTACTTGATGTTCAGGTACTCGTCGATGCCGACCCGCCCGCCCTCGCGGCCGAGCCCGGACTGCTTCACCCCGCCGAACGGCGCCGCCGGGTTGGAGATGACGCCCTGGTTGAGCCCGACCATGCCGCTCTCGAGGCGTTCGCTGACGCGCAGGCCGCGGCCCAGGTTCTCGGTGAAGACGTAGGAGGCGAGGCCGTACTCGGAGGCGTTGGCCAGGCCGACCGCCTCGTCCTCGACGTCGAAGACCACGATCGGGGCCACCGGGCCGAAGATCTCCTCGCGGACCGTCCGGGCGTGGCCGGGCACGTCGGCCAGGACCGTCGGGGCGAAGAAGTAGCCGTCGCCGTCGACGGCCGCTCCCCCGGTCACGACCCGGGCGCCGGCCGCGGTCGCGTCGCAGACCAGCTCGCCGACCGACTTCACGGCGTTGCCGTCGATGAGCGGGCCCACCTCGGTCGCGGGGTCGAGCCCGTGACCGACGCGCAGGCGGCCCAGGCGCTCGGCCAGGCCGCTGACGAACTGCTCCGCGACGGAGCGCTGGACATAGAAGCGGTTGGCGGCGGTACAGGCCTCACCCACGTTGCGCATCTTGGCCTGGACGGCACCCTCGATGGCGAGCTCGAGATCGGCGTCTTCGAAGACCAGGAAGGGCGCGTTGCCACCGAGCTCCATGGACGTGCGCAGCACCCGCTGGGCGGCCTGGCCCAGCAGGGTCCGGCCCACCTCGGTCGAGCCGGTGAACGACACCTTGCGCAGCCGCGGGTCGTCGAGCAGCGCCGAGCTGGCCGCGCCCGAGCGGTTCGTGGTGAACAGGTTGACCACACCCCGCGGGACGCCGGCCTCCTCAAGGATCGCCACCAGCGCGAGCATCGACAGCGGGGTCTGCTTGGCCGGCTTGACCACGACGGTGCAGCCGGCCGCGAGGGCCGGGCCGATCTTGCGGGTGCCCATCGCCATCGGGAAGTTCCACGGGGTGATGAGCAGGCACGGGCCGACCGGCTGGCGCATGAGCAGCACCCGGGAGCCGCCGCCGGGCGCGGGGAGGTAGCCGCCGTCGATGCGGACCGCCTCCTCGGCGAACCAGCGGAAGAACTCCGCGGCGTAGGTGACCTCGGCCCGCGACTCCGCGACGGCCTTGCCCATCTCCAGGGTCATCAGCCCGGCCAGGTCGTCGCGGCGGGCGAGCATCAGCTCGAACGCCCGGCGCAGCACCTCGCCCCGCTCGCGCGGGGCCGTGGCGGCCCAGGCCCGCGCGGCCCGGTCGGCAGCGGCCAGGGCGTCGAGGGCGTCGTCGACCGAGGCGTCGGCGACCTCCGCGATCACCGAGCCGGTCGCCGGGTCCTCGACCGCGAGCGTCCCGCCACCCTGGGCCGACCGCCACTCGCCGTCGATGTACAGGCCCTTCGGCACCCGGCCGGCCACCACCGTCGCCGCGGCCAGCGCCTCGTCAAATGCGGCCATTGCGTTCCTCCTCCACCGGCCGGGCAGCCCCGGTCCGGTCCATGCCGGCGCTATTGCAGCCGGCCGAGCCCGCTGGGGAGCTCGATGTCGGTATTGCTGAGCAGTTCGCTGAGTTGCCGGGCGGCCTTCATGACCGACTCCGCCACCTCGTCGATCCGGTCGCGGGTGAGCCGGTAGGTGGGGCCGCCGATCCAGACCGCGTACGGCGTGGTGCCCCGGACCCTCACCGGCGCCGCCACGGAGGCCGCGCCGACCTCGAGCTCGTCGTACGCGAAGGCGAACCCGCGGGCACGGACTGTGGCCAGAGAGCCCATGAACGAGTCCAGGTCGCCGACCTCCGGCGGGGCGTGCGCGGCGAACTCCTCGGCGAAGTCGGCCCGGACCTCGGCCGGCTCCAGCGCGGCCAGCAGCACCTTGCCGGTGGACGTGGCCCACACGGGCTGGGTCCGCGGCACGGGCTTGAGGGTCTGGCCGATGAGCGAGGGTCCGGGCACCTGGGCCACGACCATCACCTTCGGGGCGAGCAGGACGTCGAAGCCCGCCGTCTCCCGGGTCTCGCCGGCCAGGCCGCGCAGGACGTCGCGCATGTGGCCGTAGGCGCCGCCGCCGTCGAGCAGACCGCCCACAATGGACAGCAGGCCCAGCGACACGCGGTAGCGCCGGGTGACCGGGTCGAGGGTCAGCCAGCTCTCCCGCTCCAGCACCGTCAGCACCCGGTAGCAGGTCGCCTTCGGGATGCCCGCCTCGCGCGCGACCTCGCTGAGGCCGACGCCCTCGGGGTGGGCGGCCACCGCACGCAGCAGCCAGATGGTGCGCCGGACCAGACCGGCCTCACCAGATGCCATCGAGTTCCTCCCGTAATCCGCGGGCCGTCGTCAGCGGCCAAATCTTCGATGCCATCCTGGCAGGCCCGGCGCACCACCGGGACGTCTACCCGCTCGGCTACTTGCCGCCCTCTGTAATGGTCGGCGTCCCGGGCTTGTAGCCGGTGCCCATGACGTCCACGCCCGAGGCCTTGAGCTCCTCGCGGGCCTTGTCGGACAGGTCGGTGCGGAACGCGCTGGCGTCCGGCTTGCTCTTGAGCACGCCGCCCTTGGTCGCGATGTCGATCGTGGAATCCCACGACGCCTGGTCCATCGCCCCGACGCCCTTGGGCGAGGGCCAGATAAGCTTGTTGACCTCGCTGAGCATCCAGGTCTGGTGGCCCGTGCCGAGCGCGCTGCCGTGCGCCAGCACCGTGTCGACGCAGCCCTTGAGCTCGTCGCGGCAGTAGGCCCAGCCGCGGTAGGTGGCCTTGAGGAACTTCACCGCGGTGTCCTGGTTGGCCTGGTCCTTGAGCCAGTCCCCGCGGCTGTAGATGCCGTCCTCGAGGCTGGTGTAGCCGGAGTCCTGCAGGCTGATCGCGGTGAAGTCCGACGGCTGGTACAGCTGGCCGGTCTTCGGGTTCTTGGTCTCCAGCAGCTGGGCGTACTCGTTGTAGGTCTTGGCCTGCGCGGCGTCGACCTCGCGCTTGAGCAGCAGCGACATGTCGAACGGCTGCTGGATGATGGTGGTGTCCTTCGGCGGGTCGACGCCGGCGCCGCGCATGGCCGCGTAGAGCACCAACTCGTTGCCGTAGCCCCAGCTGCCGACCTTCTTGCCCTTGAGGTCGGCGAGCGTCTTGATGCCGGAGTCGGCCCACGCGACCTGCAGGTAGGCGCCGCGCTGGAAGACCTGGCCGATGTTGACGAGGTCGGCGCCCTGTTCCCGGGTGGCCATCGTCTTGGTGACGTGGCTGACCGCGAACTCGGCGTTGCCCGAGGAGAGCACCTGCTGGGGGACGATGTTGACGCCGCCCTCCTGGATGGTGACGTCGAGACACTCGGCGTCGTAGTAGCCCTTGTCCTTCGCCGCGTAGTAGCCGGCGAACTGGGCCTGGGCGACCCATTGGAGCACGACCCGGACCTTGGTCTTGGACGTGCAGTCCTTGCCGGCGTCGGAGGCGGCCTGGGTGCCGGTGTCGGACATGCCGCCGCAGCCGGACGCGAGCAGCGCGGTGACCGCGAGGACGCTGAACCCTTTCCGAATTGACATGCTGACTCCAATTGAAGCGTTTTGGGGGGGGTGTGTTGGCTACGCGTTCTCGTCGTGCAGCGACGCGTGCCAGGGCATGAGGAGGCGTTCCAGCAGCGACACGATCCCGAACATGGCCAGGCCGAGGGCGCTCGCCACGAGGATTCCGGCCCAGGCGTACTCGAACCGGGGCAGGGCCGCCTGATAGGCGATGTAGACGCCGAGCGCGTTGCTCGGCCCGCCGAAGTACTCGGTCACGATCACGCCGATGACGGCGAGGGTGGAGCCGAGCTTCAGCGCGTTGAACAGGAAGGGCAGCGCGTTGGGCAGCCGCAGCATCAGCGCCACGTGTCGGGGCTTGGCCGCCAGCGACTGCATGAGCTCCAGGTGCAGGGGTGAGACTTGGAGCAGTCCCCGGGTCGTGTTGACCAGGACGGGGAAGAACACCATCACGGCGGCGACGCCGGCCTTTGAGACCAGGCTGGTGACGCCGAACCAGTTGTTGAAGATCGGGGCCAGGGCCACGATCGGGGCGCAGTTGACGATGACGGCGACCGTGAGCACGGGCCCGGACATGCTGGGGAACCGGCTCAGCACCAGGGCCACCGCGACGCCCCCGGCCACGCCCATGAGCAGGCCGAGCAGCACCGCCTCGACGGTGATCCGGGAGGCCGACATGATCGTGGTGAACTGGCTGGCGAACGCGGAGAGAATCGCGGTCGGCGTCGGCAGGATGAACGACGGCACGTCGAACGCGACGATGGCGAGCTGCCACACTCCGAGGATCACCACAGCGGTGACGGCGATCGGCAGGATGCGGCCGAGCTGGGTACGCAGCGCAGACGGCGGGGCGGCCTGGGTGACGGCCTGGGTGACGGCCATCAGACGGCCTGCCCGGCGAGCTCGCTGTGCAGCGCCGTGCGGGCCTCGGTCACCTTGGCGAAGAACGCATCGGTGGTACGGGTGGCCGCGGTCCTCGGGTAAGGCAGGTCCACGTCGATGCTCGCCGCGATCCGGCCCGGGCGGGCCGTCATGACCACGATCCGCGAGGACAGGAAGACGGCCTCGGATATGCTGTGGGTGACGAACACGACCGTGGTCCGGGTGTCCGCCCAGATCCGCAGCAGCTCGCCCTGCAGCCGCTCCCGGTTCATCTCGTCCAGCGCACCGAGCGGCTCGTCCATGAGCAGGATCTCGGGGTCGGCGGAGAGCGCGCGGGCGATCGCCACCCGCTGCTGCATGCCGCCGGAGAGCTGCCACGGGAAGTGCTTGGCGAACTCGGAGAGCCGGACGAGCTCCAGCATCTCCTGGGCCTTGGCCTGCCGGGTCGCCTTGTCGGCCCCGGCGACCTGCAGCGGCAGTTCCACGTTGCGCTGCACGCTGCGCCAGTCGAACAGGCCGGCCTGCTGGAAGACCATCCCGTAGTCGCGGTCGGCCCGCGCGGCGCGGGGCGTCTTGTCCTTGAGCGTCACCGTGCCGCTGGTCGGCTCGGTCAGGTCGGCCAGCACGCGCAGCAGGGTGCTCTTGCCGCAGCCGCTCGGGCCGAGCAGCGACACGAACTCGCCGCGCTCGATCGTCAGGTCGATGTCCTGCAGTGCGGTCACCGAGCGCTTGCCGCCGCTGTTGAACTCCTTGTTGACTCCGCGGACGGAGATGATGGCGGGCTCAGTCATCAGCTACTCCAGGCAATGGTGAGGTTCGGTGCGGTCTTGCCCCACGGGCGTCGGGATGTCTGGCGGCAACGGTCCGCAGGTGAGGCGGTCCGAGCCATAGGCTTCTGCTTGTGCTCACGCATGGCGGTGTCGCAGCGCGAAGCGCTCGATCAGGCCCAGCAGCTGCACGAAGACGATGCCGGCGACCGCCGAGACGAGGACAGCGGCGTAGAGCTTCTCGGGGCCGTTCGAGTAGTAGTAGGCGAAGGTCAGGATCGACCGGCCGATGCCACGGCCGGTGCCGGCGGACAGCTCGCCGACGATCGCGCCCACGACGCTCGCCGTGGCGGCCAGCCGGAGCCCGGAGAACACGAACGGCAGCGACGCCGGGATGCGCAGCCACCACAGCACCTGGCGGCGCTTGGCCCCGACGCTGTGCATGAGCTCCAGGTGCACCTTCTGCGGCGACTTCAGCCCGCGCAGGGTGTTGATGGTGACCGGGAAGAAGGCCAGGTAGGCGGCGATGCCGGTGACGGCGATCCACGGCGGGGCGCCGGCCTTGCCGCCCCAGATCACGATCATAGGGGCGATGGCCACCAGCGGTACCGTCTGCGAGGCCACCAGCCACGGCATCAGGCCCTTGCTGACCGGGACGACGTTGAGGAACACGACCGCCAGCAGCAGGCCGAGCACGGAGCCGGCGACGAGGCCGTAGAGGGCCTCGCGCAGCGTCACCGTCGTCTCGCCGATCAGGTATGCGGCCAGGGTCGTCGGGTCGCCGCGGCGGGCCGGCTCGACCAGCGAGCCCAGGATCGCCGAGAGGTGAGGCATCGACAGGTCGTCGGTGGCCACCGGGAAGCCGATCCGGGTGCCGGGAATGACGTCGTCGAACGCCTGGCCCAGCGCCTTGTACCCCTCCCAGAGCCCGGCCAGCACCGCGAGGACGCCGATCGAGCCGACGGTGTTGATGACGTGCTTCTTCACGCTAGGCCCACGCAGGGACCGGCCCCGCGCCAGCTGCTGCCGCCCGCGCTGGGCTCGACCCGTCTCGGCCGCGCTCGGCGGCGGAACGATCTTTGTCGCGGTCATGTGCAGGCACTCTCCGAAACCTCTCGGGAGCCGTCGTCCGGCAGTAGTGTTTCACTCAGTGAACCGTTGGATCGGATCACTCAGTGAACTGGTGGTTCACGATAGAGCCGTGATCCATGCCACGTCAATGCATCCGGGCACGCGGAAATCACGTGTTCCAGTGGATCATCCAACCGCCGATGACCTGCCGGTTTCCGCTCGTTGCGCCGGTGCGTCACCGCTGCGTTCGCGGCGCGCCATGTCCGGTGCCTACCGTGGCGGCCGTCCAACGCCGAGCCCACCGTCTCGGCTGACCGATCGTCGGCCGGCGTCCGCACCTCGGCATTTGTGCAGGCAAACATTGTCCCGCGCTATTCTGAACGCGCCCCGAGCCACCAGGACGCACCGATCAAGACGGGACGGCAATCGGGGGCCGCGTACGCTGCAACGATGGCTCACGATGTGCTGCTCGGGATTGACTTCGGCACCTTCAACACCGTGGCCATGGTGCGGCGCGGCGGCGGTGAAGCACGTTCCCTGCTCTTCGACGGGTCACCGTTGCTGCCGTCGGCGGTACTCCTGGAAGGCCTCGGCGACGTGTTGTCCGGTGCCGAAGCCGTGCGGTCGGCGCGGGTGCATCCGGATCGGTACGAGCCCAACCCGAAGCGAAGGATGGCAGACGGGATCGTCCTGCTCGGCGGCTACGAGACCGACGTGGTCGACCTGGTCGCCGCTGTGCTGGGGCGGGTGGCGGCGGAGGCGCGGCAGGTCGCCGGCCAGCTCCCGGATCGTGTCGTGGTCACGCATCCGGAGATCTGGGGCACGTCGCGGTTGAGCCGGATGACCGCGGCGGTCGTCCGTGCCGGCCTGCCGAGCCCGACACTCGTGTCGGAGCCGATCGCTGCCGCCGCCTACTTCCTCGGCCAGGTCGGCCGGGTCGGCGCGGGTCAGTGCGCGGTGGTGTACGACTTCGGGGCCGGCACGTTCGACGCCGGTGTGGTTCGCCGCGGCCCCGCAGGAGCGCTGACGGTCCTGGCCAGTGAAGGGCTGCCCGAGGTGGGCGGCCTGGACCTGGACGCCGCGTTGGTGGAGCACCTGGGCCGGCTGATCGCGAAGCGGGCCCCGGACGCTTGGGACCGGTTGCGGCGACCGGCCACCGCCGCCGACCGCCGTGCCAGGTGGCAGCTGTGGGAGGACGTCCGGCTGGCCAAGGAGTCGTTGAGCCGGCGTTCGCAGACGCTGGTGCACCTGCCGATCCTGGACGACACCGTTCCGGTGAGCCGGGACGAGTTCGAGCAGCTCGCCGAACCGGTCATCGCGCGGACGGTCGCGGTCACCCGCGCCGCGGTGCAGAGCGCCGGCATCGGGCTGTCCGACGTCGGTGGCATCTTCCTCGTCGGCGGGTCGAGCCGCGTCCCACTCGTCGCGACGCTGCTGCACCGCGCGTTCGGGATGCCGCCGACGGTTCTGGAGCAGCCCGAACTCGTGGTGACGGAGGGTGCACTGATCCTGCTCGACGCGTGCGAGGAGCGCACGCCGACCGGTGTCACGATGAGGCTGCCCGCCGGTGCCGGGTCGCAGGTGTCCGTTGCGCAGGCCCGTGGAACCGCCGCCGACCCGGCACCCGTGCCGCAGGGTTCGCCGCAGCGGGTCGTGCAGCTGTCGCCGGCCTCGACGACGGCAGGCTCCGACATCCAGGCCCTGACCACGACCGGCGTCGAAGCGTCGCGCGTCGACGAGGCCGTCGAACCGGGGCGGGGGCGATCGATCCGCCGCCACCTCACCGATCCGTGGAGTGTGGCGGCGGCCGTGCTGCTCGGTGCCCTGAGCGGCACGGCCGGCGGCCTCGCCGGTGCGAGCACGGCGGCCGTGCTGACCGCGGGAGCCGTGGTCGCCGTGATCGTGCACACGGTGCGGGTGGCCCTCGGTGTCGTGTTCGACCGTTGAAGACGCGCTGGTCGGACGTTGCCCGCTAGAAGTTGCTCAGCACCGAGCTGAAGATCTTGTCGACGCTGGCCGGGTCGCGCGCGTCGTAGGCGGCTGCGCGCGACACTTTCGCGATCTGTTCGAGCGTGTCCAGGTCGGCCTCCTCGCCGAAGGCGATCCCGAAGATGCGAACCGAGTTCTCCAGGGGTGACCCGTCCAGGTCGCGGAGCAGCTTCGCCCGGTCGTTGTCGGCCGGATACTCGTTGCGCCCATCGGTGAGCAGCACGACCGCGTTGATGCGGTCGGCGTCCAGCCGTTCCCGCATGTACAGGTCGGCGGCCCGGGTCGTGTGGTACAGGGCCGTGCCGCCATCGGCGCTCAGCGCCCGGATGATGCCGGTGAGTTGCTGCTTCGCGTCACCGACGCGCGACATCGGCAGCCGCTCGGTGTAGGGCTGCGCACCGTTCGGTCGCTGCCCCGTGAACGTCCACAGTGCCACCTCGTCGTCGGGATGCAGCAGGTCGAGGCTCGCGATCGCCGCGTTCTTCGCGGCTTCCAGCTTGCTGATGTCGCCGGCCGCCTTCTCCTTCATCGAGCCCGAAACGTCGAGGACGAGCAGCACCCTCGCCTTCTTCCGCAGGTCGTCCCAGCCGGCGAGGATCTTGTCCAGGACCTCTCCGACGGGTGGCTGGATCAGGCTGAGCTTCTGCCCGGCCGGGATCTGCAGGGTCTGCGTCAGTTCGGGGCCGGCGTTGCCCTGGTGGTCGCGGAAGCCCAGCGCCGCGAACGCGGCCTGCTGGGCCGGTTTCTGCAGGAACGCGAGGAAGTCCGCGGCTGCTTCCCGTTGGGCGTCACTGGCCGAAGGCAGCACCACGTATGGGTGGTCGAGCATCAGCGTGCCGTCCCGCGGCACCATCGGCACGAGCGGCACCGTGGGCGGCTTGCCTGTCACCTTCGGGTCGCCGGTGGTGTTGCCCTTGTTGTAGAGGAAGGTGAGCTGCTCCTGATGCACGACGGCACTCACGTACGACATCGCGGCGCCCTTGGCATCGGCTTCGGCCAGGTTGGCGAGGAACTTCACCGCATCGTCGGTGTAGTGCAGGACGCCGGCTTCGACCCCGCGAACGAAGTTGATCACATTGGGCTGGGTGAGATCGGCCGGCGTCAACTCGCGGGACAGGCCGGTCGCCGCGTAGTACGTGGCCACCGTCGCGGCCAGGCCGGACGTGGACCGGTGCGGGTTGTCCTTGCCGAAGGAGAAGCGCCCCCACTCGGGATGGCCGTACCGGCCCCACCCCTGCGGATCGGACGCCAGCGCCAGCACGTCACTCCACCCGAACTCGCGGTTCGGCCAGCCGAACGCCTCGGCCATCGGCTTCGGCATCGAGATGACCAACGGGCTCTGCGCGATCGACGGCATCTGCGCGCCGGCCGCCGGCACCACCTGCTTGCCGCCGGCGGTCTCCCGGTGGCGGGCCAACTGGAGCCACAACGATGCGGTGGGCGTCCACACCTGCGGTGCCGGGCCACCGTCGCGCTGTTCATCCCAGCCGGAACCAAGTGCCTCCGCCGCCGCGCCGGACGTGAGCCGGTGCACGGTCACCGACGCGCACCGCTTGCCGCCGTACAGCGTGTCGGACGCGTTGTACCGGCGGGCCAGCTCGATCATCAGGTCGGCCTTCTCGGTCGACGAACTGACCTCGATGGGTTCACAGCCGGCTCGCTTGTCGGCGCCCGTCTCCCCGGGGTCGCGACGGAGCGCCACGTACGTCACCACGACGGCCATCAGACCTACGATCACCGCAACCACCAGCGGCATTCGCGTACGTGACCCCGCACCAAAACCCATCGACGATCTCCTGTTCACCAGCAGAGCCCCGCATCGTAACCGACGGCCACAACACCGCCGCCATCCGCCGGACGTGGCCGACTGGACCGCCCGCTGCGTGTGGTGTACGCGGAGAAGTTCCCCGTCGCCTGCTTGCAGCCGAGGTGTCGGCCGCGAGTCCCAAGTTCCACAGGTGAACGGCAGTTCTATGCACGGACGGAGGTGAAGGTGCATCCCAGATCTGTGACCAGGCGGTGCCGGCCCTGGCAGCGCCGGCCAGATCATCCCCGCAGCCGCGGCACTGTGCCGATGGGCAACCTCCTGATGGTGCTGCGGATCCGGATCGAGTCAGGCCACGCCCGGCACGTCGGACACACGTCGCGCATCCATGCCGAACGATCAGGATCCCCCGCATTCGTGGACCGCACCGCGTCGAGCAGGGCACGCACCGGGTGGAAGTTCATGCTCGGTGCCATGCATTTGAACGATGTGAGCCACGCCGGCGGCCCAGTGGCGACGCCTGGTCACCCCTGCGCGTCATCCTGGGCACCTGTCACATCCGTCATCGGGGGCCCACGCTGGACGAGGACAACGTCACCGAGAAGGACGACAACGCAGGGAAGGAGGATCGCTGATGAGCTCCGGCTCCGCTACTGCCACCGTCCTCGCCGCACTGGGTGAGGTCCGGGAATGGCAGGAGGACTTCTACCGGCACTTGCACCAGCATCCGGAGCTGTCCCACCAGGAGCAGCGCACCGCCGCTGCGGTGGCCGAGCGGCTTCGTGGCTGGGGATTCGACGTCCACGAGGGAATCGGAGGCACCGGTGTCGTTGCGATCCTGCGCAACGGCGACGGCCCGAGCGTGCTGCTGCGCGCCGACATGGATGCGCTCCCGGTGCGCGAGCAGACCGGGCTGCCGTATGCGAGCACAGTCACCGCCACCGACCAGGACGGCAACGAGGTGCCGGTGATGCACGCCTGCGGCCACGACGTTCATACCACCTGCCTGCTCGGCGCCGGCGCCCTGCTCGCGGGTGCGACCAGTGACTGGAGCGGCACCGTCGTCGCGTTGTTCCAGCCCGCGGAGGAACTCGGGGACGGCGCCCGACGGATGGTCGACGACGACCTGGCCGCGCTCGTCGGCACTGTCGATGTGGCGCTGGCGCAGCATGTACTGCCGATCCCATCGGGACAGGTCGGGACCCGGCCGGGCCCGGTGCTCTCGGCGGCCGACAGCATGCGAATCACTGTCCACGGCAGGGGTGGGCACGGCTCAATGCCGCAGGCAACCATTGATCCCGTGGTGCTGGCGGCAATGATCGTCGTGCGCCTGCAGACCGTGGTATCGCGCGGGGTCGCCCCGACGGACCCCGCGGTTCTCACCGTCGGCAGCATCCAGGCAGGCAGCAAGAGTAACGTCATCGACGACCACGCGATTCTCCAGCTCAACGTCCGCAGCTACAGCGACCAGACCCGGACCGCGATCCTCGCCGCGATCCAGCGGATCGTGGCCGCCGAGTGCCAAGCCTCCGGTTCACCCAAGGGCCCGGACTTCGAGTTCTTCGACCGATTCCCGCCCACCGACAACGATCCGTCCACCACCGCGCGCGTGCGTGCCGCCTTCGAGCACGTGTTCGGGGACTCGGCACAGGACCTGCCCTTGCAGACCGCGAGCGAAGACTTCAGCGATGTTCCCCGCGCGCTGAACGTGCCATACACGTACTGGGCGATCGGTGGAATCGATCCAGATGCGTACCAAGCGGCGGCGGCCGCCGGGCGAATCGCCCAGGACATCCCCGTCAATCACTCGCCGAACTTCGCGCCCGTCATCCAGCCCACCCTCGACACCGGTACGAAAGCCCTTGTCGCAGCGGCTTTGGCCTGGCTCGCGAAGGACTGATGCACCGTCCATCGTGGACGGTCTACCTCGCGCCGGTCAGGCAGCAGACGGGGTGTCACGAGCGCATCGACGGTGCCGCGCACGTGCGGGGTCGATGACGACGCTGCACGGCGGCTGGATGCGTTCGGATTCCTCGTCGTCGATGGCGGACCGTCCCGCCACCCGTACGCATCGAGGGCATCCATGCGGTCCGCCGGGCGTCTGTGCACCGATCCAGCCGTGCCGGCTGAACAGGCTCCAGGTCAGTGTCCAGGAAT